>JAACDW010000054.1 GCA_009936775.1 Pseudomonadota bacterium
CCCTGTCGGCTGCGTGATCTGGATGCACGGCCTCGGCGCAGACGGCACAGACTTCGAACCCATCGTGCCGATGCTACCGCTGGAGGTTAACTTGCGCTTTGTCTTTCCCAATGCCCCCGTGCGGGCGGTAACCGTCAACGGCGGCATGGAAATGCGCGCTTGGTACGATATCGATCCGGCATCGCCACTGGCCAGCAATGACGACATTCACGCTTCGGTGGAGGCCATAAACCAACTGGTGGAAGCCGAGGTCGCCAACGGTTTCAGCTACGACCAAATTACCATTGCAGGCTTTTCCCAAGGCGGCGTTATCGCGCTGGAACTGGGCCTCGGACACCAACAGCGCCTGCGCGGCATCATGGCACTGTCGACCTATGTGAACGATCACGAACACTTGGTGGAACGCGTAGGCTTCGCCAATGTAGATACGCCCATTTTTATGGCCCATGGGGTCAACGACGCGTCCATTCCCATCACTCGCGCCATTACCTCCCGACAGGCGCTCATGGACCTTGCCTATCAGGTACAGTGGCAGGAATACGCCATGGGCCATCAGGTCTGCCAGCAACAAATTACGCATATTGGCCAATGGCTGAACTCGATATACCGCCCATAGCAGCCGACCTCGATGTCAGCATGCTCACACCGCTGGCGGCTACGCCCCCAGCTTGGGTGGCCTGTGTGCTAAACAATTTTGAAGCCTTTATGCAGGACCATGCTTCGGCAGAAAAGAAAGCGTCGGGGATGGCCCTGAGCATGATCTCGCACTATCCAGACCAGCCGGAACTGGTCAGCGCCATGGTCGACTTGGCCGTTGAGGAACTCAACCACTATAAAGAGGTTATGCGCCTGCTCATGAGCAAGGGCATGACGCCAGCAGCAGATTTGAAAGACCCTTACATCACCCAGCTAAATAAGTTGGTGCGCAAAGACTCCGCCGTGTTCCTTCTTGATAGACTGTTGATTGGCGCCATTGTGGAGCGTCGCGGCGCCGAACGCTTTGGCCTGGTCGCCGCCCATGTACAAGATCCAGAGCTACAGAAGTTCTATCAGGCGATTACTAAAAGCGAAGCCCGCCACTGGCATTTGTTCGTGGGATTGGCTCGACAGCTTTGCTCGCATCTGCCTGTGGACGAGCGCTGTTGCGAGCTAGCGAGGCTTGAAAATGCCATAGTCGCTGAGCTTGCCATACGCCCTGCCCTGCACTAGCGAGCAGCGCTCACCCGTGATCGAGCACTATCTCGCGCGCTACGCCGAACCCGAGGCGCAGGCTTTTTACTCGGGCGCCACTGTGCCGGCAAATGTCAGCGGCTTGCCCTTGCAAACTTTGCACACCTCACACATCTGGCAAGGTTGTTTGGTCATACCGGTTCTCGATGAGCGTTTTGCTGCCCTGCAGCAGCAAATTACGGCGTTGGACAGCACCAATACACTGATCCTGCTGGTAGTTAATGCCCCCCAAGGTGGTGACCCCGATGCGATTGAGCGCACTCTTGCCTTGCTTAGCAAGCTCAGCAGTCGAGCTTTTGCACAGGTCATCTTGGTCGACCGCGTCAGTCCAGAGCGGCAGCTAAATCCCAAGCAGGGGGTGGGACTGGCGCGTAAAATCGGCTGCGACCTAGCGCTTGCGCTCATGCATCTTGGGCGTCTGCGCTCGCCCTGGCTGCTACAAAGCGATGCCGACGTGGAATTCCCCCAGGGTTATACCCAACTTCTTTATGAGAACCCCGAGAACTTGGTCGGCGGAGCAAAAATTTATCCACATACCCACCACAGCCATGACCCTACCCTGCATCTAGCGGCCCAACTTTACGACCAGCATATGAACTACTACGTTGCCGGGCTGCAGTTGGCAGGCAGCCGCTACGCGCATCACAGCCTTGGCAGCACAATTGCCGTGCATGCGGCTAGCTATGTCGCGGTACGCGGATACCCAAGACGCCCAGCCGGTGAGGACTTTTACCTGCTCAACAAGATTCGCAAAGTTGCCGGTGTGGAGCGACTTGCAGGACCCATACTGAAAATTGAAGCCCGTCTCTCTACCCGCGTGCCCTTTGGTACCGGTCCGGCGCTGCAGGATATTGTCCAGCACCTCGCTCAAGACCCTAGTGGCAACACCTACCTGAGCTACCATCCCGAGTGCTTTATCCCGCTTGGCAAGGCAGTGCAGGCACTAGAGCATTGGGCAGCCAACCCGGCAGTAGATTTTGCTGACGAGGTCGCCCATCACCTAGCCGCCATTGGCTTTGCACGCTTTGCTAGGCGCATAGGCAAACAGAACCCGTCATCGGCAAGGCGGCTGCAGGGTGTACACGACTGGTTCGACGGACTCAAAACCCTGCAGTTTATTCACAGCTGTCAACGCCACTATGCGGATCAACCCCTGCTGCAAACCCTAGCTCATATCGATCCCGTGTTTCGCGCTAAAGTCTTTGAATTTCATACAAATACCGACTAGTGCCCCTTAACAGCTAGGCGGATTGACCGTACACTTCTTGGCGCTCGCATGCGTCCCATCTCGCGCAGGCACAAACCAATCACGCGCTAACCCGCAGCTATAGCGGCAACACACAAAAAGCACATGAAGAAGATATTTATTGACGGACAAGCGGGCACCACGGGCCTGCAAATCAGCCAACGCTTGGCGTCACATAACAGCATTGAGGTCCTAGAGGCAGATCCGGCAACACGCAAAGACCCGGCAGCCCGGGCGCAACTGCTGGCCAGCGCCGACGTCGCCATTTTGTGCTTGCCCGATGATGCGGCCCGGGAGTCTGTGGTGTTGGCCGCCGGCAACACCCGAATTTTAGATGCCAGCTCTGCCCACCGCACCGACGCCCAGTGGCAGTACGGCTTGCCGGAGCTGCAGGCCAGCAGTCGCAGCGATATTGCCAGCGCCCAATATGTGAGCAACCCCGGCTGCTATCCTCAGGGCTTTATTTTACTGCTACGCCCGCTCATAGACGCCGGCGTACTGGACCCAGGAACACCACTACGCTGCAACGCGGTATCGGGTTATTCCGGCGGCGGGCGGCAGATGATTGAACAGTTTCAGGCGATGGATACCGCAACTGCGAACACTATTGCGGTGCAGAGCTACGGGCTGGATCAGGGCCACAAACACTTGCCGGAAATGACCCAATTCAGTGGCACCAGTATTGCTCCGATCTTTGTGCCTACGGTGGCCAATTACGATCAGGGCATGCTCACTCAAGTGCCGCTGTTTGCCAGCGAACTGGGCGGCGCGACTCCCGCCGCCGTACAGGCAGTGTTAGCCGAACGCTACGCGGGGGAGCCGTTCATTCATGTCGCTGAACTTGGTGATCGCAGCATGCTCGATGGCAACTACTTGAATCCCACTGGGCGCAACAACACCAACCACATGGATCTGTTTGTTTTCGGCGACGCCGCACGCCTGGTGCTGTGCGCCCGCTACGACAATTTAGGTAAGGGGGCAGCGGGCGCGGCGATCCAAAATTTGAACCTGATGCTAAATCTGCACGAGGCCACAGGACTATGACGACTAACCAGCCACTACAACAGCGCAGCGAACAAGAGCTAAGCGACCAATTGAGCCAATGGCAAAACCAGTACCAAGGGCTTGGTGGCGGCAATTTGAAACTTGACCTAAGCCGTGGCAAGCCTGGCGTAGAACAGGTCAGCCTCAGTGATGGTCTCGACGGCGCGTTGCAGGGCAATTACATTGCTGAAGACGGCACCGACACCCGCAACTACGGCGGCTTGAGGGGCATTGCAGAAGCTCGCGCCTTGGGCGCTGAACTTATGGGCGTGCCTGCGGCAAACGTCATGGCTGCCGGCAACTCAAGCCTGAGCATCATGCACTTGGTGATGCGCACTGCCATGGATCTGGGCCTGTGGAACGATGGCCGCCTGTGGACGAATACCGATAAACCTAAAATTTTAGCGCCGGTGCCCGGTTACGACCGGCACTTCAGCCTGACCGACCACTTCGGAATTGAGCTGATTCCCATTCCCATGAACGAAGACGGGCCAGACATGCAGGCTGCGAGCGCAGCGGCAGCAGACCCCAGCGTGAAGGGTATTTGGTGTGTGCCGAAATACGCCAACCCCACTGGCTGCACCTACAGCGATAAAGTTGTTGCAGAACTGGCTGCGCTGCCGGGCAGCGCTGCAGCCGCTGACTTCGTCGTACTTTGGGATAACGCCTATGCCGTACACGACCTATATGACGAAGGCGACACCTTGGCCTCTGTATTTGACGCCACTGCAACGGCAGGTACTGCAGATCATGTGGTGCAATTTGCTTCTACCTCTAAAATTACCCATGCCGGTGCTGGCGTCGCCTTCGTTGCTGGCTCGGAGACAGTGCTAAATGCCCTTGAACACCATCTGGGCATACTCACAGTAGGCCCGGACAAAGTGAATCAGCTACGTCATGTGAGGTTCTTGCAGGGCAGGCTGCGGGCGCATATGGCCGATCACGCAGTTATCATGCGGCCCAAGTTCGAGCTGGTAGAGGATATCTTTTCTCGCGAGTTGGCCGGTTTGGGCATCGCAACTTGGACCAAACCCAAGGGTGGTTACTTCGTTTCTCTGGATGTTAATCCTGGTCTGGCGAGAAAAATAATTGCCATGGCTAAGGCTGTGGGCCTTACACTCACCCCCGCCGGTGCTACCTTCCCGAACGGCGACGACCCGCAGGATAAAAACATTCGCATCGCCCCGACCTTTGGCTCGCTGGAAGAAATTCATGCCGCCATGGACATTCTGACCCTGTGCATTAAGACAGCGTCAGCCGAGCAAATTTTGGCCGCCCACTAGAGCTGCCTCGATTGATAAATTACTACGCATATTAGGATTACATGTCAGATCAACCACCGAAGACCGAAACTGCAGATGACGACCAGCAGCTAGACCCCACCGCTGCGCTGACGGCATTTGATGCCGCAGAGGTTAACGCCACTGCAGAATCTCGCCTAACGGAAGCAGAGGCAACACCTGAGCCGCAGACAGAGATCGAAGCTGAGACTGAGACTGAGACTGAGACTGA
>JAACDW010000055.1 GCA_009936775.1 Pseudomonadota bacterium
CGGATTCGCAGTCACCGCTGCCTGCAACGCCGCCTCACTGTCCATGGCCGCGGCCTCTTCGCAAAATTCCAGCCTATTTTGTGGTCGGCTGCGGCCCTCGGTGTCTTGCGGAACAGAACCCAGCACGGTGCGCGCATCGTCTAGGTCGCCCTTGCGTATGAGTACATCAGCCAATTCGACGCGTAGCGCCTGATTGTTGGGCTCATCATGCATACTTTGCTGCAAAATACTCGCCGCACCGGCAAAGTCACCGCAAGCTATAAGCTGATCTAAGTCACCCTGCATGGCCTCCACAGACGATTGGGTGAGACCATCCATAATGGTGCGCAACTGGGCTTCGTCCACCGGCCCATCAATCTGCTCCGCGATAGCACCTTGGTGAACGATGCGAATACTCGGCAGCCCTTGCACCTGCAGTTGTGGTGCCAAGGTTTGGTCCTGAGCCACGTCCGATAGCGCCAGCACCGCCTTGCCGGCATAGTACGCCAACACAAGCTCACAGAGGTTTTTTACCTCTACCGAAGGCGGTACTTGTTCGGCCCAGAACAACAGCACCACAGGCGTATGCTGCGACGCGTCCACCACGTCAGTTTGGAAGTTTTGCATGGAGACATGAATGGCTGGCATATAGGGTGATCCCTTACTGGCAAATAGGCTAACGGTCGGTCGCTGCAGGAGCGATTTTACATAACTTTATCGAAGGATATCTGGCGCGTCATAGGCTGCTCGCCTACCCACAGCTGACCCTCTTGCTGATTGGCGATGCTCAAACTACCCAGTTGTGGACGCAGCGCGGCAAACAGCTCCGCCACCAGCCTAGCGTCGTTGTTTTGCTCGCTAATATGCCCTATCACCACATGCAAGTTGGTGTGCGCTATACGTTGCAGCAGTTCTATTGCCTGGGTATTGGACAAGTGTCCATGGTCACCACCAACTCGGCGCTTTAGCGCGGCAGGATAACTGCCCCGCTGCAACATACCGCTGTCGTGGTTGGCCTCCAGCAGCAGATAGTCGCAGTCACTGAACTGGTTAATCACATGGTGGGTAATACTGCCGAGGTCGGACAACACCCCGATCTTGGTTTCCTCATGCTGCAGCACAAACTGAGTAGGTTCACGAGCGTCGTGGGGTACGACAACCGGGTTCACGGTAACCCCAGCCACTTCAAACGGCACATCGCCATCAAAAGCATGGCAGGTAAAATCCTTTGGTCCATTTTTTTGCGTACCGTATGAGGCGTAGACGGGAATGGAGTAGCGGTGCGATAACGCGGTGACACCGGCAATATGATCGCTGTGCTCATGACTGACTAAAATAGCGGTTAAATCGCCAGGACTGAGTTGCAGGCGCGCGAGCCGCTGCTCTGTTTGCTTCAGATTGAAGCCGCAGTCCACCAGAAAGACGGCACCCCCGATGGACACCAGCGTACCGTTGCCGCGACTGCCACTACCCAGCGATGCTACGCCCATGCACTTAACCCGTTGTTCAAGTCGCAAACTCACGAATCAGCACCAAAATTTCCTGCGCCTTGTCCACATCGGCCAGGTATTCGCCATCTTCCAGCACGGATATCTTGTAGGCCTCACCATTGTCCGTTGCGACCGCAGCAGACATCTGCAAGGTGACATTGGTCGCACCCTTCGAGCCACAGCTGAAGGTCACCCGGCACAGGAAACCACTACCCTTTTCCCCGGTGAGCACTTCGCTGGGAATACTGATATCAAAGCGGCCAGCACTGCTGTCCGAGTCGTTGACGATGACACCCGCATTTCGCAGGGACTGAGTCAGAGAGGCCACCGCGCGGCCACGGTCCAAGTAAAAACTCAACTCCGGGATGCCGTCGGCATTGCGGCGCATATCGGTTTTAGGGTTACTGCCAATTTGCAGCGCGACCTTGGATACCGTGCTCTCAGCCACCCGCGCGGCAACATAGGCACCAATTTGCTCCAACAGTGCTTTTTCCGCAGCAACTAGGTCAGAACTTAGGTTCTGCACCTGCACTAGATCAATACCGACCGCCTCGCCCAGAGCATCGTTGTCATGGCGCAAATGTACTTCGGTAGATTGCGGCTGCAGGCCTTGCTCAACGCGAATCAGAAAACGATCCTCGCCACTCTGCAAACCGGCTTCACTGCGGGCAGTGGCGAGTAACGAGCGCACCACATCTCGTGCCGGACGCCCAGTCGCCGCCAGCCAGTCGGTACTCAAACGACCCAGCTCAGGCCGGTCGTCAGTCAGTACGACCCCGTTATCGGCAAAAAACTGTTTCATTTTCGGCCACGCTGTTGTCGGTGATTCGGGAATCACCAACCAATTTCTATTAGCCAGCCGCTGCACACGCACCTCGTTACGATTGTCCGCGGCGTATTTTGCGTCCGGCAAGGGCGGGCGGTTGGGATAGTACGAGGCGTTACGCTGCACCTCTATCTGCGGCACGCCCGACACCTGACTTGCTTCGCTGAGCTGCAAATCTTCAGGAATCTGCAGCGGCGGCTGGGGACGCAAGTCTACATAGGTTTGCTTGGGCGCTTTTTCTGCACTGCTAACGAAGGGCAGCGACGGTAACGCACCGCAGCCGGTTAGCACCGAGGCTAAGGCCAACACAGCCCAGAAGCGGTAAGTTTTCATTCGTCATTCCCTGCCGTCAGTATGCGCCGGCTCACTTCTTGATGATGCTCAGTACTGAGCGGAATCAGCGGTAAGCGAATACCGCCGGGCATGCGGCCCATGTTGGCTAAGGCCCACTTCGCTGGCGTTGGGCTCGACTCGACGCACAAGATGTCGTGCACCGGCTGCAATGATCGATCAATTACCGCAGCGCGCTCCGTGTCACCGCGCAAGTAAGCAGCACAAAATTCTGCCATTTGCGCAGGCAGCACATTGGCCGTTACTGAAATGGTGCCAACGGCGCCAAGCTGCATCATTTGCAGCGTTTGCGAGTCTTCGCCAGAGAGAATAAAAAAGTCCTCTACCGCTGTAGCAGCGACAGCGGCGCGAATGTCCGTCACCCGAGTCGCGTCACCGCAGGCATCCTTAATGCCAACAATGCCGTCGATTGTTGCCAATCGCCCAACGGTCTCAGCGGCTAAGTCGCAGCCGGTTCTGGGTGGCACGTTATACAGTACGATGGGCACAGCAGTGGCCTCAGCGATGGCTGCATAATGACGGAACAAACCTTCTTGGGTGGGCCGGTTGTAATATGGGGTTACCAACAGGCAGGCATCGGCCCCAGCAGCTTCGGCTTCTTGAGTTTGATGAATGGCTTCTGCGGTGGCATTACTGCCTGTTCCGGCGATTACCGGTACCCGGCCTGCAACACGATCAATCGTGCGCTTTATCACCTGCAAATGTTCCTCGGTGTCCAGTGTCGCAGACTCACCGGTAGTACCCATGGGCACAATGCCATGGGTACCGCTCTGCACATGCCATTCAATCAGTTCGTCGAGGGCATCCCAAGCCACGGCACCGTCTTCGTGCATGGGGGTGACCAGCGCGACAATACTCCCTGTCAACATATCAGTGGCCTACTCAATGGGTGAAAACGAAATGGTACGCAGAGCTATGGCCGGTCACAAGCACCGACCACGCAGGCGAACCTCGAACAAACATCGTTGGGCGCTAATCTGCAACGGTAAGCGCCTTGCGCAGAACAAAATCCAAATAACCACTGTGCGCCCGTGTCGGATCGTCGAGGCCAGCAGTTTCAGCGATTGCACTCTTCGCCGCCAGCGCTGCTGCCAGTTGCTTTAACTGTGCATACACAGCGGCCTTTATGTTGTGGCCGTGCATGGGACTGCTCACCGCCGCCACCAGCAGGTTCACATACTCGGTCTGCAAATTCTGCCGGTAACTGTTAACGCTCACCTCCATATCCGCCGCAAAAACGCCGTCGGTAAGAGTACCCAACATTTCGTGCACACTGTATTGACCACCGTAGCTTTGGCTGTCTGTCAGGCGCTGCAGCGTATTGGGATGCAACAGATGCATGAGCACACTGCGCTGCGCTGTGAGCAGAGCCGCATGAATTTTGGGATCTTCCGGCTGGCCGTAAAAATCGAAACCACGGCGCTGAGGCTGCAGTTGGGCGAGCAGCGTTTGTGTTCCCTGCAGCACGTCGGGCGCGAACAAGTAGCGGTTCAGTACCTGCATTGCCCGACGCTGCTCGGCCGCGGCTACCGGCGTGTAGGGCTGGGTGTCGCTTTGTCCCGGTGGCTGCCGGTCAATATGAATACCGCCCACATAGCGAGACACCACCCCAGCGGAGCGGCGGTACTGACTCATCAGCGCAGCAAAGGCATTGACCAAGCCCTGATAGGTATCACCCTGATATTGTGCAGGCAGGCGCTGTTGCACGGCACGCAGATGGGCCAGCCGCATTTCTGCATAACCAACAGCATCGCTACTGAGATCATAGATGTTGATATGCGGGTCGATACCATTGCCAGAGCGACGCATATCGTCGGCGTCGTTGCCATAGGCTAGCTGGGGTTCGCCCGACCGGGCGAGCACATTTTGCAGCTGATCTGCCGAATAATCGCCATAGCCATACTGTAGCGCCCAAACGTCATAGGGCCCGGGACGCTTTTGATAAAACCATGTCTGCGCCTTGCCATCAGGCGCAACATTGACGGCCTCATAGTCCATTACTGACGCTGACAAGCCACCAGCCTTGACCGCAGCCAGATCGAATACATCAGCCTGCAGCTGGCTGGCGCGCATATTGTGAGTCAGGCCCAAGGTGTGGCCCAGCTCATGCAGTGTCAGCATATAGAGGCTGTCTTCGGTGAGGCGTTCGGCAAGCGTGGCGTTGTCTGCTGCGCTGAGCAAGGCGTGTTGAGCAAAAATATAGTCGGCCTGCATTTGCTGAGCCAGCGAGCAATGATGTGCGGGCAAGTTGCTGGCGCCGGCATCGTCTGGCCGCAGCAGGTCTTGAACACGCAAACGATTGGTTAGGAAAGCAAACTCCAACATGATGTCGGCGCCAATGATCTGGCCAGTGCGCGGATTGGTAAACGACGGCCCGTATCCTCCAAAGGGTGGGGTCGCAGACGAAGTCCAGCGCAACACGTTATAGCGTATATCACCGGCGTCCCACGCTGCGTCATCCGGCTGTTGCTTGACCACTATGGCGTTACTAAAACCCGCGGCCTCAAAGGCAGCATTCCAGCTCAGCGCAGCCTTGGTAATCGTTTCACGAAATTCGTAAGGAGTAGTATTTTCCAGCCACCAGACAATGGGCTCAACCGGATCTGACAATGCCAGCTCTGGGTTCTTTTTGACCAAGTGCCAGCGGTTAATCAGGTCACGGTATGGTGCAGGATCGCGACTGGTTAAATCAGTCACCCGATCACTAAAGAAACCTACCCGATAATCGTCACGGCGAGGCTGGTAGTCGTCGTTGGGCATTTTAATAAAGCTGTGCTGCACACTTGCAGTAATGGCCCGAGCGTCGGTCACATCGTCGCCACCGGCCACTAGGGGCGCTGCGAGTTCGTAAACCAAGTCCGTATGCACCAGCGCGTTGTCCGGGTAGCTGGCAAGCCGCGCTACTTTCGAGCGCTCTTTGCTGAACTTGCCAAGGGTTAGTTGGCTACCGGGGGCCACTTCCGGATTTTTCGCTGGCTTAATTTGCACCAGATTTTCGCTCAACAGCACAGGGCTGAATTTCACCAATACTGCACCGCTGTGTGGTTTCTGCGCCGAAGCCGGAGCATTCGATTCAGGATCCTGTGCAACAATTTCCATAACCGCGAGCACAGCGTCTGGAGCATTGGCATCTGCCGCCCGACTCAGGGGACTGTTCGGATCAAAATAAAAACGGGTGTTGGGCTGAACCACCTCGATACGGTTGAAGTGGCGCTATAACTTAACAACCTTGTTGTCGCGGTATTGACCACGAAACAGACCGGTAGCAACCACGCCGTCGGTTACCGTGGCGGTATAAATCAGCTCGGCACCCAACTGCTGCTTGGGTATGCGCAGGTACACACCACCGTCATCGGGGTTTTGATAAAAGGTAAAAAAGCCCTCGAAGGCCCGCATGTTTTCGACAAACGACGCAACAGATGGCAGGCCGTCTGGCTCTTCTTCTGGTTCCTCAGCATCAGCGTCCGCCGCTGCGGTGTCCGCTGCCGCCGCACCCGCAGCGGCCCCAAGCACCGGGGTTTCACCTGCTGCTACAGCAGCTGCTCTTTGCATGCCGCCGGCAACGCCTATTGCAGCAGTGCCTTGGGTCACGGTCTCCTGGGTTATTTGTGCGCAACCGGCGAGCAAAATAGCAAGCACTGGCGCCATACTGCGGCGCCATAAAAAGTCTGTGAGGGCCATGGTTACATCCGTTTAAACATCAACAGTTGAATCAGCGTCTTCAGCGGCCCGTGGCCAAGCGGTATAAATGGCCTTCACCAAGGTAGCCAGCGGTATCGCAAAAAAGACCCCCCACAAACCCCACAGTCCGCCGAAGGCAAGCACTGCGACGATTATGGTAATGGGGTGCAAATCCACCGCCTCAGAAAACAGTAACGGCACCAACACGTTACCGTCGAGAAATTGAATTGCAGCATAGGCCAGCATCACCCAGCCAGGCTCCAGCGACAAGCCGAACTGCAGCACGGCGATAACAAATACCGGTAGCGTGAGAATCGCCGCTCCAATGAAGGGAATAAGTACCGAAATACCTACCAGCACGCCCAGCAGCGCTGCGTAATTCAGGCCAAAAAACAAAAAGGTAAGAAAGGTAGCGGAACCTACAAGCAAAATTTCCACCACCTTGCCACGCACGTAGTTACCTAGCTGGGCATTCATTTCCACCCAAACCGCATCAATCAGCGGGCGTTCCTTGGGTAATAGGGAGGCTGTATGGGCCATCAATAGCTCTTTGTCTTTAAGCAAAAAGAATACCGAGATAGGCACTAGGACCAGATAAATAAGTAGCCCAAAAAGAGAAAACACTTGGGAAAATGCGCTTTCGAGAAGAAACGCGCTGAGGTTACCCAGTTCCTTAGAGCTCTCGTTCACCACACCCAAGATCTGTTCTTCGGTAATGAATTCAGGAAAGCGCTCGGCCAAGCTCGACAGGCCATCACGCAGCATGCCGACAAAATTAGGTGCCAGCGCGAGCAGACTGGTGGCCTGCTGCCACAGCAGTGGTGCCACCAGCAGTACGATGGCAAATACGCTACCTATCAACACCACCATGGCCACGCAAATCGACAGCAGGCGGGGCCAGCCCAAGGCTTCCAGACGAGACACCAAGCCTTGCAGCAAAAAAGCGATCACCAAGCCAGTAAGCACCGGCGCAAGCGCGCCGGCCAAGGTGTAAAGCACGGCAAACACCACCAGCAACGCGGCCACCAAAAAGATCGCGTCGGGGCGGGAAAAGTAGCGGTTAAGCCAGCCACCCAACACATCAATGAAATTCATGCTTTTTTCCGAATCAGGTAGGAAAAGACTCCCTCGTGCTCGCTAGCCTGCAGTAGCTCGTTGCCACTTTGCTGGCTAAATACCTCGAAATCACGCTTGGAGCCCGGATCTGTTGCCAGCACATGCAACGTTTGCGCTGGGGCCATACCATTCAATGCTTTTTTTGCCTTCAGCAGCGGCATGGGGCACATCAGTCCCTGTAAATCGAGTTCTATATCGGCTGTCAGTTGCTCTGCGCTCATGCTCCCCAATGTACCACAGCGTCGTCAGTACTTGTGGTGCAGTCGCAGTCCTGCAGACAGTTTAGCCATTCAATCTGCTAAATGATCGCGTAGTATCACGGCCATGTTGCGTAACCCATCAGTGACGCTGCGCTGGCCGGTCATTCCCTTTGGCTTAGCCACATTGCGGCATGCAGGCCAAAGCCCTTGGGCGAGAGCGGCACTCGCCCTCCTCGCCCTACTCGCCCTATTGGCTCCAGGCAGCTCGGCAACAGCCGCTAACGACCCGCGCGATTTACCCAGCCTTGGCGATGGGGCCTCGAGTATTGTTTCGCCACAAATGGAGGCACAAATAGGCGCTGCGTTTCTCAAGCAACTGAATGCGGCATTGCCCATGGCTGACGATGTGCTGATTCAGTATTACGTTGAGCAACATATCAATTTTTTAGCCCAGCACTCACAAATGCAGCAGCCGCTGCAGGCTGTTGCGGTAGTCGATAACCCCAACATCAATGCCTTTGCTGCGCCCGGAGGCATTGTAGGCATTAATTTAGGCTTGCTCATTTACGCCCAAGATGTTGCGGAATATTCCTCGGTGATTGCCCACGAAATGGCCCACCTGAGCCAACGGCATTTCGCCCGGGGCCTGCAGGCCCAGCAAGCATCGTCTATTCCTACCATGATCGGACTACTCGCCGCCGTACTGGTCGGTGCTGCCGGTGGCACTGATGCTGGGGTGGCGGCGCTGACAACGGCACAGGCCATTGGCCAATCAAAACAGTTGCGCTTCAGCCGCGAGCGCGAGCAGGAAGCCGACCGCATTGGCCTGAGCACCTTGGTCAGAGCGAATATCGACCCTAACGCAATGGCTCGTATGTTCGAGCGGATGCAGCAGGCTTATCGCTTTACCCGCAGACCGCCGGAATTCCTTCTCACCCACCCACTGTCAGAAACACGCATCAGCGATGCAAAAAATCAGGCGCGCAACTATGGCTCGGCGACCGCCCCGGACCCCGGTCAGGCCTTGGACTATCAAGTAGCGCGAATTCGGGCACAGCTAAAGTATGCTGTCAGCCCGGCCTTTGAGGTGACGCGGTTCCGCAAAGCGCTGAGCGCACAGCCTCAAGACTTAGCCGCCCAGTATGCGCTCGCGTTGGCGCTAAGCCGAGCTGCCGAGCACGCCGAGGCTGTTGAACTGGCTAAGACCCTCTACGAGCACAACAGGCAAAGCGTGCTTTATATCGGTGCATATGCAGAGATTCTCACTGCTGCCGAACGACTCAACGAAGCCGACAAACTACTGACGAAAGCGCTCACCTA
>JAACDW010000265.1 GCA_009936775.1 Pseudomonadota bacterium
CACCGAGTTTTATGGTTTGCTGATGGAGAGCAGTCTGAGTGCCAAAATTGTCGTCGATGCAAAAGGAGTGGTGGTTGATTACAACCCGGCGGCGCAAACGCTCTTGGGCTTTACTCGGGATGAAATCATTGGCGCTGATATGGCCGAGCATATTATCCCGCTGCGCTGGCGGGCGGACCATGTGCAGGGCTTCGAGCGTTTTTTGCAGGTCGGTGCAGGCGAAGTGATTGCGCGTCGGGTCGAATTCGCCGCGCTGCATAAAAATGGTGGTGAGATCCCCGTGGAGCTGACCATTAACGCCATAAATACCGATCAAGGCATGTACTTTGGTACTGAGATACGCGACTTGCGGGACTGGCGGGCGCTGGAGCAGGAGATGCGTGGCGCGCGCGAGCAAGCAGAACAGGCAAATATGAGCAAAAGCCGCTTTCTCGCGACCATGAGTCATGAAATTCGTACACCGCTAAACGCCTTGCTCGGCATACTTGGTATGGCTAAGGCCGATGAAAAAGATGCACACCAACTGTCGTTGCTGGTTACCGCGGAGACAGCGGCGCAGCGTCTTATGCGACTGCTAAGCAATGTGTTGGATTACTCCAAAGTCGAGGCTGGCGAAATGTCCAACGACTTGCGGGCGATTTGCCCGGCTACCTTGGTACAGGATGTAGCGGATCTTTTGGGGCCTAACTTACATGGGGGCGGCGTCGAGTTGGCGTGCAGTTTCGGTGCCGCCAAGGACCTCTGGGTACTGGGTGATGCGCAGAAGGTGACACAGATTGTGACCAATTTGGTCAGCAACGCGGTGAAGTTCACGGAACAAGGGCGAATCGATATCGCGCTGGACTGTGACGAGCCCAATGCCGCCAATGCCTGTTATCGGATCAAGGTGCGCGACTCCGGTATCGGCATGACGCAGATGCAGCTCGACAAAGTATTTGATGCCTTCGTTCAAGTGGACGACTCAGACCGGCGCAAATATCTGGGTAGTGGCCTCGGCTTGTCCATCAGTAAGCAGTTGGCCCTGCTCATGCATGGCCAACTCACCGTTACCTCTGCGCCTAAGCAGGGCAGCGAGTTCGTGCTAACGCTGCCACTGTCAGCTATGACTAAGCCTGTCGAGGTCTTTAGCACAGAAACGATCACAGCGGACGCCTCGGGCAGCCGACGTGTGCTGGTGGTGGAAGACAGTAAGCCAAACCAGCTGGTGGTTAAGGCCATGCTTGAGCGGCATGGCTATGTGGTAGACGTAGTCGATGACGGCATCGAAGCCTGCGCCGCCATGAAGCGTAAGGGGCAAGGTTCAACGGCCTATGGCCTGATTTTAATGGATGTGCAAATGCCCGGTATGGATGGCCTCGAAGCCACCCGGTGGATTCGCAACAACGGCTACAGCCAACCCATTATCGCGCTCACTGCCAAGGCGTTTATGGAGGACGAAAAAGCCTGTTTGCAGGCCGGCATGAATGATTTCATGGCCAAGCCAGTTAATTACGAGGCATTGTTGAACCGAGTAGATATGTGGTTAGCCCAGCAAGCGGATTTGTCCAGCACGGTGCTGAGCGAAAAAGTTGAAGAAATGCGTGTGCTATTGGGGGACAGCGCCTTGCACGAGGCATTGACTGTCTTTGTTCTTGAGGTAGAACAGCGTCACGCCACCCTGCAGGCGGCTTTGCAGCGCGAAGACCTTGCTGCCGCTGCGGCGGAGTTGCATACATTGTTCGGTATTTATGCTGGCTATGGTTTTGATGATCTAGGTCATATGTGTCGGGGACTGGAGGATTCCTGCGTCGCCGAACTCATGCCGCAAAGTTCTGCGCTCGCGCATTTCGCCAATATGTCGGAGCAGTTGCTGCAAAAAATACCCGCCTACCAGGGTGAGTTGTCATCAGCAGACAAGGGTACTCCGGCCGTGCTGGGCGATTCGTCCTAAAGCGCTAGCTGGCTTGCTCCAGCTCAGTCAACAGCTCTGTCACTGTCGCCTGCATTTTGTCCCACCCAGCAAACAGAAAATCTTGCACATTGTCTTTTGGTAGCTCGCTGTAGGGGACCCGCCAAAAATGCAGGCGCACACGCTGATTGAGCCAACCGCCACCGAGCAGGTCGCGTATGTCGGCAGAGCCTTCAAAACCCGCATGGGCTAAAAAAACCAAGTCCTTGCCCGGGTTAGCTGCGAGCATTCCGGTAACGCCGCCGAGTCGCATAGGCAGCAGATTTGGCCAACGATCCAACAGGTCTTGTAGCCGCGGATGCTTAGTGCGTAACTGGTCGTGTTTTTTCTGAGTGAAGCGGGTGCCTTCAGGATAAATCAGCACCGATTCGTCTGCACCTGCAGTAGCCATTAGATCGCTAACGTCTTTGATGGCCTTGGCCGAATCGGCTCCGGAGCGATCAACAAAAACATTGGGAAGGCGGTGGCCGCCAATGTCTAAGCAAGGCAACAACTGCAGTTCCTGCTTGAGCACATAGCGCAGCCCTTCACGGCGAACCTTGCCGAAAAATAGCAGCGGTAGCACAGTGTCTGCCATGCTGGAGTGACGCGACAAGAGCAGTGCAGTGTTGCCCTCGAGGGCATCAGCGCCGGTCACTTCGATGTGTAATTTGTAAAGTTTCTGGCACATATCGAAGAGGCTCTGTGCCCACCAAAACTGTATGGCTCGATTTCGTTCCATCTGTTCGTGCCTTGGGTAGCGCGCGAGTACCCAGACAAAGCGGCTTAGACCGGCCCATTCGAATAGCAAGAAGCCATAAATGAACGTTAGCGCCTGCGGGGCTGTCCGATACCTTGGTGACGTGCTTAACAACAGGGTCACAATGACCACAAGTGGCAGCATGAGCACCGCCGAAATGGTGGCGATCACTAGACATGAGAGCGTCAGCAGCCGACGTTTAAACATGAGTGTAGATCCTCGATTCTTATTCTGTGTTTTCAGAGGCTTGACTGGGTGTTGCTAGGCGCCATCGCCGGGTCCTTTTAGCGCACGAGTTGGCCAGCCATTACATCCAATCGTCGCGCAAACCAGCGCCAACTGATAATGCCGAATATGGCGTTGCTCAGCGCGGTCGCAACAAAAATACCAACGTATCCGAAGCTGTCGTTTAGCACCGTCGCCAGTGGAATGTAGACGATTAGCATGCGACCGAAGGATAGAGCCGTACTGGGTAGGGGCTTACCTAACGCATTGAATGAGGCGGAGGACGTCATTAACACGCCCCAAAGTCCATAGCTCAGCGGCACAAGTGCAAAATACGTTGCGGCCACGTTAATCACATCAGGCGAGGTATCAATGAACGCGGCAATAGCAGTGCCAAAAAGCAAAAGGGGCGTGGCCACCAATAACCCCCACCCCAGACAAAAGACATAACTAGCTCTCACGCCATCGCGTACCCGATCAACCCGGTGTGCGCCCCAGTTTTGTCCGACAAATGGCCCGATGGATCCTGAAAGAGCGAACATCAGCATGGCGGCCACCGCCTCGATGCGATTGGCAACACCAAAGCCTGCTACTGCAGCTTCGCCGTAGTCGGCGATGAGATAAGTGATGTAGGCAGCGGTAATCGGGCCGATTAAGTTGGTCGCCACGGCTGGCAGACCAACGTGCAGGATACGCTTGGCCGAGCGATACCAGTGACGAAAATGGTTTTCGCGCAAAACCATCTTGTCTTGCAAGACGAACCACAACAGCACGGCCAAGGTGCCTGCGCGAGTCAGGGTCATAGCAGTAGCAGCGCCGGCAAGCTCCATGGCAGGAAAGCCAAACCAGCCGAAAATGAAGATCGGATCGAGAAGTAAGTTAATGACGGCGCCGATGGTCATGACCGCGCCGGGAATGTTGGCGCTGCCATTAGCGCGCATGATGCTGCCGCAGACCATGGTTGCGGTGAACAACACAGTGCTAGGCAGATAGATGTCTAAGTAGGAATGGATCAACGGCAACAGTTCCGCGGTCGCCCCCATGGCGGTGAACAGTGGGTCAATGGCGAGCCAGCACAGGGCGGAAAGAACCATCATTAGTCCAGCGACCAAGATCATGCTGTGGGTGGCCAGCATTGCAACTTCGTCGCCTGCCCGCAGTGCATTGTCTGTTACTGCCTCGGCTTGGGGTGTCAGCCGCTGGGTACCAACACTGCGGGCGATAACCGACGACGTACCGATGCTGATTCCAAGGGCGATGCCAGTAATGACCATAACTAGGGGAAAGGTAAAAGTAATGGCAGCGACGTGAGCCGTACTGAGTTGTCCTATAAAGCCCATTTCTAGCGCCTGCACCAGAATACTGGACGACACCCCAGCCATCATTGGCACGGTCAGGCGGGCGAGCGCGGCCGAAACTCGGCCTTGAGTGAGATCGTGCTTAGACATGTGATGCAATTATGTCACGCTTGAGTGTGGCAACAAGATGAAAAGTTGCGTCCTTTGCCATGCTTTGGAGCCAAGTATTGGGGCCAAGTATTGGGTTCATGTTTTAGGATGTCGGTCGCCGATCCGGGTTGGTCATAAACCCGCGACTTCGTTCTAGGCTGACGAGTGCTAGACTTGTGTCCGCACTAGGAGGATCGCATGTCAGACACTCTTGCTTACAGTCCGGCAATTACTCTGTCGGAAGGTCAGCGCGCCGAATTTTTGCAATTTGCTCGAACCGCCGCCCGGGCCGCTGGCGCAGTTATTCTGCCGTACTTTCGCTCCAACCTGCAGGTAACCAACAAAGCTGAAGCAGGCTTCGACCCAGTCACGCTGGCAGATCAGGCCGGTGAGCGTGCCATTCGATCGGCCATTGCAGCCACCTATCCCGAGCATGGCATCTTCGGTGAAGAGTACGGTTTACAGACAGGCAATGGCCTTACGTGGGTGATTGACCCCATCGACGGTACCCGAGCTTTTATGACCGGCATGTTGCATTGGGGTATTTTGCTGGCGTTATTTGATGGCGATCAGCCCATCCTCGGCGTGATGTACCAGCCCTACACGGACGAGCTATTTAGTGGTGATGGTGACTTTGCTTGGCTGGAGCGTGCTGGCAATAGAGTAGCGCTGAGCACCAGTAATTGCGAACAAGTAGGCGCTGCCAGCTTAACCACCACCGGGTTCTATTGGTTACCACAAACCCAGCAACAACAGTTTCGCCGGCTTAGCCAAGCGGCCAAACTGTTCAAGGTTGGCGGTGACTGCTATCTGTTTGGCATGATGGCCATGGGCTGCTTGGATCTTGGCATTGAAGCGGGCCTCAAAGCCTACGACATCCAAGCGCTGATACCCATTGTGCGTGGCGCTGGTGGGGTGATTACCAGTTGGGACGGTGGCAATCCCAGTCTCGGCGGCACGGTCTTGGCCTCGGCAACGCCAGCCCTGCACGCTGAGGCATTGGCCTTACTTGAGGCAGAAGCGACACCTTGAAATAACGCTTATGCCGAAATCTCCTCGTCGCGGCTAATACGCCTCAAGGTTTCGACGAGCAGACCTTTTTCGGCCCGTTTGACCCTTTGCTCGATGGCGTCCACATCGTCCTCAGGCAAAATGGGCACTCGCACCTGCGCAAGAATTGGTCCGCTGTCGTAGTCGCTGCCAACCAAGTGCAAGGTCGCACCTGACTCGCTCACTCCCGACGCGTGCACGGCCTCATGGACTTTGCGGCCGTAAAAACCCTTGCCACTAAAATCCGGTAGTAGGGCGGGGTGGGTGTTAATGATCTTGCCTTGGTATTCGCGCAAGATGCTTGGACCCATTTTTTTCATGTAGCCCAGCAGCAGCACCCAGTCCACCGCCGCATGCTGTAGCGCGCCAACAATGGCTCGATCAGCCCCGGCCTCGTCGCCATGGGTTTTAGCGCTGATATGTTGGGTGTGGACGCCAGCAGTCTGTGCCCGGGCGATGGCCCCGGCCTGACTGTTGTTACTGATTACTAAGGCAACCTTGGCGTCTATTGCGCCGTCCGCACAGGCGTCAAGCAATGCCTGCAATGTGGAACCTCCATGGGAGGCCAGCACCGCTAGTCGGATCATTCGGCAATCCGGAATATGGCATGGTGCTCGATATCAATGGCGACTTGCTCGTCGTGCCAAAACGTCAAATGGAAGGCGATGAACTGGTGGCCCTTGCGCTCCCACCGGTCTGTGACAACACTGCGCAGTACAACCTCATCACCCACGCGCAAGGACGCGCGATGGCTGATTTTTGATTTCACATGAATCCACGCAGGCATAACGTACTCCTGCATCAAGGCTTCGTTGGCCAGCGACAGTATGTAGTGCGGGTGAATATATTCGTCGTATAGCGGGTCGCTGTCGCCTACCTCGCTGCAGTAGCGGGCATTTTCAAGCTTGCTCAGTTGCAGAGCGCGGGGCGAAAACACCTCGCCGATGATGACATTGTCCCAAGCGATTTCTGGACGCCCCGGAATTTTTATCTCGCCGTTTAGGCCAAGCTGCTCGGGTAACGGGCTCATCGGCAGCGCAAGGGCTAGGGCAACCAACTCGCCGCGTTGGTTGGTGGCCGCGATATCTTGAGTCGAAGCCTGCCAGTCGATATTCAGCGCGTCGCCGTGATAAGGGGGTTTGATCAGTTTAACTTCAACACAGCTATCGCCCAGCCACGCCACGCCATGGTGCTCGATCAGTGGTTTCACCAAATGCCCGTAGATGGCAACACCGGGTACCAAGGCGCCCTTAAAGCCATAGCGGCTCGCCATCTCGTCACTGTGCATGCGATTTTCGCTACTGGTACTGAAGTTGCGCGCCACCACTTGATAAGCGGTCATATCAGGCTCCTTGCAAAAATGGTTGTTGTTTGGTTTTCGTCACAGCCGGTCCGTGCACTTTGCTGCCGCTGCGCGCAATTGTCTCCGCAACGCTGGCGCTTATCCATAGGCTTGGGTCGGCAGCCATGTGACGACGGCCTGCCAGTTGAAAATAATCAGCATGCCTAACACCTGCAGAGCAATAAAGGGCACCACGCCGCGGTAAATGGTCTTCACGTCGATGCCATCGGGTGCGACGCCCTTGAGGTAAAAAATCGCAAAGCCCACAGGCGGGGTAAGGAAACTGGTCTGCAAACAGACGGCGAAGAGAATGGTGAACCAGACCGGATCAAAACCCAGATTGGCAACCACTGGAGGCACCAAGGGCAGCACGATCAGGGTCAGTTCTATCCAGTCTAGAAAGAAGCCCAGCAGAAAGGTGGCGAACAAAATAGCGATGATAATACCGGTGGGTTCAAAGGGCAGGGACAACAACACCCCCTCAATTAGTTCATCGCCACCCAGACCGCGCAGCACCAGAGAGAATGCGGTTGCCCCGAGTAACACGGCAAAAATATACGCCGTGGTCCGCGTGGTTTCTTGCAGCACCTCGCGCATCCCTGGCAGGCTTATCTGTTTTTTCAGCGCCGCCAGCCACAGCGCGCCCGCAGCGCCAACGCCTGCGGCCTCGGTGGGTGTTGCGCGTCCAGAAAAAATACTGCCGAGCACCGCAAGAATAAGAAAAGCCGGTGGCAGGATTGCAAGGAACAGCTCCTTTACCGCAGCCCAATCAAATGGTGCATTCGGCGCAGCCGGGGCACGATGGGGCTGCAGCCAGCCCACCAGCAACAGGTAGGTGATGTACAGACCACCTAATAAAGCACCAGGGAATACTGCGCCAAGGAATAAATCGCCCACACTCATGGACATTCGGTCAGCCATCAACACCAACATGATGCTTGGCGGTATCAATATGCCCAAGGTGCCGACGGCGCAGACTGTACCCGCTGCCAGCGTTTTATCGTAATTCTGCTGCAGCATGGCAGGCAGACCGAGCAAGGCTAGCAGCACGACTGAGGCGCCGATAATGCCTGTAGTAGCTGCTAGCAGCAGGCCAATTAACGCAACCGTTACGGCTAAACCGCCGCGCAGATTGCCGAACAGACGGGCGAAACTGTGCATCAGCTGATTGGCTATACCGGAGCGGTCTAACAGCAGGCCCATCAGAATGAACATGGGTAGGGCCACCATGACCCAGTTTTCCATAACATTCCAAATGCGCTCAACGGTCAGGGAGGTATAGCTCCAGTCCATGTCCGTTGCGAGGTTAAAGTCTGCTTCGAGCACCACGGCGAGAGCACTGAACACCACAGCCAACCCACCGAGCAACCAAGCTACGGGAAAGCCAGTGAAGACCAAGGCGATAAAGCTGACAAACATGCCAATGGCTAAAATTTCATTTGCAGCCAAGGGGTGCTTCCTCGTCGATAGTCTGGGTGGAGTCATCACGCCTAAAGAATAAAAAATCCCAAACCCTGAACAGCCGGGCGAGCACAGTGAGCAGCAGCAGGAAAAATCCCAGCGGCAGGGCGGCCTTAATTAGCCAGCGCAGTGGCAGGCCGCCCGGTGAGGCAGAAACTTCGCTCGCCACATAGGACGACTTGACGAACGGTATGCTGTAAATCAGCACCAGCGTGATAAAGGGCAGCAACAGCAAGAAAATGCCATACAGCTCGATCCATGCCTTGGTGCGGTGGCTAAACTGTTCGTGCAGCACGTCGACGCGAATGTGCGCGTCGGCTTGGTAGGCATAACCCAAACCCAGCAAAAAGCCGATGGAGTAGAGGTGCCACTGCAGCTCCTCCATCTCAATGCGCCCTTGGCTGAAGGCGTAGCGCATCACCACGTTGGCAACGATTACCCCGAGCAATACCAGCCAGACGTAAGAGCATGTTCGGCCGATCCAGTCAGCCAGATGGTCTATGCGCCTGGATAGGGGCGTATGTGGCAGGTAGTCCTTGCGCGCTGTCCGTGGTGGCGCATTTGCCGCGCTACACGCAGCTGGCGATGTTGGCTGGATCATCAAAAATCTCGTGGCAGGTAGGCGCGAGATTTCCACTGCGCATACTGATCCCGAAAGGCCAGTTGGGAGGCAAGAATTTCAGCAAAATCTGGGTCTCTGGCGGCTTCCTCCTGCAGAATTTGATCGGACACTTTGTTCAGCTCGCGCAGCAGTGGCTCTGGTAGAATTTCAGCGGAAACGCCAATGTCACCAAACCCGGCGATTATTTCACCCTGAGTCGCCTCGGCCTGCGCCAAGTTACGGGTAACCGCAGCAGTGCAGCCCAGTGCCAGCATGGCCTGATCGGATTTGGCGAGCGCGCGCCAACCCTCAAGGTTGACCACAAGGTGCGACGAGGTGAAGGGTTGATGCCAGCCCGGATAGTAGTTGTATGGCGCGACTCGGTTGAAGCCAAGTGACTGATCGACCACGGGCAAGGCAAACTCCGTGGCATCGATGGCACCTTTTTCTAGTGCCTGAAAAATTTCACCACCGGGCAGCATGGTGACGCTGGCACCAAGTCGCTCCATCACACGACCCCCGAGGCCCGCAAAGCGAATTTTCAGGCCCTGCACATCTTGTAAAGAATCAATGCGTCGACGGAACCATCCAGCGGTCTCTGGGCCGGTCATTCCACAGTAGATGGGGTGGATATTGTAGCGCGCATATAGTGCTTCGGTGAGTTGACGCCCGCCGCCGTCATACCACCACGCACTGTATTCCCAAGGCTCCATACCAAAGGGTACGGCGGAGATCAGCGGTGACGCCGGAATTTTGCCCTGATCGTAGCCCAGCCAGGTGTAACCGGCTGCGACCTTACCGTCGCGTACCGCGTCGGTTATCGAGAACGCGGGCACAATTTCACCCGGCTCAAATAGCTGTAGATCAATGGCCCCGGCACTGGCCTCCTTAATGGCGCGAGCTAGGTATACTGGGTTGTCGCCAAGAACGGGCATGGTCGTTTGAAATACGATGGGCAGCCGCCAAGCAATGCGCGCTGCGCGCTTGGTTTGACCAGCAGCCTCGTAATCGCCGACAGCGGCTGTGGGGGTATGCGCAGGGCGCACTGCCAGCGAGCCGATAAGGCCGACTGTGAAGGCAGTAAGCACAGCCAATAGCGCTGCGCGGTTACTCAGGCCTTTGCCGCTAGATGTCGCCAAAATTTTCTCCCCTCAAAGCAAACCTCGGACAAGGTGTCGGATTGTGGGAAGGCCTAGCCCGACATGCAAGGTGCCCGTCAATAATGAAGTGCTCATTTTCCACATCATGAACACAACTCGCCGATTAAATTGCTACGCGAGGAGTAAGGGATGATTTTCCAACGGGGAATTTATTGCTTGTGAATTATTCCTTTTTTCGGCGTGCCCCAGGCTGTTAGCTTGCGGCGGCGCGAAGGAGAGCGGTTTAGAGCCGCGTCTTTGCGACGTGCTAGCCTTGCGGTCAGGCACACGGGCAGAATTTTGACCAATCACTATTGGGGGCTTTATGCAGATCGGAGTACCGAAGGAAACTTGGCCTGGCGAGGTACGCACGGCCATGGTTCCGGCCAATGCAGATAAACTGATTAAACAAGGGTTTACAGTCACGGTGCAAAGTGGCTTGGGTAATGCCTCAGGTTACTCCGACGCGGACTATGCCGAGGCAGGCGCGAGCGTCAGCGACGACCGAGCAGCGATACTTTCAAGCTCGGATATCGTCATGTCGGTACGCAAGCCCGACGCTGCAGATGTCGGCGCACTGAAAACGGGTGCGCTTTACGTTAGCTTTCTTGATCCGTTTAACGAAAAGCCGCTGGTTGAAAGCATTGCTGCGCAAGGTGCGACAGCAATATCCATGGAAATGGTGCCGCGTAGTACCCGCGCGCAGAAGATGGATGCACTTTCTTCCCAAGCCAACTTGGCGGGCTACGTCACTGTGATTCAGGCCTCCTATCATTTGCCTAAGATTATGCCAATGATGATGACCCCCTCAGGCACGATTTCGCCGGCGCGAGTTTTTGTTATCGGTGCCGGGGTCGCAGGCTTGCAGGCGATTGCAACAGCCAAACGCCTCGGTGCACGGGTGGAGGCCTTCGATACCCGGCCGGTGGTAGCCGAACAGGTACAGTCTTTGGGCGCCAAATTTGTCGAAATTGATTTGGGTGATACCGGCCAAACCGATCAAGGCTACGCCAAGGAACTGACCCCAGAGCAGGTAGAAATGCAGCGCCAAGGCCAGAAAGCCATCATCAGTCAGTCCGATGTGGTGATTACTACCGCGCAGTTATTCGGCCGTCCGGCACCGCAAATCGTTGGTCGCGACATGGTGGAAACCATGAAGCCCGGCAGCGTGATCATCGACATGGCGGTAGAAACCGGCGGCAACGTCGAAGGTTCCGTCATGGACGAAGTGGTCGATATTAACGGCGTCAAAGTTGTCGGTCAGGGCAACCTGCCCGGCGAGGTGGCGCGCAACGCCAGCGATATGTATTCGAATAACTTGCTTAACCTTGTGATGGAATTTTGGGATGGCGAAGCCAAGACCCTGAATTTGGATCCTGAGGACGAGATTATTCAAGCCTGTGTGATCACCCGGGATGGTGCAGTGGTCAACGAAACCATCAAAAACATTTATAGCGGAGGCTAAATTATGGAAGCCGTATTTCTTGCAATGGTTCTCATGCTGTCCATCTTCCTCGGCTTCGAGCTGATATCGAAGGTGCCAGCAACACTACACACTCCGCTAATGTCCGGTGCGAATGCCATTTCCGGTATCACCATCGTTGGCGCGCTGATATCTGCCGGAGGCGAATCCGATGCCATGTCGAGCTACTTAGGCGCGGCAGCAGTGATGTTCGCCATGATTAACGTGGCGGGTGGTTATTTGGTTACCAACCGAATGCTGAGCATGTTCAAAAAGAAAGACACCACTCAGCCCGGAGGTAAAGCATGAATCCTGTGATCATTAACCTTTGGTACGTGGTTGCCGCGGCCCTATTTATTTTTGGCCTGAAGCAGCTGGGTTCGCCAGCCACTGCGGTACGCGGCAATATTTTGTCGTCCTTGGCCATGGTCATTGCCATCGCGGTCACCCTGTTCAACAAGGAAATTTTGTCTTTCCAGTTAATTTTAATTGCGGCTGCTGTTGGTGCAGTGATTGGCGCCATCGCCGCACAAAAGGTCGAGATGACCAGCATGCCCGAGATGGTAGCGCTGTTTAACGGCTCTGGCGGTATTGCCAGTCTGATGGTGGGCTGGGCAGCCCTCTATAGCACCGGTAATACCACATTCACCGATGTCACCATCTTGCTGTCTATTGTGATCGGCGGCATGACCTTTAGCGGCAGTATTCTGGCCTGGGGTAAGCTCAGCGAAGTGATGACTTCGGCGGCGGTTGTGTTTGGCGCCCAGCGTTTCGTTAATGCTGCGATTCTCCTCGCACTGATTGCCTGCTCGGTAATGTTCTGCATGGCGCCAGCCGTAGACTCGCCCTATCTTTACGCTGTGATCGGCCTAGCCCTGCTTATTGGCGTGATGGCTGTGCTACCCATTGGTGGCGCAGATATGCCGGTCGTTATTTCACTGTTGAACAGCTACTCGGGCCTAGCCGCCTGTGCTGCGGGTTTTGCCATTAATAACAATATTTTGATTGTAGCTGGTTCCATGGTTGGCGCTGCTGGCATCATCCTCACCAACATCATGTGTAAGGCCATGAACCGCTCCTTGGGCCATGTACTGTTTTCTGGCTTCGGTGCCGTGAAGCAGGCGACCAAGGTCGAGGGCGAAGTGAAGCCGATTGTTGCCGAAGACGCTTTCTTAATCTTGGAAGCTGCGCAGTCGGTATCCTTTGTGCCCGGGTACGGCATGGCAGTAGCTCAGGCCCAGCACGTGGTGCGCGAGCTGGGCGAACTGCTTGAAAAGAACGGTGCCGAAGTCACCTATGCGATTCACCCTGTTGCTGGCCGCATGCCCGGACATATGAACGTACTGCTGGCGGAAGCCAATGTGCCCTATGACCAGTTGGTTGAAATGGAAGACATCAATCCACGCATCGACAACGTAGATGTGGCGGTGGTCATCGGCGCCAACGACGTCGTCAACCCCAGTGCGCGCAACGACGAAAACAGTCCCATATACGGTATGCCTATCATCAATGTGGATCAGGCGCGCACAGTATTTGTGCTCAAGCGCTCCATGGGCTCTGGCTTTTCTGGCGTGGACAATCCACTGTTTTTTGGTGACAACACGCGCATGTTGTTCGGCGACGCAAAGCAATCGATTGCCGCCGTGGTCGCTGAATTCAAGGGCTAAAGGTTAAGACAGCGAAAGGAGTCTGCGAGTATGAGTGATAGTGAAAATCCCTTGGCGCTAGCAGACTTTTCTCAGCGCCATGCCGAGGCCGTTGCCGAAGATCAGTTCAGAATGCGTTGGTCGCCGCGCTCTATGAGCGGACAAGCACTGACCATGGAACAACTGCAGACGCTATGCGAAGCTGGGCGCTGGGCGCCCTCGTGCTTTAACTCCCAGCCGTGGCGTTTCATTTACGCCCTGCCGGGCACACCGCAATGGCAGCCAATGTTCGATCTGCTGATGGACGTTAACCAGCTCTGGGCGGCTAAGGCTGGTGCGCTGGTTGCACTGGTTGCCCGAACGCATTTCGAAGCCAACGATGCGCCTGCCGCTACTCACAGTTTTGATGCCGGCGCTGCTTGGATGAGCATGGCATTACAGGCCCAGAGTATGGGTTTGGCTGCGCATGCCATGTGGGGTTTTCACCATGACCAAGCCGCCCAAGCTCTGAATCTCGGCGAACACTTTGCGACTCAAGCGATGATCGCCTTCGGGCATCGGGCTGCAGCTGACGAGTTGCCGGAACCGCTACGTGAACGTGAGATGCCCTCGCCGCGTAAGCCACTTGAACAGTTGATGTTTGCCGGAACTCACCCTTAGTTCCAGGGTTCAGCTCACCTTGCGCCACTGGCCGGTGGCTAGGCCATCTAGGGTCCAAGACCCCACCCGATACCGAATCAGTCGCAGCACTGGGAACCCTAGATAAGCGCACATGCGCCGCACCTGCCGGTTGCGACCTTCGCCGAGCGTAAGCGTAAGCCAAGTATCGGGAATACTTTTGCGCACTCGTATGGGTGGCGTGCGCGGCCAGATATCACGGCCGCCAACACCGTACTGCCATTTGGCGGGTAGGGTGAGGCCGTCTTTGAGCGGCAGGCCCTCGCTGAGCGGTGCCAGATCAACTTCGCTTGGCTTGCCTTCTACCTGCACCCAATAGGTTTTGCTCATCTTGTGGTCTGGGTGTGCGATTTTATGCTGCAGCGCGCCGTCGTCTGTTAGCACCATGAGTCCTTCACTGTCCCGATCCAGCCGACCAGCCGGATATACGTTGGCGACATCCACATAGTCACCAAGATGCTTGCGGCCCTCGCGGTCCGAGAATTGTGCGATGACGTTGTAGGGCTTGTTCAGCAAAATCACAGTGCTCATGGCGTCATCTTAGCCTTTGCTGTTCGCTTTTGTTTGTCGCCAAAGGCTATGATCTCAAGCGTTGTGGAGAATGGGCGAAGTTATGGAGTTGTACGAGGTTATGCGCACGACGTTTGCTGCGCGGGAATTTACCGACCAGCAGGTCAGCGATGCCACAATTGCACATATTCTTGAACAGGCACGCTTTGCACCCAGCGGTGGTAACCGCCAAGGTTGGCAGGTGCTAGTGGTGCGAGACGAGAGCTCCAGAGCACGCTTACGCGAACTGATCGAACCGCAAATGCAGCGCTATGTTGCTCAGGTGAAAGCCGGTGAAGCGCCGCTGCATACCGTGCATCCAAGCAAGGTCAGCGCCGCTGATATTGCCGCCACACGGGTGCCGCAGCAGATGCTCGACAACCTCACCAGTGCTCCGGTGATTCTGTTGGTCTTTGTCGACCTCTCGGTTGTAGCCTCTTTCGATAGCGATTTAGATCGGGTGGGGGTGATATCCGGGGCATCAATTTATCCCTTCGTTTGGAATATTCTGCTGGCAGCGCGACATGAAGGATTAGGTGGCACTCTGACCACCTTCGCAGCAGGGGCCGAGGACGAGGTGAGAGGTCATTTTGGAGTGCCCGGCCATATGGCGTTTGCTGCCATGATTCCCATCGGCGAGCCGGTAAAACAGCTCACTAAACTGACGCGAAAGCCGCTGTCAGGCTTTGTGCGCAAAGAGCGCTGGGATGGGGAGGCTCTGACTGATGCAATGAAGTTAGGGACCAACGGTGATGGATAACTCCTAAAAGGACCTTCAGCTTGTGCGCTGCTAGTTGGGCAGGTGCCAAATTGGCGAAGTCCAAGCTCTTTCCCGTATGGTCTTGCGCGCTGCGGGAAAGTCATCGCATCGACCCTCCGCTAAGCAGCGGTGCTCACTCCAACGGGGGGTGGGCGCCTCAAGCACACGGACATACCAGAAAGCAGGCGATGCAGGATTAAAATCTCTGTCTTGCCAGCTCATACACAGGTCAAGGCTGCCTGCGGGGTCTTCCCACACGCGATGAACGGTCTCCTTGGCGGTGCCGTTAATCAACTCCCCCTTGACCACTTCTATGCGGGTGATAGGCGTTTTGTCGTACTGTGCTTGCACAAGGAAGTGAGGGGTAGCGGTGCCCGGATCCAATTCACCGCCCATGGGTACTCCTTGCGGGGCCTTGCACTGTATGGGTTGGTTGTCCGCAAACAGACGTGCACGGATTCGCGGGCCACTGGTGGCGTACACTTCGCGGCGTTTGAGCGCGCTGAAAATGCTCGGGCGCGTGTTTTCTTCAGCCCAAACGCCCACTAACCCGCCAGGGTTGAAGTTAAGCCGTGCCATTGAACGATCGAAATCGCCGAAGCCAAATACTGAGCCGGGCCACTGATCTTCTTCGACGAAACCAGCGGTTGCCGCATGATTGTCAGTCGAGCCAATTATTCCTAGCTGCAGCGGATTAATACGCGCATTGCCGCTCGCCTCATACGCACTTAAACCGCGCAGCAGCAAGCTTCTGACATAGGACAAACGCATCTTTTCCCATTGCTTTTTCGAGTACTTGTCTGCAGTTGTCGGCACTGAGTTGAGGGTGAGATATTGTTCGAAACTGCAGTCCTCGTCACTGGAGTTAAAGGCAGGGAGGCACTCGCTGTTGCCTTTCTCTGGATGTATTTCAACCAAGCGTTCAAAGCGGGCGCGCAGCGATAAGGTGGCGTTGGACTCTGTCTCTACATCGAAACTCTTGCCATCGCCCATATTGGTGTTGTGGGGAATGACGATCACATCACACCCTTCGCTTGCCGTGCACTGTCTGTCGAGTTCCCGCCAAAGTTTTTCTGGGGTGGGGTAGGAGAGATAGTCCAGTGCTTCAGCCGTTACTTGTTCATTGGCAAAAATGACGTTGCGATGGTTATGGCTGAAATCTGGGGTCGCCGACCATTCAAAACCGGCGAAAGAGGTAAAAGTGCACGGCTCATTAGCTTCGTGAGTTTGTACTTGGCTGCGCCCCCATTGGTGATCTTTTGCGGCGAGGCAGCCTTTTTTGTTTGACTCGCATAGCTCGGTTGGGACTGGCTGCGCTTTCGTAATGGTTGGGATAACGTACGCGCCGAAGACTTGCGAACCTTCTGTAGGGTTATTCTTCTCAGTCATAGTGCTGCAATAGCTGACTTCGGCCCATTGCGGATCTGTACAAATATAGAGCAGATCAAACCACTCGGCGTGGTCAGTCACGGCCATAAAATCTAGGGGTCTGTGCAGCGAAACTTTTCTGCCGTCGGCGAGGTTAATCGTGTCGCCCTTGGCAAAGGCGTAGGCTTGCGCTGGCGTAGTCGAGGTGCCATATCCCCATGCATCTAACGAATAGCCTGTATGCACATGTAAGTCGCCCCAAAAAACGTGTTTCTCGCCGGGCTGAAAGTAAGCGCAGCGGCCGTCGTCAGATGTCTGTGGTTCGGCAGTGTGCGAGAAGGCCCCAGAACACAGGGTAAAAACCAAGCAGGCGGTGAGCAGCAGGCTGCGAAAAATAGGGGCAGAAGGTGTCTTTCTTTGCATAGGATCTGTCCTGAGGCTGAGGCTCTTGCCATTGAGAAGTCATCTTAAAGTAGCGATTTAAAAGTCGATAATCGACTGTTCCGCGTATTCACAAAGCTCAGCGATCCATTTGCCCGATTTGCCTATCTATCCACAGACAGCGCGCCATGAAAGATTAGGTGGTACCGTAGGGATCTTCGTTGCAGGGACGGAGAACGAGGTTGAGCCCACTTAGGCGTGCCTAACCCAATGGCATTTATCGTCTGGCTTCCCAGCGGATATCCGACGCGATAGCTAACCAAATTGACGACAAAGCGAGTGTCAGACTTTGCTTACAAAGCACGCTGGGACGGGGAGAGTTTGATTGACGAAAGCAAATCAAGTCGCAAGTTCGACTGAAAATACAGCGCAAGAGCGACAGCCCATCGAGCAGGTGGGCGGTCCAAATTATGGTCGCTACGTGCTTTTTGTGCTGATCATTGTTTATATCTGTAACTGTGTTGACCGCCAAATTCTGTCGATTCTGGCAGAAGAAATTAAGCTCGATTTGGGCATCGGTGACGCAGAAATCGGCTTTCTATACGGCACTGCCTTCGCCATCTTTTATGCGGTATTTGGTATTCCGTTGGGTAGGCTTGCGGACGTATGGAACCGTAAAAACCTGATCTCTATAGGTCTTTCGTTCTGGAGCGCGATGACTGCGCTTTCTGGTTTTGCTCAGAGCTTCGGGCATTTGGCGGCGTGTCGCTTTGGCGTGGGTATTGGTGAGGCCAGTGCAACACCGGCCGCTTTTTCCATGATATCCGATTACTTTTCGCCCAAGGTCCGCGCCACTGTGCTGGCGATTTATTCCAGCGGCATTTATTTGGGGTCAGGCATCGGCCTGTTTTTGGGTGGCGCCATAGTGCAAACATGGCACCTTTGGTACCCGGACCCTGCCCTCGCTCCGCTGGGTATTAAGGCTTGGCAGGCAGCGTTTTTGGCCGTGGGCATCCCCGGAATTTTAATGGCGGTTTGGGTGTGGACGCTAAAGGAACCCATTCGCGGCGCATCCGAGGGACTGTTGACCAAGCAACACCCACAGCCTTTCAGGGCGACCGCCAGTTCCTTTACGAGCGTGTTGCCCGTGTTTTCGCTGTTTGCACTCCATGCCAGCGGCGGCGTGCGGGCGGTGGCCACCAACCTGTTTGCTGGTGGTGTCGTCGTTGCGCTCTTTTACGGGCTGTATGTACTCATGCCGACGTTGCTGCAGTGGATTGCGCTTGGGCTCGGGGTCTATATCACCGTGACTTGGATCCACTATCAAAAGCTCTCGGACCCTGCCTGTTATGGCATGATGTTCAAGTCCAAGGCATTTGTGTATGCCACCATAGGTTTTCCGGCTATATCCTTCGTAACGTACGGGTTTGGTTTTTGGTCGCCACCCTTTATGCAGCGTTTTCATGGTGAATCCATCGCCGACGCCGGGCTCTACTTAGGTCTTGGCTCCGCGGTGGGAGGCTTTATCGGCATCGTCTTGGGCGGCATTATCGCCGACTATTTTCGCGCCAAAACTGTGAACGCCCGACTCTATGTGGGGCTGCTCATTCCCTTGTTTGCTGTGCCATTTGCGCTGGGCTTTTTGTATACCGACAACATCGCCATGGCTTACATCTATAGCTTCCTGTTCAGCATCATCTCACCGGCGTGGATTGGCTGTGCTGCCAGTACAGTGAATGACTTGGTTATGCCGCGTATGCGCGCAACGGCGTCCGCCTATTACCTGTTAATGAATACCTTTGTGGGTTTGGCTCTGGGACCATTTCTTATTGGCCAGTTCAGTGATCTGTATTTTCGCGATGGTATGGATAGCGCGCTGGCCTTGCAGTCGGCAATGAGTTGGGGGCTTGGTGCTTTCGCGTTGAGCACTGCTGCCTTGCTGTTGGCGTGTCGATACTTGGCCGCAGATGAGACCAATCGCCTGCAGCGCGCAGCGGCTCTCGGCGAACCTGTATAGTATTCGCAGTTAACGCCCTCCGCTGTGAACGGGTATTCAACGACCGGTGGGGTTCACGTTTAAACGACAGCGCAGGGCAAAACATGGTGCTGTTTGGCCGCTACAGGCGAGGTGATATGCAAGACAATAATAACGATGCCCAGCAGGCCGAGACGACTGAGTCGGCTGCCGAAAAACCGGTAGAGCGGGCGCAAGACGGCCTGAAATTTATTTGGATCACGGCCTTCGTGGTGCTGATTACCGCGATGGTACTCGCTCTCTAGCAGCTACTCGCCCAATCTGGTCTGTTACCAACACCTGTTAAGAGCGTACTTAAACCTGTAACCGCGTGCCAAGCGGAGTGCCCGCAAAACCGCGATTTGCCCGTTGATTTTCATACTCACCTTGCATACCTTTCGCCCAACGCTGGGATCTTGAAGTGATTCGGACCCAGACGCGTAGGCCGAAGAACGGGCAAATGCACTGGCATGGGCGCAATGAGCACAGGCCCGATCCCGAAGTCGATAAAAAACAAGGGCAACAAGGCCAACAAGAGTAAAGAGGGGCGAGAAAGAACGGCGAGTAAGGTCGCTAGCCTTGGAGAAGGCACTTTCTGGCAAAACGATAGGACTTGATCCAACCCTAGCGGGGTTCTAGGCATGCAACATGCCGAGAATACGGACAGGTACCGGAGGAGCTTATGAACATTCACGATTTCCATCGGCGCAAGCTGGCGTCGAAAAAAATTTCCATGGTCACCTGCTATGACTACTGGTCTGCACAACTACTAAACGAAACTGAGATGGATACCTTACTGGTGGGCGATAGCCTCGCCATGGTGATGCACGGCTTTAGCAGCACAGTGCATGCCCCGGTGCCCATGATGGCAACTCATATTGCCGCCGTGCGCCGGGGCGCACCGGACCAATTCATTGTTGGTGATATGCCGTTTCTGGCAGCCAGACGCGAGCGCAATGAAGTGCTCGACGCAGTCTGCGAGCTGATGCAGGCGGGCTGCAACGCGATCAAGATTGAAGGCGCTGCAGGCCAACTGGATACCAGTGCCCACGTGGTGGAATCCGGCGTGCCGGTGATGGGGCACCTAGGTTTGACTCCACAATCGGTGGAGGGCTTGGGCGGTCACAAGGTACAGGGTCGTAGCGAATCTGCTGCGCAGGAAATTTACCGCGACGCCATGGCGCTACAGCAGGCGGGTTGTTTTGGCATGGTACTAGAGTGCGTACCGCAAAATTTGGGCCGGCAAATTACCTGCAGTCTGGATATCTCTACCATCGGTATCGGCGCTGGGGTGTATACCGACGGTCAGGTGCTGGTGCTGCAGGATCTGTTGGGCATGCAGCCAAACTTCAAGCCCAAGTTTCTGCGCCACTACCTAGATGGCCATATGCAGTTGGGTAATGCAGTGAACGCGTTTCATCACGACGTCAGCGCCGGTGCCTTTCCGAATTGTGACGAGGTGTATCGGTGAAGGTACTACGCTGCATGACCCAGTGGAGCGCTCTGCGGGCTAACATGACTTCAAGCGTGGGCTTTGTGCCCACCATGGGCGCGCTGCATGAGGGCCACCTTTCGCTGCTGCGCGCCAGTGCCGCAGCCAATTCGCAAACGGTGCTGTCGATCTATGTAAACGCCACCCAGTTCAATGATCCACAAGATTTTGCTAAGTATCCCAACACGCTAGAGGCGGACTTAGCAAAAGCTCGGAGCGCGGGTGTTGATGTTGTCCTGCTGCCGGACTTTGAGCAGATGTACAGCGATGGTTTTCGTTTTCAGTTAAATGAGATCGAGTTTGCAAGCCGTCTTTGTGGCACAGATCGCCCGGGGCATTTCACCGGTGTGCTCACGGTGGTGATGAAACTACTGAATTTAGTACGGCCAAACCGTGCCTACTTTGGTCTTAAAGATTTCCAGCAGTACATGCTAATAAAAGACATGTGCGAGACCTTTTTTGTCCCTACCGAAATTGTCGGCTGCCCCATTGTGCGCGAAGCAGATGGGCTTGCCATGTCATCGCGCAACGCCCTGCTGGATGTGCCGGCGCGGTCTCTGGCTGGCCGCTTTAATTCTTTGTTGGCCAACGCCGCAAACGACGCGCAAGCGGTGCAAGCACTGCGTGCTGCCGGTATGTCAGTGGCCTATGTCGAGACCGTTGGGACGCGGCGCTGCGCGGCCGTGGTTATTCGTTCTGGCGATTGCGCGGTGCGGTTAATTGACAATGTTGCGGTGCCCGGTTCGCTGCTACCCACCGAGTTAAAGGATGCTGTTGCATGATTTTGGTTTTAGACGTTGGTAACAGCCAGATTTTTTGCGGCGTGTTTCGGCAGCAGGAGTTGGTTAGCCAGTTTCGCTATGCCTCCACGGGCAAGGGAACCTCCGATGAAATCGGCGTGTTTTTGCGTAGCGCGCTGCGCGAAAATGGGGTTGATCCGGAAAGCATCAAAACCATCGCAATTTCCTCCGTGGTGCCTGAGTTGAACTACACCTTGCGTTCCTGCTGTCAAAAGTACTTTGCCATTGAGCCGATGATTTTACGCCCGGGTCTGAAGACGGGTTTGAAGATCGCCTATAAAGATCCAAAGGAAGTTGGCAGCGACCGCATCGCTGATGCCATGGGCGCCATGAAGTTGTTTCCAAATCGAAATTTGGTTGTGGTGGACTTTGGCACCGCTACGACGGTCTGTGCGATTACCAAGGACCGGGTTTTTTTGGGCGGTAACATCATGCCCGGCATTCGCCTCGCCATGGAGGCACTGGAGGCAAAAACTGCCAAGTTGCCGTCGGTAGAAATAAAGCCAACGCGTACGGCTGTGGGTAAGACCACTACTGAAAGCATTCAGAGCGGTTTGTATTGGAGCAATGTGGGCATGGTGCGGGAACTGGTGTCGCGTATCAGCGCAGAGGCCTTTGCCGAGGATGCACCACTGGTTATCGCTACCGGTGGCTTCTCAAACTTGTTTCATCGCGAAGACCTGTTCGATCATGTGGTCTCGGATCTTATTCTCGTCGGCCTGATCGAGGCTCTCCGCTTGAACGGCTACCTGCAAGACTAGCGACAGGGCATCCGCCACGCCTGTTGCTGTGGCGGGTTTGCCCCGCTTATGCAGTTGGGCTGTAGAGACCCTGTAGCCGCCGCATGCCTTTAAGCCAGCGGTCATAGTCGGCGGTTTTGCGCTGCATGTATTCGGCAACCTCAGGGTGCGGTAGCACCAAAAAGCGTTCTTCGCGCAAGGTTTCAACGACCGCGTCTACTGCGGCTTCTGGCTCAATCATGCCATCGACCCCTGCCACTCCAGGGCCGTCGGCGGTCATCGCTGTGCGCACGGCTTGCGGGCAGAGTACAGAAACTTTAATGCCTTGATCGCCGTAGGTTATGGACAGCCACTCTGCCAAGGCGACCGCCGCGTGCTTAGTAACAGCATAGGTGGCGGAGCCAATCTGACTGAGCAAGCCCGCAGCCGATGCGGTATTGAGCAGATAGCCGCCGCCGCGCGCAATCATGCGCGGCACAAGATGTCGGGCGGCCCATACATGGGACATTGTGTTGACCTCCCAGATGGTCTGCCACACCTCGTCAGGCTCAAAAATGTCTTTGCCAATACCAATGCCAGCGTTTGAGCAAAATAGGTCGATGGGTCCGAATTGGCTTTCGGTGTCTTCGATCAAAGCGATAAGATCCTGCTCGTTCCGCACGTCGACGGCGTGGCTGACGCTGCCTATTTCCTCTGCAACGGCCTTGGCTCCGGCGCCGTTGAGGTCGGCGACAATTACCTTGCTTGCCCCTTCCCGGGTAAAGCGTCGGCACATCTCTCGGCCTATGCCGCTGGCGCCACCGGTGACGACGATGATCTTGTCTTTGAGATCCACGTTGATTCCTTTTGCTGCGTTGTTAGAAGTGCCTACCACTACGCACAATATCTTGACGCTAGGCAACATAGACCTTTCGCTTAACCGATTCTATAGTGCCCGGCCTCTCGGTGTTGTCACATTGTCCGGCCAGGCTAACTTTTGGATATGCCAATGACTGCAGAAAATACCAGCCCCGCACCCGCACCGCGTTATGGCTGGGTCATCGTTGCGGCGATGATGCTGGTGCAAACGGTCAGTTCGGGCCTTGGCTTTTATAACATGTCGGTTTATATCAATCGCTTGGCTGCGGAACTGGCAGCGCCCGTGGGTCAAATATCTTTTGCCGTCACTCTGTTCTTTGTCGTCGGTGGTGTAGCGGGTCTTGATGTGGCGTCTTTGCTGCGCAGATATGCTGTGCGCACTATTATGATAGTCGGCACCCTGATCGCCGCTCTGGCGCTTGGTAGCGTGGGCCTGGCCACCGAGGTTTGGCAGGTTTATCTGTTGTTCATAGTCTTTGGTATCGGCAATGCGGGTGTGTCCATTGTGATAGCGACCACGCTGATTACCCAATGGTTTCCCGGGCCAGAGCGTTCTGTGGCCCTCGCTGTGACCTCTACCGGTCTCTCTCTAGGCGGCGTTGTGCTAACACCGATTTCCGCCTTCTTTATAACCACCGAGGGCCTGGCATTTACCATGCCACTGTTGGGGGTGCTGCTTGTGCTAACCGTGGTGCCCTTATCGCTGTTGATGCGGCAGGCGCCAACAGTCAGTGAAAGTGCCAGCGTTGCTACCTTGGAAGCTGATAGCGCCTTGCTCAAGTCAGCGGTTGGCAGCCGATTTTATCGTTTATTGGCGGCGGCCTACGTGCTCATTATGATGGCCCAAGTGGGCGGCATCGCACATTTATACAGCCGCGTCGAACTGCTGGCAGATTTTCAAACCGCAGCCTATGCAGTGCAGGCCTTAACGATCAGCAGTATTAGTGGCCGCTTTGTCGGTGGCTGGCTGGTTTCGCGGGTTCCCATACGCTGGTTTGCTCTGGGTAACTTGCTGTTGCAGATAGTTGGCTTGACCTGCTTCGCCCTTGCACCGTCTGGTGGCCTTGCGGTGTTGGCCGCTGGTTTGTTTGGACTCAGCGTTGGCAATCTGCTGATGACTCAGCCGCTGTGGCTTGCCGATGTGTATCCAGCGCATATCTACCCCCGAGTATTTGCTCGGGCGAACGCCATTAGTGTGATGGGTGTCGCTTTCGGTCCCTATTTGCTTGGGTTGATTTTTGATGCCAGCCTCGGGGCTACCTATACTTACGCTTATCTTGTGGCAGTGGCCTCTTCACTGGCAGCCTTAGTAATTGTGTTTCTGGCCAGTACAGGTTCCAAGCTGGCTGCCTATCGCGACCTAACGCCAGCGTGAGCTGCCGGAGCAGACGCAAAAATTGTTGAAGATGCAAAACCTGAAGGAGCGAGCAATTTGTTTTCCGTTGGCCGATTCGTAACTACCGCTTGGGCTTCTACGTCCTTGCTGCGATTCATGTTCCTGCTCGTTGGCCTAAATTTCATGTTTGGCAAGGCACTTGCCGGGGGCGAGCGGATTGAGCGAGATTTCGCAGCGCAGCCTGTAACTTTTCCGGCCGCGGTGCCGCTGTCGGAAACCGAGGATCAGGCGTTGCCTAGCTGGGCCGATATGTTGGAGCGGGTGAATCCGGCAGTGGTCAATATCGCTACCCGCTCTGTGGTGAGAGAGAGCAATCGACTGCTGGAAGATCCCTTCTTTCGCCGTTTTTTTAATGTGCCCGAGGGTCGCCAGCGTTACCGCCGCACCCAAAGTGCTGGCTCCGGCGTGGTGATTGACGCTCAATCTGGCTACATTGTGACCAACGCTCATGTAGTGAAGAACGCTGACGAAATCAGCATTGGGGTTTCCGATGGCCGCACTCTAAAAGCCACCCTAATCGGTATCGACTCCGAGGTGGATCTGGCCCTGCTGCAAGTGCCAGCGGAGGATCTCGTCGCCATTGAATACGCCAATAGCGCTCGGTTGCGGGTAGGCGACTTCGTCGTCGCCATCGGCAATCCGTTTGGTCTCAATCAAACCGTGACTTCCGGCATTGTCAGTGCCTTGGGCCGCAGCGGCTTGGGCATCGAAGGTTTTGAGGATTTTATTCAAACCGATGCGTCAATAAATCCCGGCAACTCTGGTGGTGCGCTGGTTGACCTAAATGGTCGTCTGGTGGGCATCAATACCGCCATATTTGCCCCCTCCGGCGGCAATATTGGCATTGGTTTTGCCATTCCTGCCAACATGGTCAGCGCAGTAACCGCTCAGCTTATTGAAGAGGGCAAGGTTAACCGGGGCTTCGTGGGTGCCATTGTGCAGCCGCTGAACCGCGAATTAGCCAAGGCCTTCGGCGTGATCTCCGGCGAGGGTATTCCACAGGGTGTGGTGGTGGTCGACGTGCAGGAGGGCAGCTCGGCGCAAAAAGCCGGTTTGCTGCCCGGCGATGTGATCGTAAAAATGGGTGCCAATCCCATCGTCAACGTGGCCGACTTCTCTGCCCAAGCCGCGATTATGTTTATTGGTGACGAAGTCAACGTGGACTATGTTCGCCAAGGTGAACAGCAGCGCACATTGCTGCGTATTGTTGCAGACCAGCAGCAGGCGGTTGAGGGTCAAAGTCTCGCCCCTTGGCTGCGCGGTGTTGCGCTGCAAAATCTGCGCTCCGCAGAAGACGGCATGCCCGGGGCGGGGGTTGTCGCTACGGCAGTGGACCAACGCAGCCCGGCCTATGCTTCTGGGCTGCGTGCAGGCGATGTCATTGTCGGCGCCAATCGGGTGGCAGTAGAGGATATTGCTGCTTTGCGCGAGGCAGTGCGGCGTGATGGGCGTCAGTTACTACTGCGGATTTTTAGCAACAGTCGTTTTTATTACGTAGTCATACGTTAGTTGTCTCGTTAAAGATAATTGGCGGTCGACAATGCTACTATCCATCGCGCCTTCAGCGAACGCGGGTAAAGAGGATACGACGGCAAATGGTGTTAGTGGGATTGGGTTCTAATCAAGGGGAATCGACAGAAATTGTCGTGGCAGCGATGCATGCCTTGGTGCCATTTGCACAGCCCAATACGCTGCGCAGTTCGCAGTTGTTTCGTACTTCGCCAGTGAATTGTCCGCCGGGTTCCGGAGAATGCGTTAACGCAGCAGTGGTATTCGAAGCTCTTGCAGGGTTGACGCCGGAAAAACTGCTAGCGGAGCTAAAGGCCATAGAGAGGGCCTTTGGCCGCGCTGAAAGGTATCAGCGCAATGCGCCCCGTGAGCTGGATTTAGACCTGCTCTTGTTTGACGAGCATGTGCGCGACACGGAAATTTTTACCCTGCCGCATCCGCGAGCGGTAGACCGTTTGTTTGTGCTGCAACCGGCAGCGCAGCTGCTGCCTGAAGAAATCTGGCCGGGCGAAGGAAAGTCGATCGCCTGCCTACTAGACGAGCTGGAAACCGATGAAAAAGTCTATGCGCTGGAGGAACCTCCTCCCTTTTGCGTTGCTTTGGGCTAGTGCACATGCCCAGGCCTATCAGGGCGACCTGCACCAGCAGCTGACCTTCTTGTCGGCCAAGCAGCTCAACCGTTGTGATGTGGTTTGGCGCGAGCAGGCGCGAGATACAGCGACTGTTTCGGTGTTGCCGGCCCACCGCCTATCCGCCCTAGATATGCGCTATGTGGTGCGGGCGAACGTGGCTCGTTCAAAGGGAAATTTTTTCGGGCGTATGTTTCGCTGGAATTATTTCGACATCTCCCGGGACAGCAGCGAAGCACTTTGGGGCATGTTCGATACCCGCTTTAACGCTCGTTTCGATGGTATGACCGAGAGCTTGACCAAGGCAACTGAACAAAGAACGCGGCTTGAGGCATTCGGCGAAATGTTGAGCTATTTGCAAGACGCGACCACACCGGCACGAGTAGTGCCCGTATTTACTGGCCGCTGGTGGGCATTTTCCATGCAAGACCGTTTCGATCGTTATCCCGTGGACACCAACAGGTTAGAGTCCTCTGGCTTAGCGCTCTGCGCTGACGTGGCAGAGCAGCTTGAGCAACTGCAGAGCCTTGCCACACCCAAGGCGCGGCGTAGCCTTCTCGCTGCGACCGCTTATCAGACCATGGCTGCGGTTGACGGCGAGATTCTTGGCATGCCATCACGTTGGTCGGCGTTCTGGCAGCCTTCGCTAAAAGATCCGGGCGCAGACTTCGGCGATTACGGCATTGCGGGCAATAACTTTGGCAATCGGGTGACATTTCGTTGTCCCATTGAGGCAGACCCTAACATGCGCTGTCTGCTCTTGAAGGACGATCCGCTGTATCAAGAATTTGCGTACGAGCGGCATAGGCAAGCGGTTTCCTCTACCATGCTGGCTATGCTGTTAGTACAGGGGCTGACGCAAACATGACCCTGCATTTGGGTGTTACCCCTTGGCAGCTCAATCCGCCGACTGCGGCAGGCATGGCCGAACAGGCCGCTTTTGCCGAGGCCCACGGCTATCAGTCTTTTTGGCTGCCGGAAAATCATTTTGGTGAGGGCGCCCTGCCGGACCCGCTGATGTTACTTGCCAGTGCGGCGGCAACTACACAAACCATTCAGCTTGCAACCACCTCTTACTTGTTGACGCTGCGCAACCCGTCGCAGGCGGCGGAGCAGGTAGCGGTGCTTGATCAACTCAGCGGCGGTCGGGTGTTGTTGGGGGGTGGTCGTGGTTATGCTCCAGAAATGCTCAAAGCCTTCCATGTGCCCATTGCCGAGAAACGGCGCATTTTCGCCTGGACACTGGACCTGATGCGCCGTGCTTGGCTGGGCGAGGCGATCTCTCTTGACGGCAAAGAAGACAATGCGGTGCGAGTATTCCCACGGCCGCTGCAACAGCCGCATCCAGCGATCTGGGTGGCGGCCTTTGGTCCTAAGGCTCTAGCCCAAGCTGGACGGTTGGGTTTGCCTTATTTGTGCTCGCCCATGGAGGGCCTGCAG
>JAACDW010000266.1 GCA_009936775.1 Pseudomonadota bacterium
AGCCCAACTCGGATTTTGTTACTGGCCACGATGCTGAGTTTTCGCACAAGCTCGGTGAGCAGGGGTGGATCGGTATGACATGGCCTGAAGAGGTCGGCGGTGGTGGCAAAACCAATTTCGACCGGCTGGTGGTAACCGAAGAACTGTTGGCTGCTGGAGCGCCGGTAAGCGCCCACTGGATCGCCGACCGCCAAAGTGGGCCACTGTTGCTGCGTTTCGGCACGCCTGAGCAGCGGCAGCAGTACCTGCCCGGCATTGCGCGAGGTGAAAGCTATTTTTCCATTGGCATGAGCGAACCCGACACTGGATCCGACTTGGCGTCCGTGCGTACTATGGCCACCGCTGAAGGCGACGCTTACCGCATTAACGGCACCAAAATCTGGACCACAGACGCGCATCGCAACCACTACATAATTTGCTTAGTGCGTACCGAGGCGGCATCGGAAAATCGCCACGCCGGGTTCTCGCAAATTATTGTGGATCTGAAGAACGATGGCGCCAAAGTCCGGCCGATACGCAACATGGCCGGTGGCGAGGACTTCAACGAAGTGGTTTTCGACAACGTACTGGTGCCGAAAGACCGAATTGTTGGTGAGCCGGGCAACGGCTGGCAGCAGGTCACCTCAGAGCTGGCCTACGAGCGCAGCGGCCCAGAGCGCTTTCTGTCCTCGTTTCGCGTATTTGTTGAACTGGTGCGCATTTGCGGCGCTAACCCATCGCCCCATCAGGCCGCGGCAATTGGTCGCATAGCCTCGCACTTTATGACGCTGCGTCGTATGTCGCTGTCTGTGGCGGGCATGCTGGAGGCGGGTAAGGATGTCAGCGTGGAAGCCGCTCTGGTAAAAGAACTGGGTAACAACTTTGAGAAAGTGCTGCCAGAAATCGCCCGACTTGTGGTCCCGGATCTAAGTGTGGTTGACCCGCAAAAGCAGCGCTTGTTCCGCGAGACCTTTGAAGAAACCCTGATGCTCTCACCGTCCTTTACCCTGCGCGGCGGCACCCGGGAAATCATGCGCGGCGTTATCGCCCGCGGTCTGGGCCTGCGCTGAGGAACGCCAATGGATACTTCACAACTCATCATTGATAGCGCAGAAAAAATCTTTGCCGACCACTGCGACAAAGCCCTATGGGATGCCACCGAGCAGGGGGTTTTTCCTACCGCGCTGTGGCAGCAAATTGTCGACAACGGCTTTCACCAGCTGGGCAGCCCGAACAGTGGTACTGGCACCCGGGACCTGTTCGCCTTCCTAAAAGTCTGCGGGCGCTATGCGGTGCCGCTGCCGATGGCGGAAATTTTGTTGGCCAACCAGTGGCTGGGAGCGCAAGCGCCTGCTCAGGGTTTTGCCAGCATCGGCGCTCAGGCCGACGATGCCGTACTGCAGGTGGCGTGGGGTCGCGAGTCGGCCCTCGTCATTGGCGTAGACGCGGCTTGTCACGAGCTGCGCGTTTACACCGACAGCGCAACCCAAGCCCAGAGTACGAATTTGGCTGGTGAAGCTCGGGATACCATGAGCGGCGGCGTCGCGCAGCCGCGGATTGAATTGGCCGATGCCCCATACGCGCAGTTGGCGCTGGCGCGGGCGAACCTAATGGCCGGTTGTCTGCAGGCCGTGCTCGACTTGGGCCTGCAATTTGCTGCTGAGCGCAGTCAGTTTGGACGCTCGATTAGCAAGTTTCAGGCCATCCAGCATGCACTGGCAGTAGTCGGCACAGAGGTCGCGGCCTCGCAGCGCGCCGCCGATGCAGGCGTTGACGCCATGGGCACCGAACGGTTGGAGCAGGAAGTTGCCGCCGCCAAGGCCCGGGTAGGCGAGGCGGTAGGCATTGTTGCCGAACAGGTGCATCAGGTGCACGGCGCCAGGGGCTATACCTACGAGCACCGGCTGCATCACTTTACCCGCCGGCTGTGGGCTTGGCGGGATGAGTGGGGTAACGAGTTTTATTGGCAGGCCAGGTTGGGCCAGCATTTGGCCGGGTTGGGTGCGGATCAGGTGTGGGGCTATATCGCTACGCGCAGCTAAATCGTGTTAGTTGGCGCTCGTGTGTAGACGTTGCGAACGCAGGGTGTTGTTGCCCAGCTCGTGACCGCTGACCCCGGCCACCAAGCCAAGGCCGAGGCGTGAGATGTGTCGGTCTGACGGCCAAGCTGGCGCCAACTCAGACCACTTTTTGTTGCCACGCCTGATAGCGCAGTTTGCTGGCAAAGCTGTTGCTGATGTGGCTCATCGTTCGGTCATGCTGGTATTCAATTGAATGCCAGCATGGTGTGGTTAGTCCGGCTGTAAGCCGTTTCAATCCACCGCCTACTATGGCTTAGAAGGTAACGATCATCTTGCCAGTGTTGGCGCCGGTGAACAGGCCGATAAAGGCCTCGGGGGCCTGTTCGATGCCTTGGTAAACGGTTTCCTTGGTGGTGACCTCACCACTGGCAACCCATTTCTCCATGTCCGCCCGGAATTGGGGCGCCATGTGCATGAAGTTGCTGACAATGAAGCCGCGCAGGGTCAGGCCCAGACCAATGGCCATGGACAGATTGTTGGGGCCGGGACGTGCCTCGGTGTCGTTGTAGGTAGCAATGGCCCCGCACAGTGGAATGCGCCCGTTGGGGCGCATGCACATAATGGCGGCCTGCAAATGCTCAGCACCTACGTTGTCAAAATACACATCAATGCCAGCAGGCGCGGCTTCCTTGAGGTGGCCGACAATGCTGCCATCGTTGTAGTTAAACGCGTAGTCAAAGCCCAACTCGTCTTTGAGTAACTGGGCTTTGCTGTCGGAACCTGCACTGCCGATGACCGTGCAGCCTTTCAGCTTGGCAATTTGTCCCACGATGCTGCCCACTGCGCCAGCGGCGCCGGAGACAAAAACCGTCTCGCCGTGTTGCAGCGCACCCACTTCCAGCAGGCCCACGTAGGCGGTCATGCCGGGCATGCCGATGGCGCCAATGTACTGAGACGGCGCCGCGGCAATCTCACCCAAGCGCTCGATGCCCGCAGTAGACGCGGTGAAGGCTTCCCGCCAACCCCAACTGCTAGAGACATAATCGCCTTCGCTAAAGTCCGGGTGCGCTGATGCCGTAACCTGACCGATGCAGCCGCCGGTCAGGACCTCGCCGATTTGAAAGGGCGGTACATAGGACTTACGGTCGTACATACGCCCGCGCATGTAGGGGTCTACGGACATGCAGACATTTTTCACCTGAATCTCGCCGTCCTGGGGGGCGGCAGCGTCGACTTCGATGATTTGGAAATCGTCGGTTTTAGGCATTCCCACAGGGCGGGATTTCAGGGCAACAGCGCGTGCTTTCATAAGGGTACTCTGAGTTGGTGTGGTGGCCGTTCTGGTGTTTCCGTGGCGCGTCGGTCTATTCGTTGGAAATGTCAATTTCTTGACTGGTGATAAATTCCAGCAAGGCGGCCTGACCATTGCGGGTGGCTTCTATACCACGCTGCAGCGCCGCCACAATGTCGTTGGGGTCAGTAACCCGTTCGCCATAGCCGCCAAAGGCCTTGGCCATGTCGGCATAGTGGCCGGAAATTTCGATGGCCCCATATTTTTCTTGAGACACCGGCATGATGGGAATTTCAATCGCCATGGAAAAGTTGTTAAACAAAATCGACAAAATGGGAATGTTCTCACGCACGGCGGTTTCAAAGTCCATGCCGGTAAAGCCAATGGCCGCGTCACCCCATACATTGATGCACAGTTTCTCTGGGGCCGCGAGTTTGGCGCCCATGGCGAGCCCCAGCCCGTAACCGAGTTGGGTCGTTTTACCCCAACCAATGTAGGACAGTGGTACGGTAGATTCCCAAAACGGGGTGGTTTGGTCACGCGGGCTACCCGCGTCGTGCGTAATAATCACATTGTCTTTGTCCACCAGACGGTCCAGTTCGGCGATCACCCGATAAGCGTTAATGGGGGTGTCATTGCTGGTCAACTTGGGCAGCCATTCGCTGCGCCACTCGGCTTTAATGGCGGCGATTTTTTCCGGCTCGGCAGCGCGCTGCTGGGCTGGTGCCTTAGGGTGATGCTCCATCGCAGCGCTGAGCGCCTGCAGGGTCAGTTTGGCATCACCAATTAAGCCGTGCTGTACTGGCACGTCTTTGTTCAGATCCATGGGGTCCAAGGTGGCATGAATCAGTGTTTTCGCGCCGTCTGCGTTGGCTGGCATGGGCACACCAAAGGCCGTCAAAGCAAAAGACACCCCCACGCCAAAGATCACGTCGGCTTCACGCAAATATTGTTTCACCTGCCGAGCGTTAGCACGGCCACCGCTACCCAGCGACAACGGGTGATTTTCCGGGAAGGCACTTTTGCCCTCAAGGCTGGTAGTAACCGGAATGTTCCATGTTTCGGCAAGCGCCTTGAGTTCGTCCCACGCCTTGGCGTAGTGCACACCCTGACCGGCGTAGATGACCGGGTGCTTGGCCTCAGCAAGTACCTTGGCCGCCGCCGCCACGTCGTCAGGCGCAGGCCCGGACTTGGCGCTAAACGAGGGCACATAGGTCCAGCCGTCCGGCACTTCCTCGTTCATGACATCCAGCGGCACCTCGAGCATCACCGGGCCGGGTCGGCCATTGCGCAGCTGGAAGAACGCCCGGCGCAGCACTTCCGGCACCGCCTTACCCATGGTAATGGGCTCCGCCCACTTGGTGATGTGCTGCATGTTCAAGGTGGAATTGAAGTTCGGGTAGTAATGGGCCAAGCGGCGCGGATATCCGGCAGGAATCACCAAAATAGGCACCGATTCTGAATAGGCCTGAGCCACACCGCCAAAGGCGTTTTCTGCGCCGGGGCCATGCTGCATGCAGAACACGCCAATCTTGTCGCCGGAAGACAAACGCGAGTAAGCGTCTGCCATATGCAGGCCAATACGCTCCTGGCGCACGATAACGGTACGAATGTCGACCTTGGCAGCCGCCTCAATCAGCGGGTTTACCGGATACGCAAAAAGCATATCGATGCCCTCAGCTTTCATGGCGTGGGCAATGGCGTCTACTACGTTCATGGTTCTCTCCTCCACATTGGCGGAGCATGTTGCCAAAGAGTCGGGCAGGAGCCAATCGGTTTGTTACGGTGACTGTTTGGCCCGATGTCATTGGTTTCTGTGCTTCTGCACCCACGACTTGGCCGGTTTGAACCGCTGCTGGAGCAGAATGAGCGTATTTAGCTTTTGGTGGGGCCTGCTCGTAGTCCGAGATCCGTGTTCGTGTGATTCGCACGCGCACCTTAAAGGTGGCGGCTAACAGAGTTTGGTTAGACCCCGATTTCAACGCGAGTCTCCAATTAGGCATTGGAGTCCTTCCGTTAGCCCTTTAGTCCCTCACTCCGTTCATCCCCTAATATATGCCGCTTGGTCAAATTTGCTGGTCACGCAACCCTGCCTTAGTAATTTGAGTGATGGGCATGCGGAAATTGGGGGCTGGCTTCGACTGCCGCTTCGATTGGTCTTTGCCTAGAACTCGCGCAAATCGCGTCGATTAGAAAAGTTAGGAGAATAAACAGATGAATAATTCGATTACGTTGATTCTGTTGATCGGTTTTGTGGTTGCAGGTTGTGCTTCAAAACCAGAAAACGTAGCGGCTGTGGCTTATCCGGATGAAGCTTATGCAGGTCTGAGCTGTCAACAATTGGGTCTTGAGCGTCAAAGGATTCAGAGCGAAGTATTGGAGGCGTCTGGTCAGCAGCGCTCTGAAAGGAAGAAAGACCAGGCTTGGGCTTGGACTGGGGCTTTATTATTTGCTCCCGCGCTGTTCATGATGGACGGGAATGAAGAAACTGCCACTCGACTTGCGATCTTAAAGGGCCAGTACGAATCGATTGAGAGAGTGGGTGCTGCCAAGAGGTGTATTGGCAATAGCCAAGCCGAAAAAGATGGTTAGCAGTGTGGTTCGCACATTCGCCTAACAGGTGCTTTTCGTTTATCAAGAGTCACAAAAAAGGGCGGTACCCCGCCCTTTTTTTTTGCCCAGCTACTCAGGGCACAGACGAATGGTTTAGAACTGGTTCATCGTGTTTGCGGCGCCGCCTGCAAGCAGTGCTTTTTCGCCAAGGAAGTACTCTTTGTGGTCATCGCCCACAT
>JAACDW010000267.1 GCA_009936775.1 Pseudomonadota bacterium
GTACCACTGATCCGGCCTGCTGCAGACTCGCCCGAAACAGCTCGGACAAGTCCTCAACCACTTGCTCGGCGGCCTCAGGGTCCACGGGTATCAAACTGGCAATAACATTCATGCTATTGAACAGAAAATGTGGCCTGATTCTCGATTGCAGGGCTTGAATTTTCGCACTCTGCTCAGCGTCTTTGCGACGCTTTAAGCGGTATCGAAGAAAGGACTGACGGAGTAAGTACGCGACCAACAGATTCGCAAATAAAATACGACGAACAAGCAGAAGATCGGTGTTCTCGGGCTGGCCAAAGTATTCAACCTGTATTAAGTGTGCGAGCACGACCACAGTCGATATTGCCGTAGACACCGCAAAAATGCCTGCCGCAATACTCAGCCTGTGAAAGAACTGACCGCAAGCAAAAAGCGCCAAGATGGACGGAGGAATTGCCATGCTAGCAAAGGCAATGGCACCCATTAAGCTGACCCCACCGGTGGTTTGACCCACGACCAAATAGGCAACGTAAATGGCCACTCCTGAGGCAATCAGGCCGAGCTCGCCACTGGCTTCTAACCGTGGCGGAATCAGATGCCTAGTGGTCGGCAGTTGTTGCAACAGCTCTTTATCTTGTGCCACTGGAAAACCTCCCCAGAAACTCCCACAACGTAGCCTAGTGGACAATCCAATACCGCTGCGACTGTGCGCCTCACCAGCCTCTATAGTATGCGCGTTGTGATGTATTTTTTAGCGTCGGCCGTAAGCTTAGATTGTTATACTCCACCCTTGGCGAAAGCACAGGACCCCACGGTGCCAACGATCATAGGACAAGCATGACTATAATGGACAACCCCAGCGGTCAATCAACCCCTAACAAGGGTGCCGGCTCACTGCGCGGACGCTTCAGCGAGGCCACGGACGAATTTGTGCAGATTTTTACTGCCTCCATTGGCTTCGATCAGCGTCTGTACCGAGAGGATATTGCGGGGTCCATCGCTCATGCGACCATGCTTGAGCGCATCGGTGTGCTAACGGGGGACGAGTGCACAAAAATTATTGCTGGTCTGACCTCTATTCAAGAGGAAATCGAGAACGGCGAGCTGGCTTGGCGTATCGAGTTAGAAGATGTGCATATGAACATCGAATACCGGCTTATCGAGATAATTGGCGATACCGGCAAAAAACTCCATACAGGACGCTCTAGGAACGATCAGGTCGCCACTGATATTCGACTGCATCTACGCGCGGCCATCGACATGTTAGTAGAGCAACAAGGCCGCCTGCTAACCGCCCTAACGGATCTGGCCGAGGCCAACGCCGACACAATTATGCCGGGCTTTACCCACTTACAGGCCGCACAGCCCATTACCTTTGGCCATCATTTGATGGCATGGTTTGAAATGCTGCGTCGCGATCGGGAGCGATTGCTGGACTGCCGCAAGCGCGTCAACCAACTGCCTCTAGGCGCAGCGGCCTTGGCCGGCACACCCTATCTGCCGGATCGTGAGTTCGTGGCGGAACTGCTAGGATTTGATGGTATTTGCGAGAATTCGTTGGATGCGGTCAGTGATCGGGATTTCGCTATCGAGTTCTGCGCCGCCGCCGCGCTGTCGCTAACGCATATGTCACGTTGGTGCGAAGAAATGGTGCTGTGGTCGTCCCAACAGTTTAACTTCATAACCCTACCCGACCGCTTTTGTACCGGCTCCAGCATCATGCCGCAAAAGAAAAACCCAGATGTGCCAGAACTGATTCGCGGCAAAACCGGCAGGGTGAACGGGCAACTAATTACGCTGTTAACACTAATGAAGAGCCAACCGCTGGCTTACAACAAAGACAATCAGGAAGACAAAGAGCCGCTATTCGATGCCATAGACACGCTCAGCGACTGCCTCACCGCACTAATCGGCATGGTGCCCAATATCCAAGCCAATAAGGCCGTTATGCTCGAAGCAACGCTTAAGGGCTTTACTACAGCGACCGACCTGGCCGATTACCTAGTGCGTAAACATGTGCCATTTCGCGACGCTCACGATTTAGTGGGTCAGGCGGTGCAGCTTGCCGTTCGCCAAGGCAAGGGGCTGGAGGAGCTGAGCATCGAAGAACTCAACGGGCCAAACACCACCGTTATCCAGCCTGATGTCTATCAGGTGCTGACCTTGCATGGATCTATTGCGACCCGCGATCATCTCGGTGGCACCGCGCCGAATCAAGTCCGGCAGGCTATTACCCGGGCCCGGGCCCTAATCTAGCGCAGCAGCTACAAGACAGCGGCGCCGCTTGGATAATGGAGCGCAAAAAATAACAAAGGAAATCCCCTTGAGTGTTACCCCTGAGCTTTTACAAGCCACTGCCGCGCATTATCGCAACGGCGAGCTATGTGTTGAAGGTGTGAGCCTGCGCGAAATTGCAGAATCGGTTGGCACACCGTTTTACGCTTATTCCTGCGCCATGCTCACCGAGCAATACCAGCGTCTCGATGGTGCACTGGCCGGGCTGGCGCATCAGCTGCATTATGCGGTCAAAGCCAATTCGACCCTGGCAGTGCTGCAGACCTTTGCCAAGCTCGGAGCAGGCTTTGATATTGTTTCCGGCGGCGAGCTGAGCCGCGTGCTGGCTGCTGGTGGCAACCCCGAGCAGGTGGTGTTTTCTGGTGTGGGCAAGTCTACTGAAGAGATCGACTTCGCACTGAAAACGGGTATCGAGTGTTTCAACGTTGAAAGCGCCGGCGAGCTTGAGCGCATCAGCAGCCGCGCCGCTATGCTGCAAAAAGTTGCGCCCATAGCGCTGCGTATTAATCCTGACGTGGACCCTAAAACCCATCCCTACATTTCTACCGGGCTGAGGGAAAACAAGTTCGGCATTTTGCAGCATGCAGCTTTGGCGCTGTATCAGCAGGCCGCAGCGGACCCGCATCTGTACGTTCGGGGCATGGCCTGTCACATCGGTTCCCAGATTGGCGAACCAACGCCGCTATTTGATGCCCTAGACCAGCTACTTGGCTTGATCGACGACGTAGACGCACAGGGCATTACCCTAACTGACCTGGACTTGGGGGGCGGTTTTGGTGTCACCTATGAAGACGAGCAACCCTTTGACGTGGATTCCTGGGGGCGGCATGTTGTTGGCAAGCTGGCAGATCGAAGACTTAAGCTGTCTATTGAACCGGGGCGATTTTTAACGGCCAATGCAGGCGTACTCGTTACACGAGTAGAGTATCTTAAGCCCGGCCAGGATACTGACGATGACCAGCGGCAGGGTAGAAACTTTGCCATCATCGACGCGGCGATGAACGACTTACTGCGACCTTCGCTCTATCAGGCTTGGCATGGCGTGCTGCCTGTGCAAGAAAATACGTCGACGCCGACTAAACGCTGGGACGTCGTTGGTCCTATCTGCGAATCAGGTGACTGGTTGGCAAAATCACGAGATCTCGCGCTTCGGGAGGGTGATCTATTGAGTATTTTGAGTACGGGCGCCTATGGCTCTACGCTCTCATCCAACTACAACAGCCGTAACCGCGCAGCTGAAGTCATGGTCAGCGATGAACGTTTTCGGGTTGTCAGGCGGCGTGAGAGCCTACAAGATCAGCTGTCTACCGAGGTTCTTTAGAGGCCAGCATGCTGCACTTCAGTAAAATGCACAGTCTTGGCAACGACTTTATGGTCATCGATGGTGTTTCTGAGCCGGCCAAGTTCAATGCCGAACAGGTTGCACTGTGGGGGGACCGGCAGCGCGGTATTGGCTTTGATCAATTGCTTTTGGTTGCGCCGCCGAGCGATCCTGACTGCGACTTTGATTATCTGATATTCAATGCCGACGGCAGCGAAGCCGAGCATTGCGGCAATGGCACACGCTGCGTTACCGACTTTGTCCGACGTCGAGGTTTAACCCAGCAAAACGCACTGCGCTGGCGGTCAAAAGGCGGCATTACACGCACAGCAATTGAAGACAGCGGGCTGATCGAAACTTGGATGCCTGAGCCCCGCTTCGATTACCCAAAGATTCCATTTTGCGCCGCCAGTGAGGCTGAACCAGAGGTGCTTGATACCGCACTAGGCGCCTTTCTAGTGCTGCCGGTTTCTATGGGCAATCCACATGCTGTGGTATTCGTCGACGATGTAATCAACCTGGACGTGGCCGGTATTGGTCAGGCTTTATCCAACCACTCGGCCTTTCCCGAGCGGGCCAACATAGGTTTCTGCCAAGTCATTAACGATGGCTTCGTCCGCTTAAGAGTCTTTGAGCGCGGCGCCGCGGAAACTCAGGCCTGTGGCAGCGGCGCTTGTGCCGCGGTAGCAGCCGGCAGACGCAGTCAGCGCTTGAGCAACCGGGTCAAAGTTTCCCTACCCGGCGGCAAGTTGCGTGTGGAGTGGCCCAATGCGCAGGGGCCGATGAAGCTTACTGGCGATTCGACCTTTGTCTATCAAGGCCAACTCTGAGCTTTTGCAATCAACTGTGAGTGTTAGCGTATGAGCATTGAAAAGTTTACTAGGGGGAATAAAGCCCCGCTGCCGAATGATCAGGCGGTACTGGACTTTCTGCGCCGGTCACCGGACTTTTTTCTGCGTCACCCAAGCGCGTTGTCTGAGTTAAGCCTACCTCATGAATCCGGCAAGGCAGTCTCACTAGTAGAACGGCAGATCGATATTCTTCGTGAGCGCAATATGACCATGCGCAAACGCATGAATGAACTGTTGCAGGCGGCGCGCAACAACGATGAGATTTTTGCCAAAACTCGCTCGTTAAACCTGGCGCTGCTGGAGGTGGGGAGTTGGCCTGAGCTCAATGAAGTACTGGCAACTCATGTACTGGTAGATTTCGAGGCAGACTTCGTGTGCGCGCACTTGTGCGGCGCTGATCTTGCGCTAGCCTTGGATCATATTCAGCACCACAGTGAACAGATGCCGCTACAGCATTTACACAGCAACACCAGCGCACTGTGTCTGTCCTTGCGCCGCGAGGAGCTAACCCAGATGTTTCCGTTATCAGACCATGACGATAGCGGTAGCGCTGCCATCCTGAATCTGAGCCTCGTCGATGGCGCTGGCGCACTGTGCATCGGCAGTCGCGACGCGGGCCGATTTGCCAAGGACATGGACACATTGTTTGTTACCTACATCGCAGACATCGTTGCCAAGGTGATGAACCGTCTAGCGGCTGCATGAGTACTCCTAGCGGCTCCGGGGGACAATGGCTGCAGGAGTTTCTGCGGTTTCTTGGACAGCAGCGCAATTACTCAACACGAACCATTAGCGCCTACGCCCGAGACCTCGGTCGTTTTCTGGTTTGGTTAGACGGCGATTGCTGCGCCGCGGATGCCCAAACTATTGCGCGCTACATTGGACATCTTAAGCGTCAACAGCTGGCCAATAGCAGCATTCAACGTAACCTCTCTGCAGTGCGCAGCTTCTATGGGTTTTTGCAGCAGCAGGGCCGGGTCAGTTCCAACCCGGCAAAGGTCAGCAGAGGACCCAAACACAAAAGGCGCCTGCCCAAGGTGCTGGACGCAGACCAAGCCTCGCAACTGCTGAATTTTGCTAGCACCTCGGTCAAGGCGCTGCAGGATAAGGCGCTGCTCGAACTGTTTTATGGTAGTGGTTTACGGCTCAGCGAAGTGGCCGGACTTAGGACCAAGGATCTGTCCCTAGCCGACGGCCACGTTCGGGTTACCGGCAAGGGCGACAAGGAGCGCCAAGTGCCCTTAGGTCGTTACTGCGTCGCGGCGCTAAAACAGTGGCTCGCAGTGCATCCGGCGAATCCTGAGGGCTGGGTTTTCCCGGGCCGTGCGGGCAAGAACATTTCTCCGCGCACGGTGCAAAATCGCCTGAAACAAATTGCCGCAGTGCAGCTGGGTGATAGCAGTCTGCACCCGCATATGCTGCGGCATACCTATGCGACACATATGCTGGAATCTTCCGGCGACCTGCGTGGCATACAGGAACTGTTAGGCCACAGTGATATTGCAACCACACAGATTTATACCCACCTAGATTTTCAGCATTTGGCTGCCGTTTATGACAAGGCACATCCGCGCGCCACGTTGCAGGCGAGCGCAGAAGATACAGCCACTGGCGAGGACGAAAAACCGAGTTATTCATGAGCGATATCCAATTAGTCACCTTCGATTTAGATAACACCCTGTGGGATGTGATGAAGACCATTGTCAGAGCAGAAAAAATGCTGCGTGCATGGATGAGCGAAAATACGCCGCGTGCGCTGGACATTTATCTTTCAGACGCAGCCAGCCGTATTCGCGAAGAAGTCGTTGCGCAATATCCCGAGCAGCGCTTTGATCTGTCCTTTTTACGCACACAAGTACTCTTTCATTGCATGCGCGAGTCAGGACTATCGGATGCCCGCGCCGAAGCAGCAGCGCAGCAAGCCTTTGAGGTATTTTTTGTTGGCCGTAACGATGTCGCGCTCTTTGACAACGCCCGCAGCGTGCTGGCCGAGCTAAGCGCGAGCTACACGCTGTTTGCGCTGACCAATGGCAATGCAAACATTGACCGCGCAGGTATTGGCGAATTTTTTTCCGGCGCAGTCAGCAGCGCAGACGTTGGTGCAAGCAAGCCAGACCTGCTTATGTTCACGACGGTATTAGATCGAGCGGGGGTTGGCGCAGATCGGGCGGTGCATATTGGTGATCATTTGTCTGACGACATTCTCGGCGCAAACCAAGCCGGAATGCGCTCCATATGGTTTAACCACAGGGGCGAATTTAGCAATGACGGTGAATCTCAGCCCACCGCTGAAGTCCATGAGCTAGACCAGTTACCAAACGCCATCGCAGCGCTGTAGCGCAGGTCAAATCGCTGATGGATACCCGGCTACTTGGCGGCCAGAGTTTCCACCAGATAGGTCTTCACCGCATCAATGTCCCCGGGCAGGGCTTGGCTGCGTTTTGGCAGGCCACTGAGCGCCTCTAGGGTCGGGTGGGTTGGCTCGGTTCCTGTCGCCTCGACCACGGCTTGAGGAAATTTCGCAGGGTGCGCGGTACCTACAACCACGTAGGCGCTGGCGACATCCGCGCCAGCTTGCTGCAACCATTGCTGGGCCGCAAAGTAACCCACCGCAGTATGTGGATCGAGAATATAGCCAAAGCGCTGATGCACATCGCGCATGGACTGCAGCGTTTGTTGTCGATCAACAGCGACGCTAGACAGCAAGGCCTCCTCGGGCGGCGCGCCAATGCTGGCCTCGCCATTACTGGCAAAATCTTGCATAAACTGGGTCAAGCGCTCGCTGTCTTGATCGAAGTAGTAATACAAAAAACGTTCAAAATTACTGGCTACCTGAATGTCCATGGCTGGTGATAAGGTTTGGTGTACCTCGCCACGGGCATAGCTGCCTGTGGCAAAAAAGCGCGCCAAAATATCGTTGTCGTTGGTGGCAATCAACAGGCGCTCAATCGGAAAACCCATACGCTGCGCAAGATAGGCAGCGAAGACGTTGCCGAAATTTCCTGTGGGCACACAAAAGCGCGTCGCGCCAACACTGCGCAGACTGGCATAGCCGTAGTAGACAATTTGCGCAAGCACGCGCGCCCAGTTTACCGAGTTCACTGCACCCAGCTGATATTTGGCTTTATAGTCCGCGTCGGCGAACACGGTTTTCATGATGTGCTGGCAGTCATCAAAGCTGCCATCGAGCTCGATGCAGTGCACGTTATCATCGGCCACCGTAGTCATCTGCAGCTCTTGCAAGGGACTTACTCGACCGCTGGGATACATAATGAAGATATCCACATTACGTTGTCCGCGCACCCCGTCAATGGCTGCGCTGCCAGTGTCGCCGCTGGTTGCGCCCAGAATGTTAAGCCGCTCACCACGCTCGCCCAGTACATGCTCAAACAGCTTGCCCAGCAGCTGTAGGGCAACATCTTTGAAGGCCAGCGTCGGGCCGTGAAAGAGTTCCAGTACGGTCAGATTGTCGAGCTGCTGCATGCCGACCACGTCGTCGTGATCAAAGCTCGCGTAGGATTCAGCAACCAAGTCGTTGAGCACCGTCGGCTCTATATCGTCGATGAAGAGCGGCATGATTTCCTGCGCGAGCTCGACGAACCCAAGGCCACGCCATTGTTCGAGCTTGGTGCTGACGTCGGGAATCGTCTCAGGCACTAACAGGCCATTATCGGAGGCGAGCCCCATCAGCAACGCGTCACTGAACCCTAGCCCGGCTACCTGTCCACGGGTGCTTTTATATTTCATGAAAACTCAACGGTCCAATAGGTGCTCACAGTTTAAACATTCACGCAGATCATTGGCCAAAAAGTTCTGTTTTACAGGCACAAAAAAGCCGCCCGAAGGCGGCTTTTATGCGCGCAGCACGATGACTCTATGCTGCACTAGATTGCATGCGCTTACTTGGAAAATTCCGGGTAAGCGGCAATGCCAATTTCTGCGCTATCAGCGCCCACCAGTTGATCTTCGTCAGAAAGGCGTAGACCGACAATTAGCTTAATCACAAACCAGACCACCAGTGCCGCGGCAAAGGTAAAGCCTAGAATGGTGGCTAAGCCCGTGAGCTGGCCTGACAAAGTGGCATCGTCTGAGGTGATGAGCACTGCCATCAGACCCCAAATACCGCAGGTGCCATGCACAGAAATTGCGCCGACAGGGTCGTCGATTCGCAACTTATCTAGGCCAACAATTGAGAACACCACGATAAGGCCGCCGACTGCGCCAATGAGCATGGATTCCACATTGGTGCCAGACAGTGGCTCCGCCGTGATGGATACCAAACCTGCTAACGCGCCGTTGAGCGCCATGGTCAGATCTGCCTTGCCGAACATGGCACGAGCCAACACGAGGGCCGCGAGCAGACCACCGGCAGCCGCCATATTGGTGTTTACAAATACTTGGGCCACTGCATTGGCCTCATCGATATTGCTTAGCTTCAGCTCTGAACCACCATTAAAACCGAACCAGCCGAACCAAAGAATGAACATACCCAGCGTAGCCAGGGGCATATTAGACCCTTGAATTGGGTTAACCTCACCGTTCGGGCCATACTTGCCATGACGCGGCCCGAGTAGTAGCACGCCAGCCAGTGCGGCAGCGGCGCCGCACATGTGCACGATGCCAGAGCCAGCAAAGTCAACAAAGCCCGCCTCAGACAGGAAGCCGCCGCCCCAACTCCAGCTGCCCTGTAGCGGGTAGATAAAGCCAGTCATAACAACCGCGAAAAGTAAAAAGGACCACAGTTTCATGCGTTCTGCTACGGCACCAGAGATGATAGACATGGCTGTGGCAACGAATACGACCTGAAAGAAGAAATCTGAGCGTGCTGAATAATAGACATCGCCACCAGAGGACAAGACCTCGTCGACACTATTTTCTGCGCCAATTAAAAGGCCCCCGCCACTGTACATAATGGCGTAGCCAACGAGTAAATACATGACACAAGAGATGGCGAATAGCGCCACGTTCTTGGTGAGGATTTCCGAAGTGTTTTTACTTCGGACCATGCCAGCTTCGAGCATCGCGAAGCCAGGGGCCATGAACATTACGAGAACGCCCATCACAAGAAAGTAGAATGTATCTACTGCGTAACTTAACTGAACAAGATCTTCCACAGAGTCTCTCCGGTTTAACGTTGATTCCCAGTTGCTTAGTGCGACACGCTCGAGTAGCGCAGGAGGCGTATCGGGTTGGCCGTTGGGATGTTGGTTTTGAGGACAAAAGCGGGGCAATCGAGCCCCGCTTCTGCCCCCATCGAGGTTCGCTTAGTGATCGAACTCGGGATATGCACTAATACCTACCTCTGAAGAATCGAGGCCGGCAAGTTCTTCTTCCTCTGAAACTCTGATTCCCATGATCATCTTGATGACGAACCAGACCACCAGCGACGCTACAAAGGTGAAGCCAAAGATGGCCGCCAAGCCGGTCAACTGACCTTGCAAGGTAGCGTCATCGGAGGTAATCAAAACAGCCATTAGGCCCCAGATACCGCAGGTACCGTGCACTGAAATCGCGCCAACCGGATCGTCGATCTTGATCTTGTCCAAGGCGACCAGTGACAACACAACTAAAACGCCACCGATGGCGCCAATAATCATTGATTCGGCATGCGTTCCCGACAGAGGTTCTGCAGTGATAGAGACCAAGCCCGCCAGCGCGCCATTCAGCGCCATGGTGATGTCGGCCTTGCCAAACATCAGTTGGGACATAACCAGAGCGGCTACCGCACCGCAGGCTGCTGCCATGTTGGTATTAACAAATACTTGAGCAACGGCATTGGCTTCGTCTATGTTGCTCAGCTTCAGCTCTGAACCACCGTTGAATCCAAACCAGCCGAACCAAAGAATGAACATGCCCAATGTGGCCAACGGCATATTACAGCCGGGGATGGGGGTAATTGAGCCGTCATCATTGTACTTGCCAGATCGAGGTCCAAGCAGCAAGACGCCAGCTAGCGCCGCAGCCGCGCCACACATGTGCACGATGCCAGAGCCTGCAAAGTCAACAAAACCTGCATCAGAAAGGAAACCGCCGCCCCAGCTCCAGCTACCTTGGATTGGGTAGATAAAACCAGTCATGACGACTGCGAAAAGTAAGAAAGCCCAAACCTTCATGCGTTCAGCAACGGCACCAGAGATAATGGACATTGCAGTTGCAACGAACACCACCTGGAAAAAGAAGTCAGACTTGCCGGAGTAATAAACATCGCCGCCTGAGGCGAGAACATCTTCTACCGCGTTGTCTGGGCTGAGCATCATGCCGCCTGCGTACATCAGGTCATAACCGATAACGATGTACATAATGCAGGCTATTGAAAACAGCCCGATATTTTTGACCAATATACCCGAAGTATTTTTTGATCGAACCATGCCCGCTTCGAGCATGGCAAAACCGGGCGCCATGAACATAACCATGGCCCCCATTACCAAGAAGTAGAATGTATCTACTGCGTACGCTAATTGAATCAGATCTTCCACAATCATCACTCCAATAATTCAAGTGTTAAGTGACCTAGACAGCTCCAGGTCCAGTTTCTCCAGTTCGAATTCGAACCGCCTCTTCAAGTGCCGTAACAAAAATCTTGCCATCGCCAACCTTGCCCGTATTCGCGGACTTGCTGATTGCTTCGATAACCTGATCCTGAAGAGCATCGTCAATTGCCGCTTCGATCTTTACCTTGGGTAAAAAATCGACGACATATTCTGCTCCGCGATATAGTTCGGTATGGCCTTTCTGTCGTCCGAACCCTTTGACTTCCGTAACCGTCATGCCTTGCACGCCGACCTCCGAGAGTGCCTCGCGAACATCGTCCAACTTGAACGGTTTAATAATCGCGGTGATTAGTTTCATTGTTTTCTCCTAAACGTTGGGGACATCTGAGATGCCAGAGCATTTCAAAGTGGATTTGATGTGGAAGATCAAATGCATTTCGCGGAGAAATTCTCTACGAATCGGCCAGCGATAGATACCTTCACCGCTGCCATTGACGACTTGCCTTCCGATCAAACGTCCCACCCGGTGTTTAGCAATATGCGTGCCGACTTTTAGGCAAATGTCGAAAAGAAGTACAAACATAGAGCCAACAGTCGCGGTAACGATTTTTCGCAGGGTTTACCGCGCAACCAGCGCACTACCGAGGGCACCCGCAAGAGGCCTGCAAGCGCCAGCCGAGCAGGCAGCAACCGCAATCGCCCCAAAATGAAACAAAACGTTTGTCGCCGCGCTCTGCCTTGGTGCGAATACGGGGCCACTGACACGTTCGCGCGTCGTGCGCTGACATATGCAGCAGTTGAAGTGCATGGCGAGGGATAAGCGGTACGCTACACTTAAAGGGTTTAAGACATACAGGCTTGGAGCAAAAGCCAGTGCGTTACTGTTGCAGCGCGCCAAGACTTCGCCTTAGGGCAATCGAGAGTGTTGGGAAAAACTGCAGATAACTTAGACGCTAGGGTTGCCAACAAGAGCCGCAAAATTAGGAACAAAGGAATCGCCATGCATGCAGACCCATTTGTCGAGCTGTTACAGCCCATTCGCAGGTTACTCGACCAAGCCCTTTCCCACGACCTTGCAGCATCCCTTGGGGCAGATATAGAGGCGAAGGCTCAAAAGGTATTGAAGCACATGGCCCTGGTGCCCAAGCATGAATTTGAAGCGCAGCAAGCCCTGCTAACAACCCTTGAACTGCAAATCGCTACTCTTGAGGCGCGCCTGTCAAAACTGGAAGCCGAATCGCAAAATGGTTCTACCTCTGACTCCGGTGTGTAGGGCTGGGTTGTAGACCCAGCGTTAGACCCAGTCCTGCTCCTTAAGACGCTAGGCGGCATTGAACAGACACCATGAATCGCAAGGCCTCCGTACTCACTAGGGCGGCTTTCGGGCTGGAGACTCACCTAGTCTATGTCGAGTGTCATCTCAGTGGCGGCCTACCCGGCACCACTATTGTTGGTCTTGCAGAGGGAGCCGTTAGAGAGGCCAGGGACCGTGTCAAAAGTGCCCTTCGCAACAGCGGCTTTCACTATCCGACTAGCCATATTACGTTGAACCTTGCGCCAAGCCACCTGAGCAAATCGGGTAGCGGGTTCGACTTGCCGATTGCAGTAGCCCTTTTGGCGGCTAGCGGGCAAATCTCCCAGCAGGCGCTAGAGGACACTGAGTTTGTCGGCGAGCTGGGTTTGTTTGGTGAGTTGCGCCGTGCCAGCAACTTACTCGCCAGCGCGGTGGCCAGCCAAGCCGCCGGCCACCGCCTGTTTTTACCACTGGCCAATCAGCAGGAAGTTGCGCTCATTGGCGATCAGCAATTTTGGCCGGCCGCCAATCTACTCAGCGTGGTTGAGCTATTAAACGCTGGGCGGGCGCACCCCCAGCCGGTAGTCGCCGATGACGCACCAGCGCTGACACCAGTGCCCGCTAACTCCTTCGATCAGGTTATTGGCCAGCACCAAGCCAAGCGTGCATTAGTAATCGCTGCGGCGGGAGGCCATCACATGCTCATGGTCGGACCCCCGGGTACCGGCAAAACGCTGCTCGCCGAAAGCTTAGTGGATTTACTACCCGACCTAGAGCGCGAGCAAATGCTGGAAGTAGCGACAATCTACTCCGCCTTTGGCAGCGAACGGCGACGCTACACCAGGCCACCATTACGCCGCCCACACCATTCAGCAAGCAATGCTGCGATGGGCGGCGGCGGTCATATGCCGACGCCGGGAGAAGTGACGTTAGCTCACCGCGGCATTCTTTTTTTGGACGAACTGCCGCATTTCAAACCCACGGCCCTAGATCTATTGCGCGAACCCATCGAGACCGGCGAAATAGCTCTGGTGCGAGCGCGTTATCGCGCGGTATTTCCGTCTCGTTTTCAACTCATTGCGGCAATGAATCCCTGCCCGGCCGGACGCTCTTGCAAGGAGCACACATGCCGCTGCACAACAAGCCAAGTACAGCGCTATCGGAGCCGTATTTCCGGCCCGTTGCTCGACCGAATCGATTTGCATGTTCCGGTACCGGAGTTAAACCAAGAACTGATGTTTACTGTGAGAGGGAGGGAGTCAGAGAACAACAAATATGCCACTCTGATCGAGTTGAGACAGCAAGTTGCAATGGCGCAGCAGATGCAATTGCAACGCCAAGGTTGCCTGAACGCTTACTTAAACGGGTCGGCGTTACTGCGGCGTATCGCCGAAGCAAATCTTAGCTCAGCATTCTTGACGCGGGTTGGCGAACACTTCGAACTGTCTATGCGCAGCTACCATAAAGTTTGGCGTATCGCGTTAACGCTGGCTGATTTAGAGCAGGCCATCAACACGGGCCAAGGCAGCCGTACCGCACCGATGCAAGAGCGGTATTTTATTGAAGCGCTGGGTTATCGAGCCATGCCGTGGGGCAGAGAAACCCTATAAAGCTTCGGCCAAATGCGTGCCTAAACAAAAAAGGGCCCCAAGGGGCCCCTTCGGTCGGAGTCCTTTGGCGGACCCTAGAATGACTTACCAACAGAAAAGACGATCGCTTCGCCTTCGCCAGCATCATTGTCCTGCCCGCTGATCTCTAGCTCGTCGCTTGGGAAGATTAGCGCAACACCAAGATCGATTTCAGCAACTGTAGTGCCATAACCTAGCTCGAAGTAATCGCCGTCTGCGTCGTCGCCAAAGGTGCCATAGGTACCGTAGAAGCCGGCGCCTAGATCAATGGAGACATCCAAGAAGGTGTAATCCGAAGTGCCGACATCTTCGTCGTGCTCACCGATCGAATAGCCAATGCTGACTGGGCCGTAAGCTGCGCTCAGATTCACTTCTTCGTAGGTGCCGTCCCAGTCATCCGTGTAATAATAACCGGTATAACCCACGCCAACAGACAACTCTCCGATATCCATGCCATAACCAGCATAGATGTCGTATTCAAGGCCTTTGCCTACGTCTGCAGACCATGCGCCGACATAGAAACCGCCTTCTTCGTAATCAATTCCCGCACTCGCGGACGACTGGGCTTGGTAAATGCCGCGGTAGTAATATTCGGACACGTACCCTACGTTGTAAGATACGTCCGCGGTTGCAACAGTGGTTGCACCCATAGAACCGGCAGCAATGGCAGCTGCAGAAAGCAATTTAGTGACTGTTTTCATCGTCTCTCCTGACTAATCATAAGTGGTGTGTGGCGACTTACATTCACCACAATCAGCGTTAACCGAGCCTTGTGCTACGGCGCATTTATCGCTGCAGAAAGGAAAGCAACAAGTGGGCCAACTTTGCACCGCATTAGGACCAAAGTGGGACCGGTGCAGTTAACCGTTGTTTTTGTTGAATTTTTTTTTGCCCTTTATGCCACCAGGACGCTTTGTGACCCACTACGCCGGGGCTACGCAGTTAAATTGCGCACTATTGCGAGCCTTACGCGCACAAAGTTAGGCGCGACGCACCATTTTAGTGCAACTAGGGGGATTCATTGGCGGGACTTGGGGAGGGCATCGTGGCCCCGCTAATGCGGGGCCCGATTTTGTCAGTGTCGTCGAAGCAATTGGATGCTGTTGCGCTACTGCGCCGCGTCTACCATGTAGATTACGGCGTCTGTAAGTTCGGCGTCGGAGCACGACATGCACAAACCCTTGGCAGGCATAGTATTGATACCATTGAGGGTGCTGAGCATTAGCTCATCCATACCCTTGGCAATACGCGGTGCCCAGGCTGCGGTGTCCGCAAAAGTTGGCGCACCACCCACGCCTGCAGCATGGCAAGTGGCACAGTAGGTGTCATACACTTCGCCGCCGCTGAGCGGTGCGGCAGGGGCTGCGGCCACTGCAACCTCTTCGATAAGCGCACGATTCACACTACCGAAGGGCTGTAAACGAGCATCGATTTAGTCGTCGCTACCGGGCGGTACGGCATTGGCAGCAACGGCAAGCAAAAGGGTTGACGCAATCGCGATAAATCTCAGTCTCAAGAGACCTCTCCTTAGTTAGGCAAAAAATTCAGAAACACGTTCAACAACGGTTCTCACCCGCGCAGTGAGCGCACAAGATGCACTGGGCATTCGCCTGAACTGCAATGTCAGGCACTGTGTCGAACGGGGCGCGATTATAGCCTTAGCTTCGAGTCGCGTCGAATAGCTCGCGGCCAATCAGCATTCGCCGAATTTCACTGGTGCCCGCACCAATTTCATACAGCTTGGCGTCGCGCAGCAAACGCGCGGCAGGGTAATCGTTTATGTAGCCATTGCCGCCCAACGCCTGTACAGCCTGCAGCGCATGCTGAGTGGCACGTTCTGCTGCGTAGAGGATGCAGCCTGCGGCATCTATGCGAGTGGTGCGGTCGGCGTCACAAGCGGCAGCCACCGCATACACATAGGCGCGGGCCGCATTCGTTTCGGTGTACATGTCGGCGATTTTGGCCTGCATCAGTTGGAATTCGCCTATCGGACGCCCAAACTGCTTGCGCTCATGTACGTAGGGCATTGCCACATCTAAAGCGGCGCGGCTCAAGCCCAAGGCGCCACCAGCCAGCACAACACGCTCGTAGTCCAAGCCGCTCATCAAAATGCTCACGCCTTGTCCGACCTTGCCGAGAATCTGGCTCTTTGCAATGCGACAGTCTTCGAAGATCAACTCGGCGGTATCCGAACCACGCATCCCCATCTTGTCAAGCTTGTTGCCGGTGCGAAAACCGATCATGCCTTTTTCTACTAAGAAGGCAGTAATTCCCTTGGTACCCAGCGCGGGGTCAACGGTTGCATAAACCACCAGCACATCCGCCCCGGGGCCATTGGTAATCCACATTTTGTTGCCGTCGAGTATGTAGTCGTCGCCATCATCAAGGGCGCGCAGGTTCATGCTGACCACATCCGAGCCTGACCCCGGCTCGCTCATCGCCAGCGCACCCAAATATTCACCGGAGACCACCTTCGGCAAATAGTTCTGCCGCTGCTCGGCTGTACCAAAACGAACAATCTGATTGACGCAGAGCTTCGAATGCGCGCCATAAGACAGGCCTACCGAACCGGAAGCCCGACTGATTTCTTCTAGTACAATGGTATGGGCCAAATAGCCCATATCGACGCCACCGTATTCGAGTGGCACGGTCATACCGAGCACCCCCAGCTCACCAAGGCGCGGCCACAAATCTCGAGGAAATTCGTTATCACGGTCTACCGTCGCCGCCCGCGGCGCCAGTTCTTTGGCGCAAAAATTCGCCACGGAGTCGCGCAGCTGGGCGATGGTTTCACCATGTCCAAAATCAAAGTCTGGTACTACGTTCATTAGCGCTGCCTCTTCCTCGGACCCAAGCGTCGAATTCTACCCGATTTGATTTTTAGCGCAGGCAATTTTGCGCATCTCACTGGGTCAAAAGTTGTTCACGGTGCCGGATTTCGCAAACACCCTTGAACAGGCCAACGCCACGTCAGCACCTAGCCTCAGCGCCACCGGTAGTACCGAACCAGCAAGCACAAGACTGCATGAGCACGCCTACCGCGCCAAAAAGACGGAGCCGATTTGGCTGAAGAACAGTCGGCGTTGGGCCGAGAGAGGCGTTGTTACATCGTAATGTCACCAACTGTGTCCAGCACAACAACCCAAACTGTCATGAAGGCCAAAGCGACAGCACCCGTGGCAACTTAGACCGAGAGCATCGCTGGGCTTTGTACTAAAAAACAGGCACAGCGATCCGCGCTAGGTGGAACCTCGTGGCTGGCAA
>JAACDW010000268.1 GCA_009936775.1 Pseudomonadota bacterium
GCAACAGCGGTCTTTAAAGGCACTGACTTGGTCGACTATGAGACCTTTGGCTACATGGATACTGAGAGCAAAATACCACTGCGAAAGGACGCCATTTTTCGCATGTATTCAAATACCAAACTGGTGACTTCCGTAGCATTGATGATGCTGCACGAAGAGGGACTCTTTGATTTGGACGATCCGCTGGCTAAATTCATGCCGGAATTTTCTGACCTTCATGTTCTCAAGCCCGACGCGACCGGGGTGGCGGACACCTCACCGGCGGAAAACATGATTTCCGTGCGCCATATACTCAGTCACAGCGCAGGCCTTAGCTACGGGTTCATTGAGCCGACATCGGTTATCGATCAGGCCTACATGAATGGCGGGGTCAATGTGCTTGCCGATGCCAGCATTGACCTAGAAGAATTTTGCCTGCGTGTGGCAAAACTGCCCTTGGCCTATGAACCCGGTACCAGCTGGCGCTACTCGGTAGCAACCGATGTCTGTGCCCGCTTGGTGGAAGTGTTGTCGGGACAACCCTTCGATGAATTTTTACATCGGCGGATTTTTGGCCCCTTAGCCATGGTGGATACGGATTTTTGGGTGCCAGAGGAAAAAGCTGATCGGTTCACGACCATGTATGCGCCGGAAGATTTTTTCGACCCAATGAAGCCAGGCCTGAACAAGGCCGACGATTCCCATGCAGGCCAATACAATACGCGCCGTGCATTTCTCAGTGGCGGTGGCGGTTTGGTTTCCACAGTAGCCGACTATGCGGCGTTTCTGCGCATGCTGGTAAACGGCGGTGACTGGGCGGGTGCCCGAATCCTCAAGGCAGAAACGCTGCAGCTTATGCGCACAAATCAATTAGCCGATGGTGTGCAGGTCGCTTTCCCCATGTGGGCGATGCCCGGCACGGTCTTTGGCTTGGGTTTTGCCCTAAAAACAGAGCTGCAAGCCGATGACCCGCAAGTGGCCTTGGGTGAATATCATTGGGGCGGTATGGCAGGTACGCACAGCTGGATGGCGCCTGAGGCCAACCTAACCGGGTTCTGCTTGACTCAACGGATGCCCGGTTTCTGGCACCCCTTTAGCCATGAGTTTAAAGCCATGACCTATGGGATAGCGGGCTAAGATACGCTTTGCCAGATTGGCGACTCGGGCAGAAGATTAAACAGCGGAGACAACATGTCAGAAATTGAAAACGGTTCGGATCAGCCAGCCCCAAAACCCGGAAAAGGCTGGCTATTCAAAGTGGCTACTTGGGCGGTCACGTTGTTTTGCTTTTATCTGGTGTACACCCGAACAGAGGCGACGGCAGCGCGAGAAAGCCTCACCGTAGCGGAATATTTGCTGCGATTTTTCTCCGAAGCAGACTGGACCGTTTGGCTAATGGTTATGATTCCTTACTCGTTGTTTTTCTTTAGCGTCGATTCTCACGCGACTTGGCGAGCCATTCGCTGGTTCAACGCACCGCAGTTGCGACTAGTCCAAGTGCTTCCGATTCGCGCCAGCGCCTATATTTTGTCCTTAGTTAACGAACAGGTGGGTAAGGGCGCCATGTCTTTGTACCTCGCCAAGCGTCACGACGTACCGGGTTGGCAAGCGCTGTCTACTATGGTGATGCTGGGTTTGATGGAAATTTATCAGCTGTTGTTTTTCTCTGGCATTGGCGTGCTGATTTACTACGAACTGGTGCAAGAGGCCTCTACTCAGATTCGCCTGGATTTAATTTTGCCCGCCGTATTTGCCGGCGCGGTCTGTTATTTGCCCCTTCATATTCTGTTTTTTCGCGGTGTATTCGGCGAATTTCCTAAAATTCGTGATGCGCAGATATTCCGTGCGTTTCGAGAAGCGCGCCCAATACAATATCTGTTATTGCTGCTCTTCAAGGCACCTAATTTGATTGGCGCTGTGCTGGTTTACACCTTTGCGCTGCAGCTGTTTAACGTAGACGTGGGCTTTGGCCAGATGCTGGCGTTCTTGCCCGTGATTTTCCTCGCGGCAGCCCTGCCGCTGCCGTTTCATGCCGGCGCACTGTTGCTCTGGACGGTCTTGTTTCCTGAATTTCCAGAAGTGGGGGTGTTTAGTCTGATCATGCACACCTTCTTTGTCCTGTTTAATGCAGCCATCGGTGTGGTGTTTTTGCCTAAGGCGAATGCCGAACTGTTCGACAAAGAGGCGGTCTAAGGGATTTAGTGGTCTTGAGGGTCCGTGCGCATTAGATGGATTCCTCGTTCACCCATGGAGAGGATTGTGCTGGCCAACAACAACCAAGCCGCCAGTGCGACCCCTCGATCAAGCCACAGCAGGCACTGCTGGAGTAGTGGCCAGTGCTGAAGCGGCGTCTGAAATAAAACCGCTAAGGTCTGGCTGCCAATAGCGGTACAGGCCAATGCGTAATAGCCAATGCCATTGTACTTGCCCAGTTTACTGGTGCGCAGAACGCGCCCCAGAAGGATCTTGGAGTCCAATGCATACTGGGCAAAGGCCAATCCGATAAAGGGCCAGAGCCATGGGTGAATCAGACCGATTTGCGACAGAGCCCAGGCGCTACTGCTCACCAGCAGCGCATCGGTGCCGTGATCGAAAAATCCGCCTAGAGGTGATGCGCTGTTGTAGTGTCGGGCGAGCTTGCCGTCGTAGACGTCAGTA
>JAACDW010000056.1 GCA_009936775.1 Pseudomonadota bacterium
CATTTAGGCTTTGGATTAGTGAATCTTTCGCACGGGGTTAATACCATTTTGGGCTCTGCTACCACAGTTGATGCCGCCACGCGGTTTGTCGTCGGCACAAATGCGCGCCTCGCGTCCTTCGCGGTCAATCTCCTCGATAACGGCAATACGGTACAATGCTCCAACGCCACCGAGGCTTTTTCCGTTATTGACAATGAGTACACCGATCTTTGTCAGCCGACGGCAGAATAACAAAGACTGAAATCTCGCGCTTCTGCCTTAGTCGTCCTCTACGCGGGAGGAATAGGGCAGCTCGCTTCAATCAGCTTGAAGCAAAGCCCTTGGCCAAATCTGCCATCAGATCCTCGCTGTCTTCAATGCCGCTGGAAATGCGAATCAGCGATTCGTCAATGCCCATGCTCGCCCGGCGCTCAGCACCCATTTCAAAATAAATGGTGTGGGCCACTGGTATGGCCAAGGTACGGTTATCGCCGAGGTTGCTGGACTTCACGATTACCTGCAGGCGGTTGAGAAATTGCCACAAGTCCACTTCGGGCTGCAGTTCGAAACTGAATAAGCCGCCATAGGCCCGGAACAGATCAGTAGCCCGGGCGTGTTGCGCGTGACCGACCAGACCAGGGTAATAGACTTTTTTCACCTGCGGGTGGGTGCTCAGGTATTGGCACATGGCCATGGCATTATCGCTTTGGCGCTGCACCCGCAAAGCCAATGTTTCCGCCCCCATGGCAATATGATGGGCGGCCTCTGGCCCAAGGCTGGCACCAAAATCGCGCAGGCCTTTCTTTTTAATCTGGGTAATTCCCCACTTCTGCGGCTCGCCACGCTGATACTCAGCGTAGATGTTGGTGAAAGCAGACCAGTCGTAACTGCCCATCTCGGTTACCACACCACCCAGCGCATTGCCGTGGCCGCCGATGTACTTGGTCAAGCTGTTCACCACTAGGCTCGCGCCGACGGTTTTTGGCTGAAACAAATAGGGTGATGTCATGGTGTTGTCGACTACATAGACGAGGTCGCGCTCGGCACAAAACTCGCCAATGCGCTGCAGGTCGGCTATCTGCGTGCGCGGGTTTGCAATGGTCTCGACAAACACCATCTTGGTTTTCTCGGTAACCGCTGCGGCCACGGCTTGCACCGAGGTCGCATCAACAAAGCTGACGCCAATACCCATCTTGTCGAAGGTGTTAAAGAGGCTGTTGGTATTGCCGAAGAGGAAGGCGCTGGAAACCAGATGATCGCCAGCACGCAACAACGAGAACATTGTGGTGCCAATGGCAGCCATGCCGGTGCCAAAACATACGCTGGCGACACCGTCTTCCATCACCGTCATTTTCGATTCGAGCGCGGTGATGGTGGGGTTTACCTGACGGCCGTAGCTGTAGCCGCTTTTTTCGCCCTGAAATACCGCCGCTAGCTCCTTGGCATCTGTGTAACCGTAGGCCACATTGGCGTGAATCGGTTTGTGCAACGAGCCATGTTCTATCGCATCCTGACGGTCGTAGTGCACGATCTTTGTGGTAAATCCTGTCACCAGCGAGTCCATGAGAATTGGGATGGCGCTACTATACGACTAACCGAAGCATTACGCTTGCGCTCAACGGATCTTTCACTGCTGCTGTGATGCAAACCACCCCATTGGTTTAATTTTCAGCCGCCGACACCGCTGCTGCGGCCTGTAGTTCTTTGGCAAAAGATCCGACGTCCAGCACCTTGAGCATTTGTGCTGCATCGCAGGGTTCACTGAACAGGAAGCCCTGTGCCTGATCGCAAGCCTGCTGACGCAGGTATTCAATTTGTGCTGGGTGCTCAACACCTTCAGCGATCAATGTCAGCCCCAGACCCTTGGCCATGGCGATAACGACGTCGGCCAAAGTCACACCGGCCTTGGCATCGCTCGAGGTTTGAATATCCTGAATAAAGGTCTGATCAATCTTCAGCACATCTACTGGAAACTGACGCAGGTAGGTAAGTGACGAGTAGCCCTTACCGAAATCATCGATTGCCACTTTCACCCCACGCTTGCGCAAAGCCTGAATATTCGACGCTGCCAGTTCTACCTGCCGCACTAGAGTTTGCTCGGTAAGTTCGATCTGCAGTCGATCGAAGGGGTACTCCATGGCCGCGCACAG
>JAACDW010000269.1 GCA_009936775.1 Pseudomonadota bacterium
GCGTCTAAACCACCACCAAACCCCGTCAGCGCACCATTGCTGCCTACCACTCGGTGGCAGGGAATCAATATCGCGATGGGATTATTGCCGTTGGCTGTACCAACCGCTCGCACTGCCTTTGGCGCGCCAATACTTTCCGCCACCTGCTTATAGGAGCGCAGTTCGCCGTAGGGGATCTGCTGCAAGGCGGTCAAAACTCGGCTTTGAAACGGCGTTGCGGCTGGCTCCAATGCCAGTTCAAAGCGCTGACGACGACCGGCGAAATACTCCTCAAGTTCGCGCCGTGCTTCATCAAAGCGCTTGTCACTTCGCGACCACTGCGGATCAGGTTCAGATCGGGCCTTTGCGCCGGTAGAAAAATACAGGCCGGTCACTGCATGTTCGTTAGCGGTTAACATCAAGCGGCCGATAGGGCTGTCGAACTGGCTGTAGTGAACTGTCATGGAACCTCCAGTGGTCAGCGCCCTGACACTATGTAAGTGAGCACTTACACACAAATTAGGCTTTAAATATCAATGTTGCATACGCCGTAGGCCTGCAATACGCCAGATGTGCATGAGCGCATAAGCACGCCAGGGTCGCCAGCCTTGAGACAGCTTTAACGCTGCGGCAGGCGTAGTTTGCAGCTGTTTGAGCACTACCCAGTCATTATGCGGAAACGCATCCGCATCCTTGACCAACCGCAGACGCATGTAGTTTTGCGTCCAAGGACCAATACCCTTAATGGCACCGATACGTTGGACAAAATCTTCGCTTGCCGACCCTTCGAGCAGGGCATATTCCTTATCAGCTACCCAAGCCGCCATGGTGGCAATGGCTCGACCACGATTGCCTGGCATACCAAGCTCAGCAATTTCTTGGTGCCGCAGTTCGTGTGGCGCGGGAAAATCGCCGCCGCCGTAGGCCGCAATGGCAAGATTGGCCAGCTGCGTGCCCCGTGCCACGCTAACCTGCTGGCCCAAAACGGCACGCACTGCCGTTTCGAAGCCATCCCAAGCGCCAGGCACGCGTAGACCCGGAGCGTCCTTTGCGCTTTGTTTGAGTTCGCCGGGCAACGCGCTAACCAGGGTTTGATCGATTTCCGCACTGTCTGCCCGCAGGTCAAACAAGCGCACCACTCGATCGAGCAGCTGATGTGCAGGCCCACAGGTCAGTGGTAGACGCGCGAATAGGGATTCCTGCCTGCGGGTTACTTGCAGCCAGACTGGTGCCTCACCAACCTTTGAGACGCGGCGTTGGTAACAGTAGCCGTCCACTGCTTCAATACCCTGCAAGGCGCGTGAGCGCAGATAATTGAAAACCCAAGCAAAGTCATAGGCACCGCTAATCGGCAGTTCGACCTCAACTTGAGTCGCAGCTTTGTTGCCGCTCTTGCTACCATCAGCTTTGACGCTAGATCTGCTGCGCAGCTGGCTCGGCGAGCTGCGCAGCAACCGCCGAGTGGCCACCTGCAAAGCTCGGGCATCGCCCAAGCCTGCGTGACGGGCGACCTGCGTCATGGTGAGGCGAGTTTCTACCAACAGTGCAACGATCAGCCGCCTTTCCAGCGTTTCCTGCTGGGATGCCACCACTTGGTTTGCACTTGTCTGTAGCACATTCATACCATGACTATAACCAAACCAGCATAGGGAAGTAGCCAAGCAGTCTACGCAACGGGCCTTTAACGCAAGTAATCGTTGCAATGTCGACGCCGTCGAACTTTTACTCGGTCGACGAATTTCTTTAATCTGCTAACCGTTATGCAGTAGCTAAGGAAGCCGGCAATGAGTGAAACCACTTGGGCAGAGCCATCAGATCTGATTATCGAGCAAATCGAGATCGGACCCATGCAGAATTACACCTACATCGTTGGCTGTCGCAGCACCCGCGAAGTGGCCATCGTCGATCCAGCTTGGGATATCGATTCCTTAGTCAGTCATCTCAACGCGAAGGACTACAAACTCACAGCAGCGTTGGCCACCCACTATCACCCAGACCATGTCGGCGGTTCTTTTAGCGGTAACCAGGTCGAGGGCTACGCCAAGCTGCTGGAAACCAATCCGGTCAAGCTCTACGCCCACAACCTGGAGGCCGATGGCATTAAGAAGGTGACCGCAGCGTCCGAATCTGACATCGAGCGGGTTGAATCCGGCGACACGCTGCGGGTGGGCAATATCGAAATCGAATTTCTGCACACCCCGGGCCACACCCCAGGCAGCCAGTGCTTTAAGGTCAAGAACACCTTAATCAGTGGCGACACGTTGTTTATTAACGGCTGCGGTCGGGTGGACCTACCCGGCTCCAATTCCCAGGACATGTATCACAGCATGTGCAAACTGTGTTCGCTGCCAGACGATACGCTGCTACTGCCGGGCCATAACTATGGCCACGTACCCAATGCGACCATGGGCGAGACGAAAAATACCAACCCGTATATGCGTATCAACGACCTGGAAACATGGGCGTCCATAATGGGTCATTAACAACTGGCATAGCCAGAGGCCGGGGAGAGACTATGACTGAACTTGTAACCTATACGTCTGCCGATCATGTGGCGACGATTACCATTAATCGCGCGGCCAACATGAATGCGCTGAACGAGGCAGTGATTGTTGGCCTGCAAGCCGCTTGGCGCAGGCTGCAAAGCAGTGACGACCGAGTTGCTGTGCTGACCGCTGCGGGTGATCGGGCTTTCTCGGTGGGTGCCGACGTCAAAGATTCGCCAAAAGAAATGTGGCAGGGCGTGCCCAGTATCGGTGCCCAAACCAGTAAGCCAGTGATTGCAGCTGTAAAGGGGTGGTGTATTGGTGGCTCCTACGTACTGGTGCAAATGTGCGACTTGGTGGTTGCAGCAGAAAATACTCGCTTTAAATATCCCGAAGCCCAGTTGGGCTTTACCGGCGGCTTGATTGCCAGCGCTGTCGCACGCATTCCCCACAAGATCGCCATGGAGTTCATGTTGTTGGGCGAAGACTTTGACGCCCATCGCGCCCTGGCCGCGGGCATGGTCAACAAGGTCGTTCCCACCGGCGAGGAGGAAGCTCACGCACACGCTTGGGCCAAGGTGTTGGCCGAATCTGCGCCCTTAGTCGTGCAGGGACTTAAAGAGTTGAGTTTGGCGACTTTACCGAAAAGCCCCGCCGAGGCCGCAGCCATTGCTCGGGATCAACTGCTGGGCATCAAGCACAGTGCCGATGGCGCAGAAGGGCGCAAGGCCTTTGGCGAAAAGCGCACCCCGAAATTTCGCGGCGAGTAAGGCAAAACGGGGGAAATTTAGCGGCACAAAAAAAGGGACGCCCGGCCCCTTTTTCTTGCGCGGCGTTGGCCGGGTGGTTACACCATTGCGGCTTTCACATCTTCCGGCCGAATAGGCAAATGCCGGACCCGGGCACCGACAGCCGCAAATATCGCGTTGCCGATTGCCGGACCCACCACCGTGGTCGCAGGCTCGCCTAATCCCACCGGGTGATGCTCGCTTGCGACGAACTCGATATCCAACTCGGGAACGTCACCCATACGCATGGGGCGATACCCGTCCAAGTTCGTATCCTTCACTTGCCCGTCCACGAACTCGGTGCCCTCGTGTAAGGCCAGGCTCGCACCCCATAGCGCCGCGCCCTCAGTTTGGGCCAAGGCCCCGTCGGGATGCACGATGCTACCGGCGTCGATCACTACGGTAAGCTTGTTCAACGTCACCTTGCCAGTTTGCGCCTCTACCGCGACTTCCGCGACGCAGGCGGTCCATGTTGGCATGTTGCGCTCTTGGCCAAAGGTACAAGCCAGCCCCATACCCTCACCCACTGGCATGGTCTTACCCCAACCCGCTTTCGCCGCTACCCGGCTAAGTACATTGGCCATACGCTTAGCGCCGCCAACAGAAGCTGGAGCGGCACCAGCGTTATGGCCTTCAGCCGTTAGCATGCGCTGACGAAACTCCAGCGGATCTACCCCGGCTTCGTGGGCGGCTTCATCCATGAAACTTTCTGACGCCCAGTTGATCCACCCAGGAGCAACACTGCGCAGCCAGCCCGGACGGAAAGTTTGCTGGGCTAAATCGTTCATTACGGCGCGTACCCGGTGCGCGCCTACCGCATACCAATGATCCGCGCCGTTAATGGCAAACGGATCATATTTCTCGCCATTGCCTGCGGTGCCCAGCAAGGGCGCAGCTAACTCGGCAGTCGGCCACCCAGCGCAGGCCGCATGCTGCATACCGACCACATTGCGTTGCGCATCAAAAGCCATGCTCAAGTGCTGAACTGATGGGGAACGTACCGAATCAAAACGCGAATCATCCTCACGCGACAGCACCACTTTCACCGGCTTGCCCAGCGCCTGTGCGGCGAGCAAAGCCGGTACACCGTAGTCACCATTGAGCCTACGACCGAAACCGCCACCCAACAAATGGGTGCGCATCACGATCTTGTCTTCGGGCACGCCCAAGGCCTGCGCATACACCGGCATGGAAAGTGACTGCCACTGAGCGCCGGTATGCAGTTCCCAAATACCATCCCTCTGCAAACCAATGGCGTTCACCGGTTCCAACTGAAAGTGTAGAGCCGTATTTGTGGTGTAACGCGCCTCGATTACTCGGTCGGCGGCGGCAAAGGTTGGCTCCACCGCCTCGCCGTCAAGCACCAACGCGCCCGCGCCACTGACAATCAATTCGTCACCACGCGCCAGCAGATCTGCTTCACTCACTCGGTTTGTCGGGCCTGCTTGCCACTGCACTTCAACCAGACGCGCAGCCCGTTGCGCTGCGTGATAAGAGTCGGCAATAACCAGTACCCATCCGGGCACCGAGTTGGAGGCATCGTCCAATGCCAAGGTTTGTTGGTATCCCGCAACATTTTGCGCCGCGCTATCGTCGATGGATTGCACCACCGAGCCATAACGAGTCGGCGGCAACAGTGGCTTGGCGTAAACCATGCCGTCGTAGGTTGCATCAATACCGTAGACCGCGCTGCCATCGGCCTTGGCTGGTACGTCACGAGCCGGTGTATCAATGCCGATTAAGCTGCGGTCTTTGGCAGGCTTTAGCGGCAACCTGGCCAACTGTTCGTCGGTATAGCTTTGACTGAACTCTGCTTTTGCCACGATGTCACCAAAACTCATCCGCCGATCACCGCAGATCACC
>JAACDW010000057.1 GCA_009936775.1 Pseudomonadota bacterium
CTACCTAGCGCTACCGGATCGAAAAAGTCGCTACCTCGCTGGGTGCAAAACCGTACCGAATCGCCTTCGCCTCTAGTGTCACATCAGCCTCTACCGGCAGGGTTATTGGCTCAACGTAAAGCTGCCAAGGCGTGGTGTCGGCAAACATACCGCCAGCAATCCCGCCCGCTTTGAAACGTAGGGCAACGGAGGCACCAGGCGTAGTACTGTGCAGGGCGAGTTTCTGACCATTACGCGCCAACGACGGCATCGCCGTAACCGGCTGCTTGCCGCTGGGCCACATCGCCTCAATCATCTCACTTTCAGCCACTGCGCTTTTATCCCCGACTCGAGCAAGCCAATCGTCCATAGCAGCTCGCAAGCGGTTCAGCGTTTGCGCATGGGCCGGCACAGCCGCCAGATTCACCAGTTCCTGCGGGTCCTGCTGAGTATCGTAAAGCTCTTCGCTAGGCCGAGGCGCGGTAAAATAAAAACGCTGACTGTCATTCAATGTCCCTGCCTCCCGACCCGCCCACAGCGCCTGCATGACTGGAAACATGTCGCGAAACACCAAGGGCCGGAAATAGGCCAGTTCAGGCCGATAATTGCGGATGTACTTGTAGCGGCCATCGCGCGCGGCGCGAACCCAGTCTGGTGTCTGATCCATACGATCGCGCCCAGCAAAAACATAGTCCCGACTGTTTTTCGAACCAAGCCTGTCAGCGCCCTGCATAAAGGCAGGCACCTCTACATTTGCCATCTGCAATAGCGAGGGGGCCAGATCGACAATGGATATCAGGCGAGCATCCATACTCCCGGCTCCCTGCATACCCGGGCGGCGGAGCACCAAGGGTATGTGCAGCCCGCTGTCATAGACCGAGCGCTTGGCCCGTGGCAGGCCATCGCCATGGTCGGTTGTCCAAATCACCGTAGTGGATTCGAGCAAACCATCGGCCTGCAGATTAGCCATGATTTCGCCAACCTGAGCGTCCATGTAATGAATGTTGTCATAGTGCTGGGCAATAGATTGACGCACATCGGGCCGGTCTGGATAGTAATCAGGCACCTCGACGGCAGCCGGATCGGTGACCTGGGCAACCAAGGCCTTGCGAGCCAGCGCAAGCCCGGTAATGAAAGCAGCAAAAGCGCCTTCACCCTTCGTCTGCGGCGTGGCCAGCCAACTCTCGTGGGTCGCTGTGAGATTGATCATGACGAAGAAAGGCTTGTGTTTGGGCAGCCGCCGCCACAGAGCCAAGTCCGCAGGCAGAGCAAAATTGCCGTGATTTACATCCCACAGAGTAAACGGCTCACCGAACTGATAATCAGTCTTTGCACTATTCGCCGTGGCATAGCCGGCGCGGCGTAACAGCTCTGGGAACGCCTTTACCGCTGGCGGCGGCACCGCTTGATAGTCGCGATTGGCCGTACGCATATGCTGGGTACCCAGAGATTGGGGGTAGACCCCGGTAATCAGAGCTGAGCGGTTAGGCGCGCAAACACCAGAGGCTGAAAAAACTTGGGTGTAGCGCACCCCTTCGGCGGCAAGACGATCAATATGGGGAGTACGCGCTACTGAGTCACCAAAGGCGCCCACTCTTGCACTCATATCTTCGGCGACAATCAGCACAATGTTGGGCTGTCCACTGGCCGCCACGGCAGCTTGCAGGCCGAATAGCACGAGCCAAAGACCGAATTTGAAGACGCGCAATCTCATTTAGCGCAAGGAACTGCCGAGCAGCTCTCTGGCGATCACATGACGCTGAACCTCGCTGGGACCTTCACCTATACGGCGAATGCGCATTTCCCGAAACCAACGTTCAAACGGCAGGTCTTTGGCGACCCCGAGTCCGCCAAACATTTGCATGCAGCGGTCTACGACTCGGCCCCCTGCTTCGGTCGCCACGAGCTTTGCCATGGCCGCTTGCTTACGGAAATTTTCGCCGCTATCGGCCTTTGCGGCAGCCTCGAGGGTGATCCACAGCGACTGTTTTATGTCGATCTCGTTATCGACCAGCATCCACTGTATCGACTGGCGTGAGGATAGGGGCGCACCAAAGGTTTCGCGTTGTGGTACATATTCAAGGGCCATTTCTTGGGCCTTGATCGCCACACCAATACAGCCGGCAGCATATGGAATACGCTGCTTGGTCAGCCGGTCGTTGGCTATGGCAAAGCCCTTGTTCAGCTCGCCCAAGATATTGCTCGCTGGCACCCGCATATCGTCAAAGCTCAGTTCCGTAGCGTAGTGGGCGGAACGCAGCGTATGCACGATGCGCCGCACGGCAAACCCCGGTGTGTCGGTATCAACAATAAAGCAGGTAACACCGTTGCGGCCTTTGTCGTTCGCAGTTCGCGCAAACACCAAGCCATACTGGGCTTTGTCGGCTCCGCTGATCCACAACTTGCCGCCGTTGATAATCCAGTCATCGCCGTCACGTACGGCCCTAGTCTGAATTGCTCGCGCCGGATCCGAACCCCCTGAGGGTTCAGAAAGACCAAAAAAACCGCGCTTTTCGCCGCGCAGGGTTGGGTACAGGTACTTTTCCTTCTGCTCCTCGGTGGCCTCGAACAGCTGCGCCAGACCCGCACCGCCGAAGGTGCCATAGCATGGGGCATAAAGACCCGCGCGGTGCTGGGCCATTTCCACCGCCAGCAGTGTGCGAGTGACTAGGTCGATATCTGGCCCGCCAAAAGCCGGGGGAATATCCAAACCGTATAAGCCCATAGCCTTGGTCTTGGTTATCAGCCGCTCTTTGTCCGCCGCCGCGAGTTCATCCGCGTCGGGATCTAAGTCAAACTCTAGCGGCGCGATTTCTTCGCGCACGAAACGTCGTACGGTAGCGATTACTAAGTCTTGTTCGGCGGTGAGTTCTAATTGCATAGGTCTTATCCTGCTGGCCGCAGCACACCCAGGGGCAGCGGCTCATTGTTATCGGGCAACTCGCCAAAATCGTGGCGGTGCAACATCAGCAATTCCTTGTAACGAGTCAGGTAGGCACTGGTGACTTCCCAGCGCACCAGGCAGGCTTGGGGAAGCCGCTGCAACGCATGGCCCACCTCGCCTTTCAAGCCGAACAGACTTTTGCCTCCCGCAAAGCCGATATACAGCACCTGCTGGTGCTCGTCGGCAAGCTGATAAACCCCAAGGTTACCGCGCAGCAAGCCTTTCGCTTCGGCAATACCCAGCCAGGGTTTGTGCATACGAATTGACATAAAATCCCCCTTTTTTTGGCGCAAATGCGCCGATAAATCGTCGCTTCTGTCTTTGGCCGGCATCTCTCTTTTGCACTTTTAATCGCCGTTCGAGAATACTGCGAGACTGCTCAGCCAGTTAAGACGCCCCCGCATATGCTGCGGCCTTGATTACAGAGTCTTTGGATAGTTCACCGCATAGGCGCGCCGGTAGGCCGCACGCTGCCGGTGCAATTGTCGGTAGCACTGCAGCGACTCCGGCAGTTCGAACTGATAGTGCACGGCCCAATCCAAACAGGAGACCAACATAATATCTGCCAACCCCAGGCGCTGATTGAGAAGAAAATCTTTGTCCTGCAAATACTCCGCGCACACGGCAAGGTGTTTTTGCGCGTATGCCTTAGCAGCCACCATGGCGGCGGGCGACTCGCCGTAGATATGCGCAAGATCGCCATGCCGACGCATCACATAGAGCGAGGTTTCATCCAACTCGCCGTAAACATAGGCGACCCACTCATCCTCCTTAGCACTGCTTTCAAGCGATTGCATCGGACTGAGAGTTTGATCGCTGCCGTAGCGCTGGATCAAATAGCGACTGATGGCAACGCTTTCAGACAGTCCAAACGCCCCGTCCTGCATGTAGGGCACTTTCTGCTTGGGATTGAGTTGAGTGTATTCGTTGGTTTGGGTCTCGCCAGTGCGCGGGCCGATAGGATGGAGAGTGTATTGCAGGCCCATTTCTTCCGCCGCCCAGAGCGGCCGAAAAGTACGCATAGTGCCTGCACCCCAAAATTGAATAGCGCTGTGTTTTTGCATCGTTCCCCCTAACCGATGTTAACCGCCAATGCCAAGCTGGCAAAGTGGCTGCTGGACTCCATAGCACGGCCTATTCGACAATATCCCTGCCGTCAACGCGCACATAGTCATCTGCAGAACCAAAGGTTGTGTCTGCCTTGAGCAAACCGGTGCCTGGGACATGATTCACTTCAAAACGAATACCGTCCGGATCTTCGAACAGCACATAATAGTAGCCCGGTGCCCAATCGCGTTCTTCCGGCCCGCGAATGATCTTCGCTCCCAGCGAAGCCGCCAGTTCCGCTGTTTTATCCACATCGTCGTTGCTCTTCGCACGCATACACAGGTGATGCAGTCCCACACGGTACTGCTCGAAGCGTTCCTGCTCGAATTCGGGATCACATCGGCGCACTCCTATCGCTGTGCGCGCACCAACGTGGTAGAGAAAGTCCGGGCCATCATTTACCTTGGTCATGCCGAATTGCGGCAGCAACCCGCTGTAAAAACGATGCGCCTTGTCAAACTGGGTTACGGTAAGAATGACGTGGGCCATACCGTTGATATCGATCATGAAGCCTCCAACCAAGGTCGTTGCATTTCGCTTTGTTGCGTTTTCTGTGTTGAGACGCCAACAAATGTGGCGCAGAGTCCTATCTTCTGTATTTCAGCTTCGGAGAATCTACTATGCCGCCAAAGGCTTTATTTTATTATTACGCTGTTGCCTATCTGTTGGTTTTCAGTGCTTATTATTTCGTCAGTTGAGGAGCCGCTCTGTGCCGGTTTATTGGGCGCTTAAACTGGCTTGAAACTTGGCCTTTCTTTCTTGTCGTTTAACCTCATCCGAAGGTTCCGCCAGTCGCTCCAGCGTCACACCCGTGATTTCGCCAGAGAATGGATAATCGTGGGGATACTTACCTACCGGAGAACCGGTATCGCGACCCACATCGAAGGTTTCACCGCTCATTGAAAATATCACCGGTACTGTGCGTTCTAACCGGCCCTCGGCCACCCGCTTGCCATCAACACACAAGGCCAAATCACCACCAGCAGCGAAACCACCGTCGTGCACATAGTTCACTAGGATGTCGTGAGGCCCGGGCGTAAGCGGATCTCCCACCAATGTCGTGAGTTCGTGGCCAACCCAGTTGTACACATAGGTCGGTCGCGAATCGGCGTCCAGATACAGGCTCCAGCCCGCCATATTGCCGCCCTGACAGGCAATAACTCCGGTACAGTGCTGCTGGGTCTGCACTGCGGCAGTAATGCGGTAGGACGTGTTCTTGAGATTCACCACGCCATGCTCGGGCCAGCGCTGATGCATGGGTCCGTAGGTGATTTTGCTGTGACCCTCCAAGGACTGCGGCGGCGCATAGTCGCCACCGCGACGCGCCGAGGCATCGCGTAACGGATATACTCCATAGCGCTCGGCTTCTTGCTCAAACAACGCCTGCAGCTCGCGCAGTTTTTGCGGCTGAACTGCCGCTAGGTCGACGCTCTGAGAAAAGTCCTCGGCCACATGGTACAGCTCCCAAACCTCTTGCTCGCCATCAAAGTCGAAGCCGGCAAAACGAACCCACGGCAGGCGGCCATGAAAACACGAGGCCATCCAGCCATCGTGATAAATCGCTCGGTTACCCAAAATTTCAAAATATTGGGTTGTGCGCGCGCTGGCGCGCTGGGCGTCACTGAAGGTGTCAACCATACTGACACCGTGCAGCGGATCCTGACTTATGCCATTCACCTTATCTGGCATGGTGACGCCGGCAACCTCCAGCAAAGTTGGAAACACATCGATGACATGGTGAAACTGCTCGCGCAGCTCATTACGCGCGGCTATGCCTTTGGGCCAAGACACGGCTAACGCGTTACGGGTACCGCCAAAATGCGAGGCCACCTGCTTCATCCACTGAAAGGGCGAATCCAATGTCCACGCCCAGCCAACGTTAACATGGTTCTCACAGCGCTCGCTGCCAAAGTCGTGCATATGCGCTAACAGCCATTCTGGATCTTCGTGTACACCATTTTGGAAGGAAGGCGCGCTCCATGCGCCGTGCACGGTGCCCTCGGCGGAAGCACCGTTATCCCCGGTGAGATAGACAACCAGCGTGTTGTCAAAAATATCCTGCTCCAGCAAGTGCTGGAGCACTTTTTCCACTTGGGCATCGGTATGGGCCATAAAACCCGCGAAGACCTCCATAAGCCGCGCTGCAACCGGTTTGTACCGGTCGGGATATTCATCCCAACTGGGCACCTGTTCGGGTCGTTCGGTCAACGCTGTGCCGCGCGGGATAACCCCCATGGCCAACTGGCGCTGATAGATTTCTTCGCGCAACGCATCCCAACCCGCGTCGAATTGGCCCTTAAATTTGTCGATCCACTCTGGCGCAACATGATGCGGGGCATGCACGGCGGCAGGCGCGAAGTAGCAAAAGAACGGTTTATCCGGGGCCGATACCTGTTGTTTGGCGATCCATTCAATGGCCTTCTCGGCCAGATCTTCGGTGAGGTGGTAATCGTCACGTCCCAAATGCGGCTCGACTGGCGTGGTTTGGTCATACACAGCAGGCTCCCAATGTGAGGCCTCGGCACCAATGATGCCGTAGAAACGCTCAAAGCCCATGCCAGTCGGCCAGCGCTCAAACGGTCCCGCTGGATTTTGTTCCCATGCTGGGGTGAGGTGCCATTTGCCAAAACAGCCGGTGGAATAGCCGTTGTGTTTCAAAATCTCAGCAACAGTCGCGGTCTCCGGCGGCATGGCGCTGTCGTAGGCCGGAAAGCTGTTGGAAATTTCAGTGATGCCGCCCATATGCACGCTGTGGTGGTTGCGGCCAGTAAGCAACGAGGCGCGGGTCGGCGAACATAGGGCGGTGGTGTGAAATTGATTGTACTTGAGTCCCGCCGCCGCGATCCTTTCCACCCCAGGCGTGGGAATGGGGCCACCAAAGGTACTACAGGTGCCAAAACCTACATCGTCTAACATCACCAGCAGCACATTGGGCGCTCCTGCAGCCTGCTTGTTAAGGCTCATAGGGCTTGGGGTTGAGTCCTTGAACAAGCGCTCTATGTGGCCAGCAAAAGATACTGAAGGCTTTGGTATATCGGTCATTGGTTTTCCGCCACGGCTGACATTACTGAATGATGATGCGTCGCCGGTTAAGGCGCAGCAGCCAGCGCTACCCCAATCAGCGCCTCCCGGGTTACCAGCGCAGCCAACTCGTCGACAGAGCAATTTTCCGTGCCCGCCGGGCGCAAGGGGATAACCATGTAGCGGGTCTCCGCACTGGTCTCCCAGACCCTAATGGAAATTTCCGCCGCCAGTTCCAAGCCCATCTCACGCAGCACTCGGCGTGGCTCGCGGACCACCCGGGCACGGTACTCTGGACTTTTATACCAGTTCGGCGGCAGACCCAGCACTGGCCATGCGGTGCAGGAGCATTGCGTGCAAACGATCACATTGTGACGCTCTGGCGTGTCTTCTAGGGCCACTATGTATTCGCCCTGAAGCCCTGCATAGCCCATTTCTGCGCAGGCGGCTGTGGCATCGGTTAACAGGCGCTCGCGGAACGCCGCATCGGTCCATGCCCTGGCCACCACCCGCGCACCGTTTTGCGGCCGCCAATCTTCTGCCATATGAACAAAGTGGGCCAAATCCTCCGCACTCAGGTGTTTGTTTGCTATCAGGGCGGCCGCAACCGCCTCGGTGCGCGCTTCGATAGGTGCATCACCGTTGTTGCTCATGCGCGCACTCCCTCCAGATAGCTATCCCACAGATCCACCACTACCGTGTCGTTAGCGGCACCCTCCCCTGGCCACAAATCGGCTGCAGCAAACTCCACATGATAGGTATGTTCTTTGCGGTGTGGGCCTGCATGAGCAGAGGTATCAGGAAAGCGAAACCGCGGCGCCCGATGCAGTACTAAGCCTTCGTGTCCGCGGCAAAACTGCGGCGCTCGCACATGTCCCGCGGGATGAATTGGCAACACACGCACGCAATCGCCGACGGCAAACCGCGGCTCTGGTTGAGGCGTGAGGGCCAGCATGGGGTCAGCTGCAATAGGCCCGGCCAGCGCGAAGCTGCCGCCTGCTGCCACTTCCAACTCCTCGGCGCTGAGTACGCCTTTTTCAACCAGCAGCGTTGCGGTGCCTGTGAGAACGCGCTCGTAATAGTCGGCCCGCAGATAATGCGCAGGATTCATTCGCTCTATCGAGTGGCGATACTCGTCCGTGTTGTGGCTGCGCATCACGACTTGCGTGGCTACCATCAAGGCAAAGGCCTTGGCCTGCCATTGCAAGTGAAAGGTTGGCTCATCAGCCTCAACTACTACCGGCCCGAAACCCTGCATACCACCAAGATCGTGTATTCCATCCATCCGATTCCCCAAGCCTATCTGCTTCTTGGATGTTCTCAATTCCAAAGGGAAAAGCAAATCAGTACAGCGCC
>JAACDW010000270.1 GCA_009936775.1 Pseudomonadota bacterium
ACGGGCAGGCAGGCCCTCCAGTTCGTCCGCGCTACGCTGGGTGCGCGAGCTGTAAAGAACGTGCATACCCAAGCCAAAATGCGCTTGGCGGGCAAAAGCCTGCCCAATACGCCCCATGCCGACGATGCCTAGGGTTTTGCCGGTGACTTGAGTTGAGAGCATATGGGTAGGATGCCAACCCTGCCAGGCTCCACTGCGTACTAGCCGCTCGCCCTCGGCTGTGCGACGCGCCGAACTGAGCAACAGGGTAAGCGCAATTTCAGCCGTTGCAGCGGTGAGCACACCGGGGGTATTGGTAACCGCAATGCCCGCAGCGTTGGCGGCCGTCATGTCGATATGATTGAAGCCAACGCCAAAATTTGCCAGCAGCTTGCAGCGCACGCTGTCAGCACCGAGCAGCTGCGCAGTTATCGCATCCGTCACTGTCGGGCAGACCACATCGGCCCACGCGAGTGCTGCCGCAAGCTCAGCCTCGCTCATGGGTTGATTGGAGGCATTACGCCGCAGTTCAAAAATTTCAGCCATGGCGCTTTCTACGCCTTCTGGCCAGCGTCGGGTTAAGGCCACTCGCAATTTTGGTTTTTTCACGCTCGTTCCTACCAAGGTTTTGTTGCCGTCAAGATTCATTTGTGCGAGCTGGAAGCATAGACTGTTTTTACTTTGAATTGACGGGGCACGGCGAGAGGTTATGAGTAAATCGTATCAACACTTTATCAACGGTCAGATCGTCCAAGGCGTATCTGGACGCAGCAGCGATATTTACAACCCAAGCCTTGGCGAAGTGAGCGGTTCGGTGGCATTGGCCAACAGCAGCGAACTGGATAGCGCCGTAGCCGCTGCCAAAGCAGCGCTTGCCGAATGGTCGGCGACCAATCCCCAGCGTCGGGCACGAGTGCTGTTTAACTTCAAAAGCTTGGTCGAGGCCCACGCTGACGAACTGGCGCTTATTCTCTCTGAAGAACATGGCAAGGTGCTGGCAGATTCCCACGGTGATATTCAGCGTGGCCTCGATGTAATCGAGTTTGCCTGCGGTGTACCGCATTTGCTCAAGGGGGAATATACCCAAGGCGCAGGGCCGGGTATTGATGGCTACAGTATGCGGCAGCCGGTGGGGGTAGCCGCCGGTATTACACCCTTTAACTTTCCCGCGATGATTCCGATGTGGATGTTTGGCGTAGCCATCGCGACGGGCTGTACCTTCGTGCTAAAGCCTTCGGAAAAAGACCCGGGTGTGCCCTTGCGGCTGGCCGAGCTGATGATGGAGGCAGGCGCACCGGCCGGGGTGTTAAATGTAGTGAATGGTGACAAAGAGGCTGTGGACGCGATTATCAATCATGCCGACATCCACGCAGTGAGCTTTGTCGGTTCGTCGGATATTGCCCACTATGTCTATCAAGGTTGCGCGGCCCAAGGTAAGCGCGTGCAGGCCATGGGCGGGGCGAAAAATCACGGCATTATCTTGCCCGACGCGGACATGGCCCAAGCGGTTCAAGACATCACCGGTGCGGCTTATGGCTCTGCCGGAGAACGCTGTATGGCGCTCTCCACCGTGGTGGCGGTTGGTAACGAAACTGGTGACCGATTCGTGCAGGCGATGAGCGCCGAGTTAGGCAAGCTCAATGTGGGTATTGCCACCGACCCCACCGCCGACTATGGCCCTGTGGTCAGCCAAGCGCACCAGCAAAAAATAGAGGATTACATACAGATGGGCGTTGATGAAGGCGCCAAGTTGGTGGTGGACGGACGCAACTTTTCGCTGCAGGGCTATGAGAATGGCTTCTATGTTGGCCCTACCCTGTTTGATGATGTGACGCCCACCATGCGCAGCTATCAAGAGGAAATTTTTGGTCCGGTGCTGCAAGTGCTTCGAGAGGATTCATTTGAGGGCGCACTTGAGCTGCCTTCCAAGCACCAATATGGCAACGGCGTGGCGATATTTACCCGTAGTGGCGGCGCAGCGCGAGAGTTCGCCCAGCGCGTCAATGTGGGCATGGTGGGCATTAACGTACCCATTCCTGTACCCGTGGCCTACCACAGCTTTGGCGGCTGGAAGCGTTCAGCCTTTGGCGATGCCAATCAGCACGGTATGGAGGGGGTGCGCTTTTATACCCAAACCAAGACCGTTACCCAGCGCTGGCCTGAAGGTGAAACCCAGAGCGCGGCGTTTAACATTCCAGTAATGGAATAGTTGCGGTTCGCTCTACTGGTATCACCGCAATCACGAGTAGGCGTCAGGACAAACCGGTGACCGGCACCAAGGCCCCGTGTACGGCCTTGGCGGCGTCACTACCAAGAAAGCAAATCACCGCAGCAAGGTCTTGGGGATCAACCCAAGCGGCGGCATCTGCGTCTGGCATGTCTGCGCGGTTGCGCGGCGTATTGATAATTGTCGGCAGCACTGCGTTGACGTTCACCCCCGCCGCCTTGACCTCTTCGCTAAGGGATTCGGTAAGTCGCATAACAACAGACTTAGATGCCAGGTAAGCGCCCATATTCGCAGCGCCCTTGAGCGCACCCAGCGCACCAACGTTGATAATGCTGCCTCTGCCTCGGGCGAGAAGCCGCGGCACCGCGACCTCAAGGACCCGGCGCAGGGTTGTCACGTTAATGGTAAACATGGCATCCCAAGACTCGTCCTCGGTGGCAAATACGGTAGCACCCATATCGAAGCCACCAGCAATATTGGCCAGCACATCAAAATCGCCAATGGCATCAAGGCACGCGGTTAGACTTGCTGAATCTGTCAGATCTACTTGGTGCAGTTCGCCAATCAGATCGCTTCGCGCAGCGGCAACGTCGAGCAGGAAGACCTCGGCACCCTGCTGCTCCGCTACGCTGGCTACGCCCTGACCTAGAACACCGGCACCGCCGGTAATGATGATTCGCTTGCCTGCTAGTGCCATGACTGTCCTTAACTTCGGTGGGACGAAGATGATAAAGCTGTGATGCAGTAAACCCAATGGGCTTCGCGTTATTGATCCTACGCGTCACCAACGGCTAGGATGAGCGCATTGCGTTGTAATCGTTTGTTTTTCAAACCAAGGGAATACTTATGCTTTACCGAATTCTTGCCGGTCTGGTGGCGGCAGTGTTGGCCACAACAGCCGTCACATGGATTTTCGACCCGGCTGCGGCTGCAATGAGTCTCGGCATGCCCTACTTGGAGGGCATGGGCCGTAGCAGTCAAATTGGCGACGTTGGTGCACTGTTTATGTTCCTGGTGATTATGTGCGTAATGGGCGTGATCACCCGCGAAGGCCACTACCTGCAAAGTGCGGGTCTCTTGCTGCTCTTGATCGCCATTTTCCGCGCGCTGGCTTGGGCCGTTTACGATGCTGAACTGGCTGCGCTTTTTATTGCGGTAGAGCTCGTCTGCGCGGCTGTGCTGTTTTTTAGCGCGTCGCGCATTGGTCGTCGGGCAGATCTGATCTAGTCGGGGCCGTCTGCTGCTGAGGGAATCTGCACAATGAGGCCGTCAAGATCCTCGGTGAGCCTTACCTGACACGCTAAACGGCTGCGCTGGGAGACGCCGATGGCGTAGCTGAGTAACTCGCGCTCGTCCCCATGCGCCTCCTGCACTCGCGCTTGCCACTGGGGATGCACCCAGACATGGCAGGTGCAGCAGGTACAGCCACCGCCACATTGCCCGATAATGCCCATGACACCGTTATCAACGGCCACATCCATCACATGATCGCCGATGGGCCCTTGATGAGTCTCCCTGCTGCCGTCGGGCTGCACGAAGGTGACACTGATGGTGTTCTGAAAAGACTGCATGGCGACATCATACCCGCGGTCGAATTCCTGTGACCAGCCAGATAGAAT
>JAACDW010000058.1 GCA_009936775.1 Pseudomonadota bacterium
ATCTGCTGTGAACACGTTAACTTTGTTGCCATAGATTTCGCTCGCGAGGATTTGTTTGTCAAGCTGGCGCAGGCAGGCTTCGATACTTCGAAGCAAACCCTCTTTCTCTGGGAAGGGGTGTCGCTCTACCTGTCAGCTGCTGAGGTGGCTGCAACGCTGGCGGCAGTGCAGCAGCAGTCGGCACCGAATAGCGCAGTCGTAGCGGACCTTTATGCCGAGCGGCTGATAAAAACTCTAGGCAAGGCCAATGCCAGCGAGAAAGTACTGGAAATGACAGGCGAAACATTGCACTTCGGGTTGCCCTTTGCCAGCCATTGGCAGGGGGTCCTCAACGATTTCGTCACAGCACAAGGGATGCAGCAGGGCGAGACCCATTTTTTAGGTTCTCGCAACAAAGCTGGACCCTATGCCGTTGTCGTAGAAATGATTTGTTAAACACTCATACCTTTAATATCAACCTTTAGCTCATGTGAACCTGGCGCGATGCTGGGCGGCGTATTTGGTTCACGGGGCAATGGTGCTATGGTTTTCGGCACACCGACTCAAAGGAGAAAAGTGTGATGGGTAATACAAACGATGCGCTATGGCGCAGGCTTGTGATTGGCTTTGTCCTTTTTGCGCTGTCACCGGTTGTCAGCGCCGAATCGCAATACGCCGCTGCGTGGGGGCCGAGTGTGGGGACAGTTGCCCCACTGCTGGATGCTGATGATCAAGACGGTAAGCCACAAAATCTTGGTTCACTAAACGGTACCAATGGCCTGCTCTTTGTTTTTAACCGCTCTGTTGATTGGTGACCCTTTTGTATGCGTCAGTTCGTGAAACTGAATGATATGCAAGAGCGTTTCGAAGCCATCGGCGTCAGCGTGAGTGGTATGACCTATGACGATCGAGAAACAATTCAAAAATTCCATGCAAAATGGGGTATCGCCTATCCGCTGCTATCCGATATGGATGGCGAGCATGTAGATGCTTGGGGTATTCGTAACGAGCAATATGGCCCCGGCACGTTTGCCTATAACATCCCTCATCCGGGGGTCGTGCTGCTGTCACCTGAGGGGGAAATTCTCGCGAAGTGGGCGGAGGCCGGCTACCGCTCACGCGCCGACTGGAAAACGGTGTTTAACGAGGTGCGAGCTATTGTTCGTCGGCAATGACTGAGCAAAAAAACAGCGGACAGTGCGGCGTTTGGGTAAGCGAAGACCCCGCGCGATCGAACGGGTAAGAAGATGCATGGATTGAGTCTGGTTTTGAGTTGGCTAGGTATTGTGGTTTTAGGTCTGCTTAACGGTATTCTCGCAGACCTGCTCTTTATCTATGTGATGGTGCCCTATCTGCCGATCAGTCTGGATCTGACCGGCGCGCTGTTTTGGGTATTTACTGTGCCGCTCGCCGAGCTACTTGCCTTAGCGCTCACCGGCAGCTTCGCCTGGTGGCTGATGGGACTGCAACAACTGCCTCGGTTGATCGTGTTCTGGGTCGCTTGGGTAGGCGCGCGCATGCTGATCCTTGACCAGTTTAACAACCCTGCCGGGGACATCATGGTCTATGTCGCTTGGATCACCTTTTGGTGTTTGTTGGTTGGGCTGCTCGCACGAGTAAGAGCGGCGGCCGGTAACGTGTAGCAGCCAGCGTGCCCAGCACCCGCGACGCGTTATTTGCTGGCGCGAACGCCGACAGCGGCACCGGCACCGCGAGGATCTGCAACGCCAACAAAGTCCTTCGCCACACGCATAACCGAATTGGCGTCACCCAGCAGCGCATCCGGCTCAAGTAGCACAAACTCTTGGTGGCCCATGGCTGCTAACGCGGTCTGAGTTTGTGGTGACACCGCACCGGGTTCTATGAGCACCTCATCGGGTAGCCACTGATGGTGGAATCGTGGACTGGCGACTGCATCAGCCAGCGACATACCGTGGTCGAGAACGTTGATGATCACCTGCAGTGGTGTGGTGATAATAGTACTGCCACCCGGTGAGCCGGTAACCAGTAGCGGCTGATCGTCTTTGCGCACGATGGTAGGGCTCATGGAACTGAGCATGCGTTTACCGGGTTGAATACTGTTCGCCTCGCCGCCAACCAGTCCGTAGTAGTTGGCGACATTCTCTTTCAGCACAAAGTCATCCATTTCGTTGTTGAGCAGGAAGCCTGCGCCGGGGACCACTATTTTGCTCCCATAAGACAGGTTTAAGGTTGTGGTGTAAGCCACCGCATTGCCGTGCCGGTCAATAATGGATGCATGAGTGGTTTCCATGCTTTCAGCGGGAAGCTGGCCTGCGCCGGTGCTCTGGCTAAGACTGGCTTTGCTTGGGTCAAAGTCAGCAAACCGCGCCAGCGCATAGGCTTTGTTGGTGAGTTTACTTATCGGCACAGGATAAAAATCGCTATCGCCGAGATATGTCGCGCGGTCTGCATAAGCCCTACGCTGGGCTTCTATAAGGGTATGAATGCTCTGCACGCTGCCATGGCCCATGCCAGCGATATCAAACGTTTCAAGCATGTTCAACATTTGCACCAGCAAGATGCCGCCGGATGAGGGTGGCGGCATGGAGACTATGTCGTAACCACGATAGCTGCCTTTAATGGGTTGCCGCCAAACCGAGTGGTAGTTGCGCAGATCCGCATGACTGATGAGACCGCCACCGCGCTGCATCTCTGCAACCAGTAGATCGGCAGTTTTACCGGCATAAAATCCAGCCTTACCATCAGCTTTGATGCGTTCAAGACTTGCGCCTAAGTCAGCTTGGACCCAAAGGTCGGCGACTTGGTAGGCCTCGCCATCGCGGGTAAAAATGGCCGCAGTGGCGGGGTAATCGATGAACTCTTCAATGTGACGCTGGAAACTGCCGGCTAAGTCCGCATCCAACACAATGCCCTTAACCGCTAGGTCTATGGCTGGCTGTATGACTTCTGCCCGGCTCATGGTGCCGTATTTTTCGAGTGCATCAAGTAAGCCAGCAACGCTACCGGGCACCCCAGAGGACAAATGGGAGCGAGTGGATAGACCCTCAACTACTTGACTGTCGATATTAAGGAACATGTCCTTAGTCGCGCGATCCGGCGCCATCTCTCGATGATCGTTGGCCACCGTTGTGCCATCGGCAAGGCTGATAACCATAAAGCCGCCACCGCCCAGATTACCCGCTGCGGGGTAGGTGACCGCTAAGGCAAAGCCCACGGCCACAGCGGCGTCTATCGCGTTACCGCCTTGGGCAAGAATGTCGGCGCCAATTTGGGAGGCCAAGGCAGATCTCGTAGCCACCATGCCGCCGTCGGTTTTGGTGGTGCTGTCGGCACTTGGGGCCTCATCGACAGCGCAGCCGTAAAGCAGACTGCTGCAGAGTGCTGCGGTCAGGAGAAAACGGTTGTAGCCCATTAGCTTCGCTGCGGTGATTTGGTGTTTCAGGCGCATTTTTTAACCTGCTTGTTGGCCTTGTTGTACAAGGCACAGGTATGCTGCCGGTTTGCAATCGCGCATACAACTGGCTGGGCGTGGCACTGCGCTCAGTCTTTGTTTGGTCGAGGACAGCGCTAGGGCATTCAGTGCAGAAATAGGCAGCAAATTGGTTTACGATTTTCGCCATCAATAGGGTACTAAGCAGGTAGGAGAGCCACCATGTCGAATCCATTTGCGCCGTTAAGCGCGGCAGAAATTGAGCAGGCTGTTAACATCTTTGGCGCCGCGCACCCTGATGAACGCACCGTGTTTTGTTCATCCGGCCTGCACGAACCTGCCAAGGCCGACGTTAAGGCTGGCGTTGCCGCTGCCAGAGTAGTGCGTTTTCTTGGCACTGACAGCACACCAGACGGCGGCTTTGAGGCGTTGGTAAATCTCACCACGGGGCAGCTAGAAGATCTGCAACGCCTGCCAAATGAGGCGCAGGCGCCCTATGGCTACTATGATCTTGGGGTCGCTATTGCGCTAACCAAAAGCGATCCACGTTGGCTCGAATCAGTGCAAGCCCGCGGGGTGCCGTGCACAACAGAGGAAGAACTCAAGCGTATTCAAATTGATCCATGGCCTGCCGGTGGGTATCCCAATGCCGAGATTCCCGCAGGTCATAGAGCCGTGCGCTGTATCGCCTTTGTCCGCGAAGATGCGACCGACAACGGTTATGCGCGGCCAATCCACGGCCTAATTAGCCATGTCGACGTTACCGCCGGCCAAGTGGTCGCCGTTGAAGACTCCGGGGTTATCCCGATGCCGCCTACATCAGGCCGCTTTGATGCTGCCCATCAAGAACAGCAGCGTAGCGGCTTGCGCGAGCTGGAGATCACCCAACCCGACGGGCCGAGCTTTGAAGTAGACGGCTACCGAGTCAAATGGCAGGGCTACGAGTTTTCGGTATCTGTGCATCCGGTGCATGGGCTGGTGTTACACCAGTTGTCCTTGCAACAACGCCCGCTTCTGTACCGCGCCGCGCTATCGGAAATGATCGTGCCCTATGGCGACAAAGACAATATGCATTCGTGGAAGCATGTGCTGGATGCGTCTGAATACAATATGGGTATGCTGATTAACTCGCTGACGCTGGGCTGCGATTGCCTCGGCGAGATTTTCTACTTCGACGTGCATCAGGTTACTTGGGAGGGCAAGGTTAAGTCGGTGAAAAATGCCATCTGCATGCACGAGGAAGACTATGGCATTCAGTGGAAGCACTACGATAGTGAATCGCAAACCAGTGAGGTACGTCGCTCGCGCCGTTTGGTGATCAGCTCCATCTTCACTATTGGCAATTACGACTACGGTTTTTACTGGTATTTGTATCTCGATGGTACTGTGCAAATGGAAATTAAGCTTACCGGTATCGTTGGCGTCAGCGCGGTCACTGCGGCAACCCACAACCCGTCACAGTCGCCTCTCATTGCCCCTGGCTTGGCCTCGCCAGTGCATCAGCATGTGTTTTGTTTTCGTTTAGACTGGGAACTCGACGGCGGTGCCAACGCGCTATACGAAAGCCAGATCGAAGTGCTGCCAGTTAGCTCCGGCAATCCTGATGGCACCCAATTCCAGAGCGTGGCCCGACATCTTACCGATGAGTCTGCGGCCAAGCGCAACATCGAACCCCAGCGCAGTCGCCACTGGAAAGTTGTGAACCCCCAATCAAAGAACGCTCTTGGCGCACCGGTGGCCTACAAACTGCTGCCAGCTGCCTCGCCACCCTTGCTCGCTGGCGATGACTCTGTGGTTGCCAAACGCGGGGCCTTTGGTAAGCACCATTTGTGGGCAACGCCCTATGCCGAGGGGGAGGTCAGCGCTGCCGGTGCGCATACGGTAATGCACGCGGGCGGTGGTTTGCCTGAGTACACGAAAAACAATCGGGACATTTCGGAGTGTGACCTGGTGATGTGGCATACGGTCGCCCTGACCCATGTGCCTAGGCCCGAGGACTGGCCGGTGATGCCAGTGGAATACACCGGTTTTCATTTGATCCCTGTGGGCTTTTTTGATCGTAACCCGACACTGGACTTGCCCACCAAGTGCCACAACTAGCGCAAAGAGGCAAGGTTGCATAGGGTGACGGACTGCTAAGTCAGGCTCGCAGTGCCGACGGCAGAACGGCCACGGTTGTTATTGCAAAAACTCCCGGAACAATGCCTGAGCATCATCCACAACGCCCAGGCTTTCCTCTACAAGGCTGTCCAAATTGCCAAGCGAATCGCGTTGTGTATCCAGCCCAGCGCAGCGCTTTATTGCGGCCTCATTGCCAGCGCATAACAGGCAGGCAGCTATCCTAGGAATCCGCGACACTGAAGGATCCAGACCGAAGTCTCGTGCCAAAAACTCTGTTAGCAGATTCTCGTAACCAGAGTAGATCATGACGATGTAGTTGTCGTTCATCAGCGAAGAGGGCCCCAGCAACTGATCTTTCTTGCGCTGATCAAAGCCTAGACTTGAGAGGTGCGAGACAGTCTTTTTGATCCAATTACGCCAAATCTGAAAACTGCTAAGTCCGTCCGCGCTGCCTTGATCGAAATAGGCTTTGCAATCGTCCATGGCCGTTGTCGCAGCTGCAAGGGCTAAGTCTTCCTTGCTGCTGAAGTGGCGATAGAGAGTCTGCACATGGACATCTGCTGCCTTGGCGATTTCCGCCAAGGTGGTAAAGCTGTAGCCATTACGCGAAAACATAATGGCTGCGGTTCTGATCAAGTTGGCGCGAATTTGCAGGCGCCGTTCGGTTCTTCTCGGGTACAGAACCTTGTTATCTAACTGCTCTGAGCTAGC
>JAACDW010000059.1 GCA_009936775.1 Pseudomonadota bacterium
AGCGGCCTAACCCGCTATGGCCATGCCTATGTGCCGCTGGATGAGGCGCTGTCTCGCGCCGTAGTTGATCTGTCAGGTCGGCCGGGGCTGCATTATCGAGTGGACTATACCCGTGCTCGCGTGGGCGATTTTGACGTAGACCTGTTACGCGAATTTTTTCAGGGCTTGGTCAATCACGCCATGATGACCGTGCACCTAGATAACTTGTTGGGTGACAACGCTCACCATCAGGCTGAAACTTTGTTCAAGGCCTTTGGTCGAGCGCTGCGTATGGCTGTTGCCGAAGATCCACGCATGAGTGGCATCGTGCCTTCTACTAAGGGCAGCCTCTAGGTGCTGTTGATTCCGGCCATTGACCTAAAGGATGGTCAGTGTGTGCGCTTGCGTCAGGGGCGTATGCGCGATTCGACGATTTTCTCCGATGACCCCGTTGCCATGGCCGCCCACTGGAAGGCGCAAGGGGCGCGGCGCTTGCACATTGTGGACTTAGACGGTGCCTTCGCTGGCGTGCCGCGCAACGGTGAGCTAATCCGCGACATGGTAGCGGTGATGGGCGATGTGCCTGTACAAGTTGGCGGCGGCATTCGCAGCGAAGAAATTATCGCGGCCTACTTAGCGGCTGGAGTACAGGGCCTTATCTTAGGCACAAGGGCGGTGAACGAGCCGGCTTTTCTCCGCGCTATGGCCAGCGCGCACCCCCACAAAATCATACTTGGGTTGGATGCTCGTGCCGGAATGGTCGCTACCGAGGGGTGGGATAAAGACGCTGGCATCAGCGCTCTGGACTTTGTGCAAAGTGTCAGTGAGTTACCGCTGGCGGGGATTGTTTATACCGACATCGACCGCGATGGCATGATGCAGGGCCTCAATGTGGACGCAACTCTGGCGCTTGCAAAAGCTGCCCAACTGCCGGTGATCGCCTCCGGAGGGGTTACCGAGCTGGCCGATTTACAGTTGCTCAAGACCGCTTTTGCGGCTGTGCCAGAGTTGCTGTTTGGTGCCATTACCGGACGCGCAATTTACGAAGGCACGCTGAATGTGGCTGCCGGTCAGGAACTGCTAGACGCCTAGGGGTCGCAATGAATCTGGCCAGTAAGATTGAGGATTACTCCTTTATCTGAAGCCGCCGAGTTGCCTGCCTACTAGGAATATAAGCTGGGCATGTCTGTAGGACCTTCTAGGCGGCCCCACCCCGTTCGCTATTTGGGCGCGTTTTGTGCCTTTTCTTGTTCTCCTTGGCCTGCTGCTTTTTGCTTTAGAGCTGCGATTGCTATGGCGATGATGGTTTGTTCATCGTTTGTGCTGACCACTTTGTCAGGGAGCAGACCCTCTTGATCAAAAGATCCGCCGGCGGGAGTCAGGTAGCGGGCGCTGGTGATCTTCAAAGCGCTGCCGTTGGCGAGCGGTGGTAACAGAGTTTGCACTGTGCCTTTGGCGAACGTTTGACTGCCAATAACGGTGGCGCGGTTATGATCTTGTAACGCACCTGCAATGATCTCCGCAGCGGATGCGGTGCCAGCGTTAACGATTACTGTAAGTGGTAACTGTCTTAGCGGTGTGGCAGTGCTGGCATGGTAGCTGTGTTGCGCTGCTATGCGGTCATCGCTGCGATTATTTTGGGTCGTCACTACAATTTTTGAATCGAGAAATAAATCCACTGTGGCCACGGCGCAGCTAAGTGTGCCGCCGGGGTTGTCGCGTAGATCTAACACCAGTCCTTGCAGCGGTTGAGCGCTAAGGCTACCTATGGCGTCGTAGATTTCGATCGCCAAACCGTCATAGCAAAGTGCGGCTTGAAGGTATCCTACTTGGCCGCTGAGTAAGCGCGCTTGCAGGTAGGCGCCGCTCACCTGCGCTCGGACCAGCGACACGTCAATGATTGAACTTACCTCGTCAGCGTCATTGTTCGCAGAAGGTATCGCAGGTCGGCGCAATTGCAGCTCGACCCGACTGCCAATCGGTCCGCGCAGTTGGTCAACCAGTTCTGTGAGCAACCACCCTTTGACTGGCTGATGGTCAACGCTGGTAATGCGATCACCGCTTCTGACTTGCCCAACCGCTGCCGGAGAATTTGGCAGAACGCGCAACACGGTGAAAAATCCCTCCTGCAAACCCACCGCGAGGCCGATGCCGGCAAATGTGCCCTGGGCCTCATTGAGCAGGCGGGCGTATGCCGTTGGGCTAAGAAGCTCGGAGTACTCGTCAAGACGGCTAGTCATACCCGTTAGCGCCGCCTGTTCCAGTTCGGCTTGGCTGAGCTCGTTGATGTAGCGCTCGCGCAGTTGCTGTTGCGCCTGCCCCACGCTGTCGGTTGCGAGCAGGAAGGGTGCCAGCAGTTGATACAGGGCAAGGCCAACTAAGCTGCCAAGACCGATACAAAGGCCCACACCAAGATACAGTGTGCGGCGTTTTACTGAGATTGTGCAGGATGCGGGAGGGTTCATCTGGCTAGCCACAGCTTAGGATTCTCCACGACGCCTTTGTTGAGTAACTCGAAGTAAATGCCGGGTAGGTAACCACCGCCGCTATTTCCCGCGCGGGCCAGTACTTCGCCGCCCTCTACCCAATCGCCGGGACTTTTCAGCAATGCATCGGCGTGACCGTAAAGCGTCATATAGCCGTCGCCATGGTCGACAATGGTGATTAACCCGAAACCACGCAGCCAATCGCTGAACACTACTTGGCCGCGAAACACAGCAGTAACCGCGTCGCCAACAGAGCCTGCCAGATCGATGCCGCGCCAACGCAGATTCGTGCCGTCGCGGCTATCGTTAAATCGATGTCTGGTTTTGCCCCTTAATGGCCGTGGCAGTTTGCCCTTGGCTGCTGCAAAGGCTTTGCCGTCGAGTGCGGACACCTCACTACGGAGTTCGTTCACTAGTTTGCGCAGCCGCTCGCTGTCCGCCAGCAAGGCTGCTTGTTGATCATTCTTGGACAGCCGCTCTTGCGCCAACGCCCGAAACGCTTGGCGGCGCTCTTGACGTTGGGCCTGCAATGCGGTGGTTTGCTGCGCCAATACTGCGGCACGGGCGGTTTGCTCCTGCAGTCGGGATTGCAGCGCCGCGCTGATTGTTGTCAGTTGGGCTAAGTTGGCTTTGAAGCGCTGCATGGACTGCAGCCGCTGTTCACTAAAATAACCGTGATAGCGCATCAGTCGCTCAGCTTCGGCACTCGAGCGTTGATTGAGTAGTTGCTTAAAAAAGTCGTCACCACTAAGACGAAAGGCGGCCTGCAGGTGGGCAATAATGGCCGCGCGTTGTTCGTTGCTGCGGTTTTGCAGCTGTTGTTCTTCCTGCCGCAGCGTATCCACTTCTGTGCGTACTGCCGCCAGCGCCTTGGCAGAGGCCTGACTTTGGGCCATTAGGCGGTTAATCGCTTGGTCCTGAGACTTTATCTGCTGTTCGATTTTAGCGCTGCGCTGTTCGGCCGCGGTAAACCAGCGTTCTAGGGCATTAAGCTCCGCTACTACGGTCGCCAACGCACTTTCGGCCTCTTCCTCGCTGTCAGTCTGTGCGGCCGCTGTGGTGGCTACACTGGTCCATGTCAGCGCCAGACCAAGGGCCAGGAGCAAGTACCAGCGCAGCCGTTTCATGCTTAGGCTGAGTGGATCAAAGTTTGTCCGGTCATCTCTGGCGGTGCCTCCATCTGCATCAGATCCAACAAGGTTGGTGCCACATCGCAGAGACTGCCACCGGGCCGCAGGGTTAGGTCTTGGCCACCCACATAGACCAGCGGCACCAGATTACTGGTATGCGCTGTATGCTCTTGGGCACTGCTGGCATCACGCATTTGCTCGACGTTGCCGTGATCGGCGGTCACGAGCATGTGCCCACTTGCGCTTTCAATGGCTTGCTCCAACCGCCCAAGACATTGGTCCAGCGTTTCTACTGCCTTGATCGCTGGCCCCAGCTTGCCGGTGTGGCCAACCATATCGCCGTTGGCGTAGTTACAAACGATGGTGTCGAAGTCACCGCCTTGAATCGCCCGCACCAGTTCGTCGGTCACTTTCTTGGCACTCATCTCAGGCTGCAGGTCGTAGGTCGCCACGTTAGGCGATGGAATCAGAACCCGTTTCTCGCCGTCAAAAGGAGCTTCTCTGCCGCCGGAAAAAAAGAAGGTCACATGGGCATACTTTTCTGTTTCGGCAATTCGTAGCTGGCGCTTGCCGTTGTTTTGCAAGTATTCGCCTAGCGTATTGTGCAGTTCTTCCGGCGCGAAGGCGCAAGGTAGATCGATATCGTCTGCGTACTGGGTTAGCGTAATAAAGTTTGCCGGAGCTGTGAATGAGCGCCGCTCGAACCCGGTGAAGTCTGACTGACTCATGGCACGGGTTAGCTGGCGGGCGCGATCCGCTCGGAAGTTCATGAAGACGATGCTGTCGTTGGCAGCAATGCCGCTGGGTGGTTGTTGTGCGTCATGTAGGGCCGTTGGCTGCACGAACTCGTCGTTTTCGTTACGGTCATAAGCAGCCTGCAGGGCTGCGCTAGCACTCTCGGCGTGAAATGGCGCTTCGCCGCGCGCTAGCAGGTTATAGGCTCGCGCTTGGCGGTCCCAGTTGTTATCCCGGTCCATGGCGTAGTAGCGACCGCAAAGGCTCAGCACTCGGCCACATCCCAGTTCGGCGAACAGCGCCTCTGCTGCCAGCAGTGATGGCATTGCACTGCGCGGTGGTGTATCGCGACCATCCAGAAAGGCATGCAGATAGACCTTGCTTAGGCCCGCTTTTGCGGCCGCGCGAATCAGCGCAAATATTTGTTCCTCATGGCTGTGGACCCCCCCGGGTGACAGCAATCCCATAACGTGCAGCGCGCTGTTGTTGCTGGCAGTGCTTGTAAAGATGTTCTTGAATGCAGGATTGGTGGCGAACTCACCGGTTTCCACAGCCTTGTTGATGCGGGTGAAATCTTGGTAGACCACGCGACCGGAGCCAAGATTCATATGCCCTACCTCGGAATTGCCCATTTGTCCTGAGGGCAGACCAACGTCTAAGCCAGACCCAGAGATCAGGGTATGCGGCCGCTGGGCAAGGAAGCGGTCCCAATTGGGTGTGTTTGCCAACGCGATGGCGTTGTGGTCGATTTCCAAACTGTGGCCAAAGCCGTCGAGGATGACCAGCAAGCTGAGGTTGGACATGAAATGAATCCTTGCAGTTAGCGCGTCACAGATTCTAGCAAAAAGCGCAGTGATCTAGGGTGAACTCAGTTGAATGTGTATAATCTCCATTCCTCTAAAGGCCGTAAACATGGAACAGTTTTTTACGTTTTTGGGTAACCACCCGCTGCTGATCGGTACCTTCCTTCTGCTCGTGTTTTTGTTTTTTCGCAACGAGTCTGCGCGTGCAGGGGCGACCATTGGCACCCAAGAGTTGGTGCGCTTAGTAAACAAAGAAGGTGCCATCGTACTTGACGTGCGTGAGCGCGGTGAGTTTATGGAGGGGCATATTGTAGATGCGCTTAACATACCCTATTCGGCACTGGAAACACGCATCGACGAACTCGCTAAACACAAAGAGTCGCCCATCGTGATTGCCTGCAAGATGGGTCAGCATTCAGGGGCTGCGGGTACTTTGCTACAGAAAAACGGCTTCACCAGCGTCACGCGCCTGACCGGTGGGTATTCTGAGTGGCGGGCACAAAACTTACCGATGGTGAAATCATGACGGACCAAGATGCCGCACAGTCTCAGGCCGCAGCAGCGGCTGCGGAGCAACAAGTACAGCTGCGAATTGAGAAGCTGTATCTCAAAGATGCGTCTTTTGAGTCGCCAAGGGCGCCAGAGGTTTTTACCCGCCAATGGCAGCCTAATCTCTCTGTGGACATCAACACTCGGGCGGCAGCGCTAGCTGACGACCGTCACGAAGTGGTGCTGTCGGTAACCGTGCGGGCCAACGTGGAAGAAGACGGCTTGGGTTTTCTGGTAGAAGTGCAGCAAGGTGGTATCTTTCATATCAAGAACGCAGACCCAGCCCAGCTCAGTCAGATACTTGGTATTGCGTGTCCGAACACACTTTTCCCTTACGCACGTGAGAGCCTGGACAGTCTGGTTGTGAAAGGTGGTTTCCCGCCGATTCAACTGGCCCAGGTTAATTTCGAGGCGCTTTTTGTGCAGGCCCTTCAGCAGCAGCAAGAGCAACAACAACAAGAGCAGGATGCGCAAGGCACAGACAGCGTGCCAACTACTCACTAGTGAGGTACAGGCTACAGTACGCCGTCGTAGCCGCGCTGACGCCACGCCTCATAAAGGGTAATTGCTACGGAATTGGCCAGGTTAATACTGCGCGTGGGTGCCTGCATGGGTATGCGCAGTTTGTGCTCTTTCGGCCATCGCGCTAGCACGTCGTCTGGCAGGCCTCGGGTCTCCGGTCCATAAAGCAAAACGTCATCCGGCCGGAAGCTGATTTCCGCAGAATTGCGGCTGCCCTTGGTGGTCATGGCAAACCAGCGGTGTGCGGCTAGGTGCTGCTCACATTCTGGCAGGCTGTCGTAAAGGGCAACTGCGGTGAAGTCGTGATAGTCCAAGCCCGCACGTCGAAGGCGCTTATCATCCCAAGCGAAGCCCAGCGGTCGAATTAAATGCAGGTTCGCCCCGGTATTCGCGCAAATGCGGATGATATTGCCGGTATTGGGCGGAATCTCCGGCTCATAAAGCACAACGTGCACAGCGAAGCCTCAGAGCGCTACAGCTCGAGCTCCTGCATTTTTCGCGTTAGCGTGTTGCGTCCCCAGCCGAGTAGCTCGGCAGCATCTTTCTTGCGCCCACCGGTTTTGCGCAGCGCTGCATTAATCATGATGCGTTCAAATTTTGGTAGGGCGTTGTCGAGCAAGGCAAGATCCGGGTTTTTATCCAGCTGTTGATTGGCCCACAGCTCCAAACCGGTTTCCCAACTGCCCTGTTCGGCTTGCGTTTCGCTTTGCTGCAGCTCTGGCGGCAGGTCCTCGGTAAGGATGGTTCGCGAGCTAGCCATAACCTGTAGCCAGCGACAGGTGTTTTCCAGCTGTCGAACATTGCCGGGCCAAGGCAGTAGGCTCAGATAGTCTGCAGCAGCAGAGTCCAAACGCTTTGGCTCATCGCCCAGTTCAATGGCTGCGGCGTCGAGAAAGTGTTTTGCCAACAGCGGAATATCCTCTCTGCGTTCCGCCAAACCCGGTACGTGCACGCGAATGACATTGAGCCGATGAAACAGATCGTCACGGAATTTGCCTTGCTCCACGAGTTTTTCCAAATTCTGGTGAGTCGCTGCGACGATGCGCACATTGACGCTGACCGAGTGATGTCCGCCAACCCGGTAAAATTCGTTTTCCGCAAGCACGCGCAGCAGACGCGTTTGCGCGGGTGCGGGCATGTCGCCAATTTCGTCGAGGAAAAGTGTGCCGCCATCGGCCTGCTCAAAGCGACCTACGCGCCGTTGTGCAGCGCCGGTGAATGCGCCTTTCTCGTGGCCGAATAACTCGCTTTCAATTAAGTCGCTGGGAATGGCGGCTACGTTCAAGGCTACGAAGGGCTCGTTTTGTCGCGGCGAATGGCGATGCAGCGCACGGGCTACGAGTTCCTTTCCAGAGCCAGATGGTCCATTGATTAGTACCGTCACATTGGAAGAAGACAGGCGCCCGATGGCGCGAAAGACCTCCTGCATGGCCGGGGCTTGACCGATGATTTCAGTGGTGCCTTCCGGCTCTGGTAAGACTATGGCCTTTTCGTCCTCGGTTTGGGCGATGGCGCGGCGTACGACGGCAACCGCCTCGTCAACGTCGAAAGGTTTAGGCAGATACTCAAACGCCCCACGCTCAAAACTGGTGACCGCGCTCTGCAAGTCGGAGTGAGCGGTCATGACAATGATGGGCACTTGGTGGTGGGCTTCTTTTACTTGGCGTAAAAAATCCAAGCCCGAGGTTCCCGGCATGCGGATGTCGGTAATGATCGCCAGTGGCGCTTCATCGTCTAAATGATGTAGGGCCTGATCCGCAGTGTTGAACGCAGTAATAGGGATACCAGCCTGGCTTAATGCCCGGTCCAGTACCCAGCGGATAGCGCTGTCGTCGTCGATAACCCAGACATGCTGATTCATAGTGTCTCGCTTGCTTCGTTAGGCTGAGTGTAAAGGCTAAACGGCAGGTAGGCCGAGAATGCCGTGTTGCCCGGGCGGCTAGCGACCTGCAGCGTGCCGCCATGTTGCCCAATGATATTTTGTGAAATAGACAAACCCAAACCTGAGCCCTCACTGCGGCCGCTGATCATCGGGAAAAACACCCGGTCGATCAGGTCCTCGGCAATGCCCGGTCCGTTGTCGGTGATGCTCAAGTGCATGATTTGTTTGTGTCTGACGGAGCCAACGGTGAACTGCCGAATCACCCGAGTCTTGAAGGTAATGCGTGCGCGCTCGGTACCCTGCAGGGCCTGACAGGCATTGCGTGCGACGTTGAGAATGGCCTGGATTAACTGGTCTTTGTTGCCATGCACTTCCGGCAAACTTGGGTCGTAATCACGCTGCCACTGCAGGTCGGCTGAAAATTCGCTTTGTAGAATGTGTACCACGCGCTCAATTACTTCGATCAAATTCACGGCCTCGTACTGCATTGGCTGCCATGGTCCGAGCATGCGGTCGACCAGATCTCTGAGCCGGTCTGCTTCACTAATAATGACGTGGGTATATTCTTTCAGGTCATCGCTGGGCAGCGCGCGCTCCAGCAACTGAGCGGCGCCGCGAATACCGCCGAGCGGATTTTTAACCTCGTGCGCCAAACCGCGAATCAAACTGCGCGTGGTAATTTGCTGCTCTTCGCTCGAACTGCCTTGGCTGATGGAGTTGATGCGGCTGGTGGGGTGTAGTTCCAGCAGCAGGCCCTTGGGCTTTTCTAAATTCGACACGGTCAGGTCGACTTGCTCTACGGTATTTTCTGGTAACTGCAGGGCAACATTTCTGGCGGTAAAGGGTTGGTTGTCGGCGATAGCGTCCTGCAGTGATGCGACAAGGTCTTCGCTGCGCAGCAATAGGTCAGACAAGGGGCTAAAGAGCGCCGAACTGGCGGAAATATGCAGCAGATCTTCTGCCGCGCTGTTGAGTTTTTGCAGGTACAGGCGCTCGTCCAACAAAATAACAGCAGTCGTCAAACTGCCGAGCAAGTGCTCAGCGAATTTTGAATTTTGTACTGGCCGCTTTTTGATTTGGTTCATGCCTAACCGATCAATCTACATTTGTTCTTCGCTGCGTCAGCTTGTGTGGTTGCGCTCTCGCACCAAAGTAGTGCGAGCACCAAAAAAGTTCAAGCCGAGTGCCGTGGCTGCAACTGCAGGCTTCCACGAAGCAAAAAAAAGGGCGTCGACAGGAGTCGACACCCTTGCTTCGTCTCAGATCACCTAGCCTAAGGCTTCCTTGGTGGTCTTAACGATTGCTGCAGCTACCTTATAAGGATCCGCATTTGACGCGGTGCGTCGATCTTCCAGGCGACCCACCCAGCCGTCAGCAGGGGTCGTTACTGGAATACGGATTGAGGCGCCGCGGTCTGAGATGCCGTAGCTGAACTCATCAATCGATTGGGTTTCGTGCTTGCCGGTCAAGCGCTGATCATTGTCGGCGCCATAAACGCTGATGTGGCGTTGGATGTTCTTACCAAACTCTTCACAGATCTTGGTAAAAATTTCTTCCTTACCCTCAGTATGCATGGCTTCGTTGGAGAAGTTTGCGTGCATGCCCGAGCCGTTCCAGTCTAGGTCGCCGAAAGGCTTGGGATGCCAGTTGATGCCATAACCGTACTTTTCGCCAGTGCGCTCGAGCAGATAGCGAGCTACCCAAGTTTCATCGCCCGCTTGCTTGGCGCCCTTGGCAAATACCTGAAATTCCCACTGTCCTGCAGCAACTTCAGCGTTGATGCCTTCGACGTTAATGCCTGCTTCGAGGCAGATATCGAAGTGCTCTTCGACGCAATCACGACCGTGGGCGTTACCTGCCCCTACCGAACAGTAGTATGGACCCTGTGGACCGGGGAAACCGCCGGGAGGGAAGCCGGGAGGCAGCTGTGTGTCTACATCCCACAGAAAGTACTCTTGCTCGAAGCCGAACCAAAAATCGTTGTCATCGTCGTCGATGGTCGCGCGCCCGTTGGACGGGTGTGGGGTGCCATCGGCATTGAGTACTTCACACATCACTAGGTAGGCGTTCTGACGATCCGGGTCAGGGTAAATGGCGACAGGCTTGAGCAAGCAGTCTGAGCTGCCGCCTTCCGCCTGTTCAGTAGAACTGCCGTCGAAAGACCACATGGGTAACTCTTCTAGCGCGCCCGTAAAGTTGTCCTTGCTCATCTGGGTCTTGCTGCGCAGGCTCTGTGTTGGCTGATAGCCGTCCAGCCAAATGTATTCGAGTTTAGATTTCATGCTTGGTTAGTCTCCTTAAATGTGGGTGCCATTGCGTGTAGGCAGTTTTGCAGGTCGTTTCGTCTGTGCAGACGATAATTGCAACACAATAGAACCAGCGCCGTCGCAAAGCCCGCCCGATCAGTGCTGCGTTCGAAGCACTTGAGCTAGGAAAGGCAAAATGCGTGCCATACCTACTTGTGTCTAAGTCATTGAATTCATGTTGTTTTCAAAAACGCCTTCGATATTTCGCACCAAATTAGTGCGGCGCGTTCTGGTCTGAACCGCGCGCGCGCTATTCTGGTGCATAAACCGGCAGGACACAAATATTCCTAGCAAATTTTTACCAGTTTGGTGCATAGCCGACCGCGTAAATCGAAACCTCGCCAGAGGTGAGTTTTAGGCGACACCGCTCATGGCTTCGGCCATAATCGCGCCCGCCCGAACCGTGCACGCTAGCCACTTTAGTCCTTCGGCCCAACACTAAGGGTCATCGTTGATGTATTTGGCCGGCGGCTGCATACCGACTTTTTGCTCCTTGGTGCGCTAGCGCCAAACACTTACAGGGAAAACACGTCTGTGCCGAACTTAAATGTACGCAACGTTGCGATCATTGCTCACGTCGATCACGGCAAAACCACCTTGGTCGACTGCCTGCTGCAACAAACAGGTTTGTTGGACGCTGGCGCTGCTGAACGGGCAATGGACAGCAACGATTTGGAGAAAGAGCGCGGCATTACGATTCTGGCCAAGAATACCGCCATTAATTATCGCGACACCCAAATCAATATTGTCGACACTCCCGGACACGCGGATTTCGGCGGCGAGGTTGAGCGTATTTTGTCCATGGTCGACGCAGTTTTGCTGCTGGTAGACGCGGTAGACGGGCCGATGCCGCAAACACGCTTTGTGACCCAGAAAGCCTTTGCCTATGGCCTCAAACCGATTGTGGTAGTGAATAAAATTGACCGCCCCGGCGGTGATCCAGACCGCGCTATCGATCAGGTGTTCGAGCTTTTCGATAATCTTGGCGCCAGCGATGAGCAGCTGGATTTTTCCTGTGTGTACGCAAGCGCAATAAACGGTGTCGCCGGTTTAGAGCTCGATGCCATTGCCGATGACATGAGTCCGCTATTGGATATGATTGTCGACCAAGTGCCACCGCCAGAAGTCGACGAGGGTGGCTCATTCCAAATGCAGATCAGTTCCTTGGATTATTCAACCTACGAAGGCGTCATCGGCATTGGGCGCATTAGCCGCGGGGTTGTGGAACGCAACCAGCAGGTAATTGTGGTAGATCGTCAAGGAGCTGAGCGCAAGGGCAAGGTGATGAACATCTATCGGCACAGTGGTTTGGAGCGCGTTGAAGCGGTGAGCGCCAGCGCTGGCGATATTATCTGCTTGACCGGAGTCGACAAGATCAACATATCCGATACGTTGTGCGCGCCCGAGCAAGTTGAATCCCTGCCCGCGCTGTCCGTCGATGAGCCGACGTTGACGATGATGTTTTGTGTGAATAATTCGCCGCTGTCTGGTCGCGAAGGCAAGTATGTGACCAGCCGGCAAATACGCGAGCGACTGCAAACGGAAGCACTGCACAATGTTGCGCTCATGGTAGAGGACACGCCTGATCCGGACCGGTTCCGAGTGTCAGGTCGCGGTGAGCTGCACTTGTCTGTATTGATTGAAACCATGCGCCGAGAAGGATTTGACCTGGCGGTGTCGCGGCCGCAGGTAATTTACCGCGAGATAGATGGGGTAGTGCATGAACCCTTTGAAACGCTGACGCTGGATATTGAGGAACAACATCAGGGCAAGGTAATGGAGTCGTTAGGCGACCGGCGCGGCGAGCTTCAAGAGATGCAGCCTGATGGCAAGGGGCGGGTGCGTTTGCAGTTTCGTATTCCTAGCCGAGGCATTATGGGCTACCGCCCGATTTTCCTGTCGCAAACCTCCGGCACCGGCATTATGTCCTTTGCATCGGATGGTTTTGGGCCGCGGACCGCCGAGGAAGTAGGGGCGCGCAAAAATGGCGTGCTGATTTCCAACGCGCAGGGCAAGGCGGTTGGCTTTGCGCTGTGGAATTTACAGGCTCGGGGCCGAATGATGGTAACCCCCAACGAAATGGTCTATGAAGGCATGGTGGTAGGTATTCACTCGCGAGCTAATGACCTAACGGTTAATCCGCTCAAGGAAAAAAAGCTGACAAATGTTCGCGCTTCCGGCACGGACGAAAATATTCAGCTGAGCGGTGCAATGCTGATGACCTTAGAGCAGGCTCTGGAATTCATCGACGATGACGAGTTGGTAGAGATCACGCCTGAGAATATTCGTGTGCGCAAGCTGCTGCTAAAGGAAAGCGAGCGCAAGCGCGCATAGGCCAATGCGCAGCAAGCTGCGACTGGCCAGCGCTTGGTGGCACCGATGAAAGTCGTCTTGCAGCGCGTGTTGGAGGCCCAAGTTACCGTAGCCGATAAGGTCATCGGCAAGATAGGGCAAGGTTTGCTGATTTATCTGGGGGTGTCGGCAACCGATGGCCTCGAGGAATTGAGCTGGTTGGCGGAGAAAGTCGCCAAGCTACGCATGTTCGACAACCCCAGCGACGGCGAGACCAAAACCGCCTTGAGCATCAAAGACATCGGTGGTCCCGCGCTTGTAATATCCCAGTTCACTCTGTTGGCGGATACCCGCCGGGGCCGACGCCCGTCCTTTACCGCTGCCGCAGCGCCCACACAAGCCAACGAGTTGTACCAGCGCTTTGTGCAACAGCTTGGCGGCCACCTGCCCGTGCAAACAGGAGAGTTCGGAGCAGATATGCAGGTAAGCAGTGTTAACGATGGACCCTTTACCCTAGTCATAGAGCACCCCAGCCCGGGCAGCCTAGCCTAGGCTACCGTTTAAAGGCCGGGGCCGGATCCTTCTGCAGGCCCAGCGGCATCTGTTTCACGCTTTTCAACCGCACGCGCCAGCAGCACTCCAAATTCAAACAGCAGCCAAGTGGGCAAGGCCAATAACAGCTGGGAGATTACATCCGGAGGGGTGAGCAGCATGCCAGTGATAAAGCAGCCGATGATCACATAGGGCCTTTTGTTCGCCATGCTCTGGGCGCTGGAAAGCCCGGACCACGCAAGCAAAAACGTCGCTACGGGAATTTCGAAGGCGATACCGAAGGCCAGAAACATCTTCATCACGAAATTTAGGTACTCGTTGATGTCGGTCATGATAGCAACGCCCTCGGGGTTTACCGAGACGAAGAAGTTGAAGACCAGTGGGAAGACCAGAAAATAGCTAAAAGCCATGCCGGCATAGAACAGCAACACGCTAGAAAACAGCAATGGAAAGGCGAAACGCTTTTCTTTGCGATACAGCCCGGGCGCTACAAAGCCCCATAATTGGTGCAGCAAAAATGGCACGCCAATAAAAATCGCCGTGTAAATCGCCAGTTTGAATGGCGTTAAAAACGGTGAAGTAACCTGCGTAGCGATCATATCCGACCCTTCGGGCAGGGCCTGCATCAGCGGCGCCGCGATGAAAGTAAACAGCGGCTCAGCAAAATAGTAGGTTGGCAAGAAGAGTAGGCCGACAAAGGCGAAACCGCGCAGCAGTCGGCTGCGCAGCTCAATTAGGTGTTCGAGGAAGGGCATTTCCTTATCGACATCGACTGCATCGTCCTGCTCTGTGCTCACGGTTCTTTGCTAGCCGCTGCGGACGCAGATTGCGCCTGGGATTCGCTGCATGCAGTTTTTTCGGTTTCGCCAGCTTGCTCAGCCCGGGAGGGTATGGGCGGTTGAATAGAGTGCTTTACTTCGTTTTCGATTTTTTGCATTTCCGCCATAACCGATTCGTTATGCAACTGGCGGCGCACATCGTCCATGCCAATCTCTTGCTCCACTTCCACCTTCATTGCGGTAAACGTGCGCGACAGACGGCCAAACCATAGTCCGAGGGTTCTCAGCACCTCCGGCAAACGCTCCGGTCCGATAACTAGCAGCGTCACCAAGACGATCAGCATGAGCTCCATTGAGCCGAAATCGCTAAACATGGGCCTTGGCAATGCTCCGGTTGGTTTGCTTGCAGAGAGTCGTCACAGTCATTGGGACAGCGGGTCTAGGTTTTGCTCTCCTGTTCCGCTGCTTTGACGCCAGCGGCGTTGGCCGCCGTCTCCGCATCGTCGTTAATGACCTTCGCAGCGCCCGGTGCCGATGCATCGGCAGGCTTGTCTTCGTCAGCCACCGCCGTGCGAAAGCCTTTTATTGCGTTGCCAAGGTCGGCGCCAATATTTTTTAAGCGCTTGGGGCCGAAGATCAAAAGCACAATGGCCAAGATGACCAGCAGTTCTTGCATACCAAATCCGAACATTGGGATTCTCCGAAAACAGTGGATCGATTATAGGACGCTTTGTTGCGCCGTTTACAGCAGTGGCGCCCCGCGGCGGCCCAAACTAGCGGCTCGCTTTTTCGTCGTGACCGCTTACCCCAAGGCGCTTGGCCAACTCGTCCAACACATGCTGCGGCGTGAGGTTTAACTCACTGAGCATCACCATGGTGTGAAACCATAGGTCTGCGGTTTCTTTAACGACTTGTTCTTTAGCACTGGCATCATCGTGCGCGTCTTTGGCAGCCAAAATCACTTCCGTGGCTTCTTCGCCAACTTTTTCTAAGATTTTATTCAGACCCTTGGCGTGCAGCGAAGCGACATAGGATGCTTCGGGGTCTTGCGTTTTACGTTGCGCCAATACTTGGGTTAACTCGTCTAACACACTCATAACTCTGCTGGCACCAATAACGATAGGGCGAGGGCATTATTAACCGATCGCCACTAATTAAAAAGCGCTAGACGACGGCATCCGGCGTTACCCCCAAACCGCAAAGGCGATACTGCCGAGTATTACCAGAGCCAGTAGGCCCTGCCGTCTGTTGTGTCGACGGGTCTTTTGCAATTGCTGATGCAGTGCGTCCAATCTGACTTGCTGCTTCGCCAGTTGTTTGCGCAGCTCGATGGTCTGGGTGTCGTCGAGTAACTCGGGCAGCCGGTGCAGTTCACTCCAGAGCTTTGGCGTGTTTGCCAGCAGCTTGCCGATTACTGCTACAGCGCCCAAATGCTGCACCGCCCAGCGCTGCATAAACGGTTCGGCGGTTTCCCACAGGTCCAATTCTGGGTAGAGCTGGCGGCCAAGGCCCTCAATGTAAAGCAGAGTTTTTTGCAGCAGTACCAGTTGTGGTTGTACTTGCATGCCGAATGTTCTGGCGGCATCGAGTAACTCGGTCATAAAGGCGGCAAAGTGTATTTCGTTCAGCGGCTTGGCGAATATGGGGTCGCAGACGTTGCGAATAACTTGCTCAAAAGCGGTGGCATCGGTGGTGGCGGGAATCCACCCTGAGCGTAAGTGCAGATTGACGATCTGCCGGTAGTCTCGGGCAAAAAAGGCGATGAGATTTTGCGCCAGATAGGTTTGGTCGGACTCGCTCAGGCTGCCCATGATGGCGCAGTCTAAAGCGATCCACTTGGGGTCCGATGGCTCGCTAATATCCACAAAAACGTTGCCAGGATGCATATCGGCATGGAAGAAGTTGTCATCAAATACTTGCGTGAAGAATGTTTCCACGCCCTTATGCGCAAGTACTTTAAAGTCTACTCCTGCCTCACTTAGACGCTCGATCTCGCCAATAGATGGTGCCTCGATGCGGTCCATAACCAGCAGATTGTCCCGAGTAAATTGGGGATACAGGCGCGGCACAGACAGCAGCGTGGATTCAGCAAAATTTCGCCGCAGCTGAATTTGATTGCGGGCCTCCTTAAACATGTTCAGTTCCGCCAACATGACGACCAACTGATCTTCTGCAATCTGTGTGGGGTGCAGCTGCTTTAGGATTGGCACGCGCCCCTCTAGCCAACTGGCAAGCGCCATTAGGGCCTGCATTTCCCTGCGAATTTGCCGTTCTATATTCGGCCTGACCACTTTAATGACCACCGCCTGACCGCTGCTTAACTTGGCTCCATGCACTTGGGCAATAGAAGCACTGGCTATTGGCTGCGCGTCTATGTGCGCAAATTCGGCTAGCGCGTTTTGACCAAGGGCGCTACGCATCAAGGTCAGGGCGGTATTGTCGGGTAGCGGGTCTACTTGATCTTGCAGCTTCGCCAAACCGTGGCAAATTGACGCTCCCAGTAGGTCAGGCCGCGTCGAGAGTAGCTGCCCCAGCTTGATGTATACGGGCCCGCGTGAAGCAAGCGCCTCGGCCAACTGGTTGGGCATGTCGTCGCGCGCTGGCAAAGCGAGACGCAGCAGCGCCAGCAGGCCCCGCACGGCGGCGTTGGGAATATGCTGGGCACCAATGAAATGGTGCAGGCGATAGCGCAACATGACGCCGGCTAGACTGAGCAGATACCGAAGCGTGGGCCAAGGCATCAGGGTGTGCCCGACTGTTCCCCGTGAAGGGTTAGCCGTGCTTGTAATCGGTCGACGCGCAGCCGCAGTAGGTCGACCCGGCTCAAAAAGTCTTCGACCTCAGGGGCCGTGGTGAAGCGTTGGGTCATAAAAGTCTCGGCGCTTGCTTGGGTTTGCTGCGCAGCTGCATTGAACATGCTGCCCAATGTTACCGCCCCGAGCTCCAACAGCGCTGCCGTGCGCTGGGCTTTGTCTTTGCCCACAACATTTCCCAGTGGGCGCACAACGTCCGGGCTGCAGTTCTTCGCCAGTGCCTGTAGCTGCATAAGCACTGTGGCGTCACCGTCGATGGCGACGCGGTCGGCGCTGCTGCCGGTAAGTAGGGTTTGCAGCAGTCCCTTGGCGCTGCCAGTGAGGGCCACATTGGGGTGCTCCGCAGGACCGGTGGTGAAGTCGATATGCGCCTCGGCAATATGTAAATGCCAACACAGGTCTGGTGCAAGACAATGAATCTCCACTACCTGCCCGGCCAAGGTGCGGACCTGCTGAGCGGTATGTGGGTCAAGCGCTAAGGCTCTTTCACTTAGCTGCCTCAGCAGGCGCTGCAGCGCTGATACAAACATATCGTTGGCATCCTGCACGACGTTTAAAGCGCTGCGGATGTTTCGGGCTTGGTCCCGCGGTGGATTGCTGCGATGCCGCCCACCAGGTTGTGGAATTGGGTTTCGGCAAAACCCGCGTCGTCGAACATCTGCTTCAAGGTTTTCTGGTTGGGGTGCATGCGAATGGATACAACCAAGTATTGATACGGCTGCGCATCGCCTACCAGCAGCTTGCCGACAGGCGGCCACAGGGTTTGGAAGGCGCGATAGGCAGTTTCTAGCACTGGGTCGGTAGGTTTGGAAAATTCCAGTACCAGTAACGCGGCTCCGGGCTTAAGCACTCGTATCAGCTCGCTCAGTGCCTGATCTTTGTCAGTGAAGTTGCGAATGCCGAAACTGATGCAAGCGCAGTCAAAGGTGTTGTCCGCAAAAGGTAGGGCTTCGGCGGGGGCTTGGCAAAATTGCACCTGCGCCAAGCCCTGATCGAGCAGGCGGTTGCGCCCGACCTGCATCATCGGGCGGTTTAGGTCGGTCAGAATCACGCGTCCTGCTTCGCCTACCGCTGCAGCGAACAAGGCGGCCATATCACCTGTACCACCAGCTAGATCGAGCACCTGATGCCCTTGGCGCACACCAGACATCTGCAGCACCATGCGTTTGAATAGGCGGTGTGTACCGAGTGACATGAGGTCGTTCATCAGGTCGTAACGGCCTGCTACGGCTTTAAACACATCGCCAACCTTACGGGTTTTTTCGTCGGGTGAGACATGCTCGAAGCCAAAACTGACTTTGTCGGCGTCAGGCTGAGGGCGGTTGTTGTCGGCAGACTCGGTCATCGCTGTAGGGTCTTGTTGCAGGCTGAGCACAAACTATAGCGCGGATACCCGGGAGGTGCTTTTTTACTTGGTTGTTCGGCGCAGTATTAGTTGGTTATTTTGGTGACCATTGACTGACTGGAATGTTGGGCAGTCTCGACGCATTGGCTTGCTTAAGTTCGGCGAGGTAGTCCTGCCAGAACCTGTCTTGTTCGGCCCCCATCTCGCGCAGGTAAGGCCAAGCATAAATGCCACTGTCGTGACCGTCGTCAAAGGTGATGCGTATGGCGTAGTTGCCAACTGCCTCGATTAGCCGGATCCCCACATTTTTTTTGCCCGTTTGCAGGGTACGCTGCTCTGCGGAGTGGCCGCGCACCTCGGCAGAGGGTGAGTAAACCCGCAGCAGCTCTGCGGGGATTTGATGTTGGGCGTCAGCCCACTGCAGCTCCAGCGTGTGGGCAATTTTGTGGTAGGTAATATGCTTGGGTGCTTCCATGGGGTTTACTTTGGTGCAGGTCCGTGTCGCGTTAGAGAATAAAACGCGACAGGTCCGTGTTGCTAACTAAATCGCTTAGGTGTGTTTCTACATAGTCTGCGTCGATTAGCACATGCTGGCCGGCGCTTTCGTCGGCAGCAAATGACAGCGGTTCGAGCAGGCGCTCCATGACCGTATGCAGCCTGCGTGCACCGATATTTTCTGTGCCCTCGTTGACCTGCCAAGCCAGTTCGGCAATTCGCTCGATACCTGTGGGGTCGAAGGCTAGGGTCACTTCCTCCGCAGCCATGAGTGCCTGATATTGCTCGCACAGGCTGGCCTTGGGCTCGGTCAAAATGCGGCGAAAATCTGTTGGCGTCAGAGCCTGTAGTTCCACGCGAATGGGCAGGCGACCCTGTAGCTCGGGAATAAGGTCTGAAGGTTTGGCCAGATGAAAAGCACCAGAGCCAATGAACAGTATGTGGTCAGTGCTGATCGGCCCGTATTTGGTGCTCACAGTGCAGCCCTCAATTAAGGGCAGCAGATCGCGCTGTACGCCTTCTCGGGAAACGTCGGTACCGGAGTTTTCCGCGCGCTTGGCAACCTTATCCAGTTCGTCAATAAAAACGATGCCCGTCTGCTCGACTGCGGTAACAGCCTTGCCGCGAATTTCGTCATCGTTAACGAGGCGTGCAGCCTCTTCGTCTCGCAAACGCTTGCGCGCTTCTTTTATGCTCAGACGCTGTTGCTGTTTTTTGTCCTGGCCTAGGTTAGCAAACATGTTTTGCAGCTGGCTGGTCATTTCCTCCATGCCAGGTGGGGCCATGATTTCCACCCCAACGGCAACCTGCTCCAGGTCTATGTCTATTTCTTTGTCGTCCAGTTCTCCCTCGCGCAGCTTTTTACGGAACATTTGGCGGGTGGAAGAATCTTCAGTGGGCCCCTCACTATCGCGTGGCGGCGGCAGCAGCGCGTCCAATAGCCGTTCCTCGGCGCGGTCTGCGGCCTGGCTGGCAACTTCTTGCATTTGCTCTTGGCGCAATAGATTAACGGCTGTGTCCGCCAGGTCCCGAACAATGGACTCTACATCGCGGCCAACGTAGCCCACCTCGGTGAACTTTGTGGCCTCCACTTTGATAAGCGGTGCGTTGGCAAGTTTTGCCAGCCGTCGGGCGATTTCGGTTTTGCCTACTCCGGTGGGGCCGATCATTAATATATTCTTTGGGCTTACCTCGTCTCGTAGCTCTGGCTCCAGCTGCATACGCCGCCAACGATTACGCAGCGCAATGGCCACCGCGCGCTTGGCGTCGCTTTGACCGATGATATGGCGGTCGAGTTCTGCGGCGATTTGTTTCGGCGTAAGGGCGTCGTTATTCGGCATCGGTGGTCAGCGTTTCCAAGGTCAATGAATGATTGGTGTAGACACAGATGTCGCCAGCAATGGTCATGGCTTTGCGCACCACATCTACTGGGCTCAGCGCGGTGTTTTGCGCCAGTGCGGTGGCAGCGGCCCGTGCATAGTTGCCCCCAGAGCCAATGGCTAGCACACCGGCCTCTGGCTCAATAACGTCACCGTTGCCACTGATCAGCAGTGTGGCCGTAGCGTCGGCCACGATGAGCATTGCTTCGAGCTTGCGCAGAGCGCGGTCTGACCGCCATTCCTTGGCCAACTCTACGGCCGCACGCGCCAATTGGCCGTGATATTTCTCAAGTGCGGCTTCGAATTTCTCAAATAAGGTAAAGGCATCGGCAGTGCTACCGGCAAAACCTGCAATCACCTTGTCATGATGGAGTTTGCGCACCTTTATGGCATTGCCCTTCATTACAGTATCGCCCAGCGACACCTGACCATCGCCGCCCACGGCGACCTGATGATCGTTTCTGACACTGAGAATTGTTGTGCCATGGAAAGCTTGCATATATGAACTCGTCTTGTTGGTTAGTGTGCGTCAAGGAACGCTTGGGCAGTTAGGTTACGCGGCTGCAGGGGCTGCGATATTGGCGCGCCCACTGTTACAAAGCAATTGGACAAAACACCTTAAGAGCGCACCTGAAGAGCGCGCTTGGGTTCGGTGACTTTACCGCTGACTCTTGGTCTATGCATCAAATGACAGCTTGGGTTGCTTACTACTCCTGCAAAATAACGCCAGAAATATCTTGTTCGCGCAGCTTGGTTAAGGCGCGGTTGGCATCAACTTGGCGCTCGAACGGCCCCAGTACGACCCGATGCCATGTGCCTGTTGGGCTGTCCTTGGCAACTACTGTTGCAGACAGATTAAGCAGAATCAGTCTGGCACGCATTTCGTTGGCGTCTCTGGCCTCGCGGAATGAAGCCGCCTGCACGCGAAAGCTGACTGCTTGCCCAGTGCTCACAGCAGTGTTGTCTTGATAGGGCGTAGTGTCGACCTGTATCTCGCTGTCTTTGAGTAGGTCGGGAAATTCAAAAGTGACATTGGGTGCACGCGGTGCCGTATCACCTGCAACTACTTGGTCGCCGGACTGATCGTTCATCCACTCAGGTAAGTAAGCGGCCAGCAGCACGACAATGGCGCCGAAGATCGCTCCCGAGGAGAAGCTGGGTCCGTGGAAACCGGAACCCTTGCCGCCTCGCGACGATTTACGCCGCGTTGGTGTGGCTCGCGCGGGCCGAGGTGTGCCTGCGGAGCGTGGTTTCTTTGCTGGGGCTTTGCCAGACCGCCCGCGATTGGCGAAATCCTTGGTCATGCAAATCCGCCTATGGCGAGTAATAAAGACATAGCTGCGCATGATACCGCGCATGTTGGGTGATGGCGAAGCTAAGAGTCAGGGTGGTTTGCTCATGCCGAGAGCTGCTACATGGCGTCGTAGGGATCTACGTCGACAGACCAGCGCAGGTTTGTATGGGTTTTCGGCCGCCCGAGGCCTGCCAACGTGCGATGCAGCTGCGGCCGATTTGCCGCCAGGATCACCAGTTGAAAACGCGCGCGCTTTGCCAGTCGTGCCATGGGCGCCGGAACTGGTCCCAATATCTGTATGCCGGGCTCGCTGCTTACGCTCGCTAGCTGAGTTTTGCATTGCAGCAGAAAGTCCCTTGCCATGGGCGCATCGAAGGCCTCAGCACGAAGCATGGCCATGGGTTGCGCCGGTGGTAGCCCGGCCTCAATGCGGCTGGCAAGCTCGGCCTGAGCAAAGCCCGGGTAGCCGTGCTCTATCAGCCGTTGCAGCAGCGGGTTCTCTGGTTGATAGGATTGTACCCAAACTTGTCCGGGACGTTCTGCACGGCCAGCACGGCCAGCGACCTGTACGATGAGTTGGGCCGTGCGCTCTGGGGCACGAAAATCTGGGCTAAGAAAGCCCGCGTCGGCGTTGATTACGGCGACCAGGGTAACGGCCGGAAAGTGATGGCCCTTCGCCAGCATCTGAGTGCCAACCATAATGCACGGCTTGCCTTGCTGAATTTGCGCTAGCTGATGGTTCAGCTGAATGTTGCTGCGCGTGGTGTCGCGGTCAATGCGGTACAGGGGTATGCCGGGAAATAGCTCACCCAGTGCCTCCTCTGCACGCTGGGTGCCCATACCCACAGGCAACAGATCGTCGTGGCCACAATGCTCGCAGTTTTGCGGCAATGCGAAACGCAGATTGCAGTGATGGCAGATGAGCAGCTCGGGCGCTCGATGTAGGGTAAGTTTGGCATCGCAATCTGGACAAACTGACTGCCATCCGCAGGCCTTGCACAGCAGGGTTGGCGCGAAGCCCCGGCGGTTTAGATAAACCAGCACTTGACCTGCCTCGTTGAGATGACTGCGAATGACTCGAATGAGGGTGGCGGATAACCCGCCGCGCAAGGTTTGGCCGCGCAGGTCGATAGTATGATAGCTGGGCATTAGCGCCCCGCCCGCGCGTGCTAGCAAAGTCAGGTGCCGGTAGCGGCCGCGCTGGACGTTATAGACGGTTTCCAGCGATGGTGTGGCAGACCCCAGCAGCAGTGGTATGTCGAGGCTTTGCGCGCGTTTGACCGTAAGGTCTCGGGCCGAGTAGCGCAGGCCCTCTTGTGGCTTGTAGGAACTGTCGTGTTCCTCGTCCACGATGATTAAACCTAGCGCTGCAAAGGGGGTGAACACTGCCGAACGGGTACCGATCAATATACGCAACTCGCCTGCACGGCAGCGTAGCCAAGTTTGCAGCCGCTGCTGATCGGTGAGCGCCGAGTGCAGCATGCCGGTGTGGCCAAAGCGGTTCTGAAAACGCGCCAGCGTCTGTGGCGTAAGTGCTATTTCTGGCACCAGAACAAGTACCTGTTTGCCCGCATCCAACACCGGCGCCATGCTTTGCAGATAGACTTCGGTTTTGCCTGAACCGGTCACGCCCTCCAGCGAAAACACGTCGAAACCCTGTGCTGCGTTAATTCGACTGATGGCGCGGTCTTGTTCCGCAGTGGCTGCCAGAGCCGGGTCCAAGGCTTGTTTAGCGTCGGCCATCTGACGCTTGAGAACGCCACTTTCTTCGAGTTTACGCAACATGGCGCGATTAAACCCAGCCTCAACTAGCGCATTGCCTGTTTGCGCTGTGCTGGCCTGCTGCATATGTTCCCCAACAGCCTGCTGAGTTTTCGCCCGAGGGCTGACGCCTGTCGGATCACCCAAGCACCAGACATCTGGCGGAGGCTCCGGCTTGATGGTGAAGTCTGCGCCTTTGCGCGCAGCGCTGGGTAAGATGGTGCCGAGTACCTCGCCCAAGGGGTAATGGTAGTAACTGCTCATCCACTGGGCCAAATCCAACAGTTCTTTGGCAATGGCCGCGTCATCGTCGAGTACGGCGATAATGGCCTTAGTTTTGGCGTGTGGGGTTTCGACAGCGGTGTTTATGCAAATGCCGATAACTTCCGAGCGACCGAACGGCACTCGTATTCGGGCACCGATAGCGGGTAGCGCTTGGTCACCATCGATGTGGTAGTCATAGACTGAGTGCAGTGGTCGGGGAACAGCGACCTGGACGACGCGCTTGTGATGTGGCATGGCCCATTCTACGGAGAGTGCCTGCTGTATTGGTAGCAGTCTGCTGAATTTCGTCTTGCGTTAAGCATCGCCGACACGGTTGCGGCTGCTTATTCTTCTGTTAAACTTC
>JAACDW010000271.1 GCA_009936775.1 Pseudomonadota bacterium
TTCTTTTTCTTCAGCGTTGTTCGGCATCCTCTGGGGATACATCGCAGACCGCAGAGGGACACGATGGTTTGGCTTGGTGGCAGCCTTTGCGATGTCGGGTAGTCTGTTCGCCCTGAGCCAGCAGAATTCCATTTGGCAGTTCTACGGCCTGTACTTTTTGTTTGGCGCCTTTGGCAATGCCATGGTGACCTCGCCGCTGTTTGCCAACGTGGGGTTTTGGTTTACCCATAAACCCGGCCTGGCATTGGGTGTTACCGCCTCGGGGGGGGCTGTGGGTCAGGCTGTGGTTCCCTACCTATGCGCGCTTTGTCTGGATCTTTACGGCTGGCAGCACACCTACATGATCATCGCTGGTGGCTACTTGGCGCTGGCGCTGCCGGTTGCCCTGCTGATTCGAGAGTCGCCTACCCGCGAGCAGGCACGACAGCAAAGCGTCAGCGAAACGCGAACCTTTCCACTCTCGGAGCGTGAAGTGATTAGCTGGATCAGCTGCGCAATCATTTTTTGTTGTGTCTGTATGGCTGTTCCCATTGTTCACTTGGTGCCCTTGCTTACCGATTCAGGCTATTCGCTAGAACAGGCAACGTCGGTGCTCATGGTGCTGATGTTGAGCGGTGCCGCGGGCCGGGTGCTGGGCGGTAAGCTGGGCGACATGATCGGCGCACTCCCCAGTTATATGGTGATGTCCGCTGGACAAACTCTGTCGGTATTATGGTTTCCGTTTTTAGACAGTACCGCGGCCCTCTACTTGGTGGCTGTATTGTTTGGCTTTACCTATTCGGGTGTCATGTCTGCGATTTTGGTCTGCACGCGCATCATGGTGTCAGCCAACTTTGCCGCCAGAGCCATGAGTATCACTTCATTTTTTGGTTGGTTTGGCATGGGCGCCGGGGGTTTTATGGGCGGTTACCTGTTTGATCTCACCGGTAATTATGAAGCCTCCTTCGTCGGGGCATTGTTGGTGGGCTGCGTCAACCTGACTATTTTGACGCTGTTTGCACTGCGCATTCGCAGGCAGCGTGATCGTGTTTTGGCCAGCGTATCGTCTTAGAAATTACGCGGAGTTCTGTAAATGATATTGGGTAATACCTCCGCCGAGGAGTTTTTAGCCAGCTACTGGCAGCAGCAACCGTTGTTGATTCGCGCCGCCTTGCCCGATTACCTATCGCCTATCAGTGCCGACGAACTGGCTGGGCTAGCCCTTGAGGCGGAAGTGGAGTCGCGGCTAGTGCAGGGTGCTGATAACCAATGGTCGCTGCGCCATGGCCCCTTCGTGGAAGAGGATTTTTTGTCTTTACCAGAGCAGGATTGGACCCTACTGGTGCAGGGAGTGGACCTATGGGTGCCGCAAGTGCAGGAGTTACTTGAACGCTTTGATTTTCTGCCGCCTTGGCGACTCGATGACATTATGGTGAGCTTCGCCTGTCCCGGTGGCAGCGTAGGACCGCACTTCGATCAATACGATGTATTTTTGCTGCAGGTGGAAGGCCAGCGGCGTTGGCAAATTGGCTCGACCTGCACGTCGCAAACCCCTCTCCTACCAGGCTCTCCGCTGCGCATCGTGGCAGACTTTAGCGCGCAACCAGAGTGGCTGCTGAACCCCGGCGATATGCTGTACCTACCGCCGGGCGTCTCGCACTGGGGGGTTGCGCAGAGCGAGTGTTTGACCTTCTCCGTTGGCTTCCGCTCGCCCAGCGTTGCCGACATGTTGGGTGACCTTGCGGTTGAGCTAATTACGCAGGGTTACGACAAGCACTATCGGGACCCGCTGCTACAACCCGCCATGGCCGCCGCTGAAATTGATCCGGTGTTCATTGCCCAAGCGAAGGCCCAGCTCTGGCAGGCACTTAACGACGATGATCTGATCGCAGATTGGTTTGCACGTTTCATGACAGCGACAAATTACCCAGAGCTAGAGCATATGACGCAAGAGCAGCGTTACGCCGTTGTGCGTGGCAAGCGCTATTTTAATGGCGATTGCGTCGATGACGCGCCTCAATAGGGGTTGCGGCGGCGCAACGGTTCGCTGCGCTGTTCTGACCAAGGGCGGGCTGAGCAAGACATTTGGACCACTAGGGAGGCAGCCATGACTGGCGTTAATCAAGAGCAAATTGACTATTGGAATGAACGGGCCGGGGCGACTTGGGCCGAGTTACAAGAACGTTTGGACGCCCTGTTGTTGCCGCTGTCGACGGCCGCGCTACGGGCGGCCAAGGTACGCTCTGGCGAGCGCGTGCTGGACGTTGGTTGCGGCTGTGGCGATACCAGCATTGCCTTGTCGAAACTAGGTGCTCGGGTACTTGGGGTAGACGTTTCTGCGCCCATGCTGGAGCAAGCGCGTAAGCGTGATGGCGCCATCGAATATCTCCAAGCTGACGCTGCAGCAACACCCTTTCAAGGTGACTTCGATCTGCTGTTCTCGCGCTTTGGGGTGATGTTTTTCGCTGACCCTGTGGCCGCATTCGGTAATTTGCACAGCGCGCTGAAACCCACTGGCAGGCTGCTGTTCGTGTGTTGGCAGCCGCCTGCTGACAATCCTTGGATGGCCACCGCCGGACGCGCAATCGCGCCATTTTTACCCCCACCTGAAGCAACAGCAGACGCACGTGCGCCCGGGCCTTTTGCCTTCGCCGACACAGCCTATGTCGAGCATATTTTGCAGCAGGCTGGCTTCAGCAACGTTACCCTAACCGGCCACCGAGAGCGCCTGCGGGTGGCAGAAAACCTTGCAGAGGCCGTTAGGTTCCAGACTCGGGTAGGTCCGGCAGCCCGCGTCATGTCTGAGCTGCATGGTGCTCAGCGTGCTGCGGCGCTTGGCGCGGTTGAAGATGCGCTGCGCCCGTTCGATCAGGGCGAGGGCCTGTATCTGGACAGTGCGGTCTGGCTGGTCAGTGCCAGCGCCTGAGCAGGCAGTTGCAGCGGCGCCAACTTTTGCTGGCACCGCATAGGGTGTAAGAGCGTTAGCGTTTAGCGAAGCTCAAGACCCTGCATGCTGCCTTCCTCGCGCCAAGCCCTAATCAGCCTGAAGAACTTGGTCGGCCCCGCGCCATAGGAGCCGTTCTGTTTGCTACTTAGGCTGGGTTTGCCCTCATTGTTGTAATAGCCCGGGGTGCAGGCGGATTGATAAGACTCACTGAAGCGCGACATGCGGATGATTTCTTCCACCCATGCCTGTTCGCCCTCAGCTGTTACTTCCACTACCTTGGCCTTGGCCTTGGCGCACTCGCCTAGAATGTAGGCAATGTGTTTGGCTTGTTCGTTCATGGCATGTGGAAAGCTCACTGTGAAGCCCGACTGACCGCTTTGCACGATGAAACAGTTCGGGAAACCCCGCGTCTGTAGGCCGTGTAGCGTCCTCATACCATCGGCCCATTTTGCTTTTAGGCTCAAGCCATCGCGGCCAATAAGGTCGTAGCCGGAGCGACGGGTATAGTCGGTGCCTACTTCGAATCCTGTGGCAAAGATAATGCAGTCCAGTTCCACCTCTTCACCGTTGGCGACAATACCGTTGGCAGTGAGTTTGTCGATACCGCGCCCTTGGGTATCAACTAGGTGTACGTTGGGCTGGTTAAAAGCAGGCAGGTACTCGTCGTTGAAACAAGGCCGCTTGCAAAATTGTCGGTAATAGGGTTTCAGCGCCTCAGCAGTGTCCGGGTCGTTCACCAGTTGCTCTGCTCTGGAGCGAATTTGTTCCATTTTTTGAAAGTCCGCCAACTCCATTTTTTCAGCTACTTCGGCTGGCGACAGTGCCTGACCACGAAAGTTCACCATGGATGCCAGATTACGAATGATCTCGGTCCAGCCGTCGTTGACCAAATCCTCATCGGCGAAGCCGCCGGAGACGAGCGTATTGAAGTTGTCCATGCGTGCCTGCTGCCAGCCCGGCTTAAGGCTGGCAGCCCACTCTGGGTCGGTGGGCCGGTTCGCCCGCACATCTACCGAACTCGGAGTGCGCTGGAACACATAAAGCTCCTTCGCGCTGCGGGCAAGATGCGGGACACATTGAATCACTGTGGCCCCAGTGCCGATAACGCCAACTCGTTTTTCTGCTAATATGCTTAAGCCGCCCGCGGGGCCGCCGCCAGTATAGTCGTAGTCCCAGCGGGAGGTATGGAAGGTATGCCCTTTATAGCCATCGATGCCCTCGATGCCTGGCAATTTGGGCCGATTTAAGGGTCCGTTGGCCATACAAACAAAGTTAGCCGTCATGGCGTCGCCGCGGTTCGTTCGTACAGTCCAGTGTTGGTCTGCTTCGCTCCATTGCATGCCCTCTACTTCGGTTTGAAAGCAGGCATGCTCATACAAATTGAATTTCTCACCAATGGCGCGGCTATGGGCGAGAATCTCGGGCGCGTGGGTATATTTTTCCTTCGGCACAAAGCCCAGTTCCTCGCAAAGCGGCAGATACACATAGGACTCTACGTCGCAGGCTGCTCCTGGGTAGCGGTTCCAATACCAAGTGCCGCCAAAGTCCCCACCTTTTTCAATGATGCGGATGCTGCCGACTCCGGCCTCGGTAATCCTTGCGCCGGTGAGTAGGCCGCCAAAACCGCCGCCCACTACGATAACGTCGACATGATCGGTTAGAGGCTGACGCTCTATGCGCGATTCAACATAAGGATCGTCGACGTAATGGGAGAAGTCGCCCTTGACCTCGAAGTATTGCTCGTTGCCGTCGGCGCGTATCCGCTTGTCACGCTCCTCACGGTATTTTGCACGTAGCGCGTCTGGATCAAAGCCTAAGTCTGTGATCGATTGTTGTTCAGCCATTTCCTTCCCCGTCGTTATCAAGCCTTGAATAATACACGCTCCAACATTTTTACGATTTGCTAATTACTTGACCATTGTTTGCGAGCTGGCGTTGCCGCAGGCTCGCTGCGCTGGGTATGCTGAAGGTCATTGAGGAACAAAATTATGTTGGCGATTATTGGCGGTTCAGGGCTGTACCAACTGGGCGAACTTCAGATTGAACAAGAGCATCTTGTGAGCACACCGTTCGGTGCACCTTCTGCACCCATTGTGCAAGGGCGTCTGCATGGGCGTGATGTGCTGTTTCTTGCGCGGCACGGCGTAAACCACGACTTCTTACCTAGTGAAGTGAACTACCGGGCCAATATCTTTGCCCTCAAGCAACTGGGCGCGCGTCGAGTCCTTGGTATTTCCGCTGCAGGCAGCCTGCGTCAAGAGTTGATGCCGGGGCAGCTGGTGCTGGCCGCCCAGTACTTTGACCATACTCGTGGCAAACGGGAATACAGTTTTTTTGGCGCTGGGGTCGCTGCACATGTTTCTACCGCCTATCCCGCTTGTCCAAGTTTGAGCGCAGATGTCGTTGCCGCGGCGCAGCGCTGCAGTGAAGCCATACATCAAGGCAAAACCTATGGCTGCGTTGAGGGGCCACGACTGGGGACCCGGGCGGAAAGTTTCTTTTTGCGCGACGCCGCAGGCTGCGACTTGGTAGGTATGACCAATGTGCCCGAAGCGTTTTTAGCCAGAGAAGCTCAGCTAGCATATTGCACCATCTGTTTAGTCACCGACTACGACTGTTGGATGGATGATCCGGCCCAACATGTCAGCGTTGAAGCGTTTATGGCCACCTATCAGGGTGCCACGGCAAAGGCGCAGCGTGTACTTGCAGAGCTACTGCAACAACCCTTCACCGATACGCCAGCTGATATTCGCTCGGCATTGGCCGGGGCAGTGCTTACTCCCGATCATGTTTTGTCGGACGCTCAGCGCCAATGGTTGGCGGTATTGCGCGTCTAAGACAATGCGGCTAAATGGCTGTTAGCCGCTGCAGGAACCGCCGCCGAGTACACAAAATGTTGCGCAGCTGGCATGGTTTAGTGAGACGCAACGGTTGGCTTGGGCCAACGTAGCACCGAGGTTGAATTGCTCATCATAGGCCAGCAGGGTGCAGGCCATCACGGCTGGTGCGCAAGCGTGCTTGTGTTTGACGATCATGCGCGAGCTTGCGCACATCATATTATTTGGGTCGACGTCCAAAATGCCCCAGCACGCTGTAGTGATCTCCGGTACCTCTGCGGCAGGGTCGATCTCAGGAAACAGTACCAGAGCCTGTGAGTCTTGGGCGTTAATATTAAGCCCCAACTCGTTAAACAATTGCTGGTAACCCTGTCGCAGCGCGGCCTCGCTTTCACCCCAACGGGTGCGTCCGGCAACATGATAGACCAGGCCATTGTGCTGCAGCCACTGCAAGCCGCGGAGCATTGGTCGCCAAGAGCCAGCTCCGCGTTCCTGCTCATGGATTTTTGGCTTAAAATGATCGATGGAAACACGCAGGGTGAGCATTGTGGGGTACTGCTTCGCTAGGTCTAGTAGCCTAGCCTGAATTCTCGGTCGCAGCATTGGCCGCATGGCGTTGGTGAGAACCAGTAGGCGATAGCCGCGCTTTAGGCAGGCCTGCATGATGGGCAGAATATGCGGATTCAGAAACGGTTCGCCGCCGGTGATGCCAATTTCTTCTGTCGGCCAGCTATCACGCTGCAACTCGTCCAAAAATTCATTGACCTCATCGAGGCTGAGATAACTTAGCCGATCGTTATCGGGGCTGGACTCAATGTAGCAGTTTTCGCAGGCGATATTGCATAGCGTGCCGGTGTTGAACCAAAGTGTTTGCAATGCTCGCAGCCCGACATGGGCGCGTGGTTCCCCCTGCGCGGTTAAGGTGGGATTGCTGAAGCGCTGATTCGGGCTGATGAGAGATCCTCGCTAGGTATTCTTAGCGGCGGTGACAGTCCATGCAAATTGGGTGGCATTGGCACTGACATCGCCAAGGCTGCGGCCCGGCTTATAGAGGGCGCTGCCAAGGCCAAAACCGCCTGCGCCTGCCTGCCAATATGCGGCCATATTATTGCCGTCGATGCCGCCAACGGGAAGTAGAGAAACTGTGTCGGGGATCACAGAACGCCAACTGGCCAGAATCTTCGGGCTAATCATTTCTGCCGGAAATACTTTAATTGCATTGGCGCCAGCAGCGAGGGCGGTGAAGGCTTCGGAGGGTGTTGCTGCACCGGGAATGCTCACCATCTGCGCGGACACAGTTGCTTCAATTACTTCGGTGTTGGTGTTTGGCGAGACAATCAGTCGACCGCCGTGGTTGTTTACCTGTGCAA
>JAACDW010000060.1 GCA_009936775.1 Pseudomonadota bacterium
GTTGCTTCGTCGAGGCCAAACACACCCGCTAGGGCGCCGGCAAAAAAGAAACCAAAAACCGCCACAACCGCTGCCAGCGCTGCCGCCAAAGCCAAGGAAGCCATGGTGACGCGACTGGCCTCTTCGTAGTCCCCGGCACCCCATGCCCGAGCAACCAAGGCCGTGGTGCCAGCGCTCACCGCCATCAAAACCGCCAGCATGGCGAACATGACCCGCTGGCCTGCCCCCACTGCCGCTAGGGCTTGTGGCCCTAATTCACCGATAAACTTGGTTTGCACCATGCCAACGACGGTATAGCTCAGATTGCCGAGAATACTTGGTAACGCCAACTGCCAAATTGACGGGCGCTCGGTCGCGGCGCCCAAGGATGCGGCGATTTGCTCATGCTCTGACCGATTGGCCTTTGTTTCTGCAGTGTTTTCGCTCATCGCACCAAGCTGCTCCGGCATTGCGCGCCATTTAGCACCATGGCACATACCCAACACGTCAGTTTAGCCCATTGCTTCTCAACCCACAGGAAAAAATTAGCAGCGGGCCTGACCTACTGGTCAAGCAAGGATTGCCTTCGCGCCTTAACCCAGTCAGGCTGGAAGCAGATTTTTGACTATCTGGCACTGTATCCAAGGGGGAATTATGGACGTCGGTAAACTCGGCATTTGGTACTTTTTTGATGGCGCAAGTTCTGCTGAAGTGGCGGCGTCGGCAAAGCGCATTGAAGACCTCGGCTACCGCACGCTGTGGCTTCCAGAAACCGTCGGCAAAAACCCCTTCATCTTGGCATCTTGGTTGCTGGCAAATACCCAGACACTTAACTTGGCCACCGGCATCGCCAACATTTATCACCGCGAACCGACCGTCAGCCGCGGCCTGCAGTACACCTTGGCAGAGCAGTCAGCGGACCGGTTTCTTATGGCCATTGGGGTGTCTCACAGACCCATCGTGGAAGGCGTGCACAAACTAAAATACGGCCCGCCAGTGGCCACTATGCGCACCTATCTTGAGCAAATGGACACGGCCCCCTATAACGGCCTGCGCTCTGCTGAGGATCCGCTGACATTGATCGCAGCCTTAGGGCCAAAAATGCTTGAACTGGTAAAGACCCACGCCCAAGGCGCACACCCCTACTTTACTGGTCCGGCGCATACCAAAATGGCTCGGGATATTTTGGGCGATGGCCCGCTGTTGTGCGTGGAGCAAAAGGTGATTCTCGAAACCGATGCCGAAAAAGCCAGAGCCATGGCGCGACCGGTAGCGAAAATTTATAGCCGCCTACCCAACTACCGCAACAACTGGCTGCGCATGGGCCTAACCGAAGATGATATCGACAATCTAAGCGACCGCTTCATTGACGAGACCTTTGCGTGGGGCGATGCCGATGATCTGCGCGAGCGCATCAGCGCGCATATGGATGCAGGTGCCGACCACGTTTGCATTCAGCCTGTGAATCCAAACGGCACATTTGGCGACCTGCATTGGCAGTGTCTGGAAGCCCTCGCCCCGGCAGGGTGAGTGACGCCATGGCTGGATCACCAAAAGGCAAGCCCGCCATGGGGTATCTAGCTTCAACCTGAGCGTTGACCCCAGCTCTAGCGCAGTAGGTTGGTGGTCCCAGACAAGGCTTGCTCTGCGCCGAAGACCAGTTCGTCGAAAATTTCCTTGGCCGGCCGCACGGCCTTAATCATGCCAATGCCTTGCCCGGCGAATCCCGGGTTCACATCACCGCGGCCTTGTTTGTTGGCTGCCGCCATTACTGGCCCGGAAATCATGCCCTGATAGGGCATGGGTAGTGGCTCCACATCCTCGCGCAGCCAGTGATCGGTCCACTTGGAGCGAATGATGCGCGCGGGCTTACCGGTGACAGTACGCGACACCGAGGTGCCTTCCTCCGTCGCCTCAACAATGGCCTGTTTTTGAAAATCAAAAATATTGGCTTCTTCTGAAGCAAGGAAAGCCGAGCCGACCCAAACACCTTCAGCGCCTAGCATCAGTGCCGCCGCCACTCCGCGACCGTCCGAAATACCGCCAGCTCCCAGCACTGGGGTGTCTCCTACTGCGTCCACCACTTGGGGAATCAGGGCCATGGTACCCACAGGCGAATTATGGCCGCCGCCGTCATGTCCTTGGGCGACGATAATATCCAGCCCCGAGGACTTGACCTGTATGGCATGCCTTACCGCACCTATCACCGCCATCACCTCGGTGCCGTTGGCCCGCAGCTCGCTCATCCACGGTCCGGGATTACCCAGCCCTGAGGCATACACAGGCACCCGTTCCTGAACAATCACCGCCATCTGGGCTTCAAAAAACTCCTTTGTGAACAGCGCCGGTTCGTCATCGTCCGGGCCGCGCTCTAGGCTGCCGGGCGCAGGAGGCTCTAGGCCTTCTTGGCGCATGAATTCCTCAGCGAAGGCCTGCCGCTCTGGTAACAGATCCAAGGGCGTTGGTCCTTCAAGGTCGTCATAATTGGCGCGGCGAACCGATGCTGGCAGCAGGGTATCGACACCAAATGGTTTGTCCGTCATCTCGCGAGTCTGACGAATCCACTCGCGCAGCTGTCGCGGGCCGCAGGCGGCGGCCCCAAGCACACCAAGGCCGCCGGCATTGGATACAGCTGCCGCCAAGGCCGGACTGCTGGCCCCACCCATGCCTGCAAGCACGATGGGGTGATCAATTTCTAAAATTTCGCAAACGCGACTTTGTAACTTCATGGTTTCCCTCCCAGGCTGCTCACGCGTTTCTGCGTGAGTTTTTTGTGCGCTGCTACTGCGCAAATGATCCGTATGCGCTGCGAAAATACAGCAAGGGTGCTGATTCGCCTCGAATACGTTGATAGTCCTGTACCCGTCCAACCACGATAGTGTGGTCGCCAGCATCGTGTTCTGCTTCTATAGAACATTCGATAAAAGCCAGTACATCGTTGAGCATGGGCACGCCCGTGGTGGTGCCCTGCCAGTCTACGTTGGCGAACTTGTCTGCCCCAGAGCGCGCCATATCGTCGCAAACAGTCTGTTGCTCGTGACTTAATATATTGATGCCAAAACTGCCACCGACGCGAATCTTTGGCCAGCTTGAGGACAACTTGCCCGGACTAAAAGCTACCAGTGGTGGCTGCAGCGACAGCGATACAAACGACTGGGCGGCAAAACCAATGGGGACGCCGTCGTGTAGACCTGTAACCACCACAACACCGGTAGCGAAGTTGCCCATGGTCTGCCGAAAAGCCGTTGCATCGAAACCAGCCGCCTGCTCTGTCATGGAGTTTCCTAGAATGCCAATGGTTTGACTATATCGAACCATTCAGGGTTTCGATACGCCGTGAAATTGCGCAATCGATGCGCAGACTTTTTACTTTTTTGCGCGAACACCGCATGATCGGCCCAGCAGAACAATCGGCCATAGGCCCGGGGTAGAAGCATGGAATTCATTATTATTTTGGTTGTGCTGGCGCTGCTGGCGTTTTGGGTAGCACGGATCTACAACCAACTCGTCGAGCTGCAAAACCGGCATGAAAACGGTTTTTCACAAATTGAGATTCAGCTCAAGCGACGCTATGACCTGATTCCCAATCTGGTGGAAACCGCCAAGGCCTACATGAGCCATGAACGCGAAACACTCGAGGCGGTAATCAGCGCTCGCAATGACGCCGCGGCTGGTCTTGCTGCGGCAGCGGGCAATCCCAGCAACGGTGACGCGATTAAAGAGCTAGCTGGGGCGGAGGGCGTGTTGAGCGGCGCCATGAGCCGCTTCAACGTCACTATGGAGGCGTATCCAGACCTGAAAGCCAGCGCCAACATGACCCAGCTGTCAGAAGAACTGACCACTACAGAAAACAAAGTGGCGTTTGCTCGGCAAGCCTTCAACGATCAAGTGACCCAGTTCAATACCTACCGTAGCTCCTTCCCGCCGGTGCTATTTGCCGCTACCTTTGGCTTTAACAGCGACGCCACAGTGCTTGAATTTGCAGACTCCGAAGCAATTCAGGCTGCACCAACAGTGTCATTTTAGGCTTGGCAGGCCAGGCCAGCGACGCACAGTGATATAAGCCATGAATTTCTTTCAGGCCCAAGCCAAGGCACGACACAATACCCGTCTGCTCACTGTCCTATTTATTGGCGCAGTGCTCTCCCTGGTTGTACTCACCAACTTGCTGGTTTTGGTGTTTTTTGCCGGCAACACCCCCGGGCTGAGCCTTGGCCAGCGCATAACCAATGCGCCAACGGAACTGTGGCTGTACACCAGCCTCGGCGTTATCAGCCTTATCGCGGTTGCCAGCGGCTTTAAGTTTCTCGCGCTACGCGGTGGCGGCAAGGCCGTCGCCGAGTCGCTTGGCGGTGTCTTAATTCGCCAAAACACCCGCGATCCACAACAGCGCCAACTGCTCAACGTGGTCGAGGAGATGGCCATCGCGGCAGGCATGCCGGTACCCCCGGTTTACCTCATCCGCGAAAACAGCATCAATGCCTTTGCTGCGGGCTTTGGCATTCACGATGCCGTAATCGGCATCAATCAGGGCACCATTGACCTGCTGAACCGGCAGGAGTTGCAGGGTGTAGTAGCCCATGAGTTCAGCCATATTCTGAACGGCGACATGCGCATCAATCTGCGCATTATCGCGCTGCTTAACGGCATTTTAATTCTAGGCATTATCGGCGGCAGCCTGATGCGCGGCTCGATGTTCAGCCGTTCCCGCGAGCGTGGGGCGCTGATCGCGCTAGGGGTTGGCCTGCTGGTTGTTGGCTATGGCGGTATGTTCTTTGGGCAGCTCATCAAGGCCGCCGTGAGCCGCCAGCGCGAATATCTGGCAGACGCCAGCGCGGTACAGTTCACCCGCTCAGCCACCGGTATTGCCAATGCCCTGAAAAAAATCGGCGCCCACAGCAGTGGCTCGCGTATCGAGTCTCCCAGTGCCGATGAGAACAGTCACTTATTTTTTGGGGCGATTAAATCTTTTGGCAGCATGATGGCCACCCACCCACCCTTGGATGCCCGCATCAAGGCCTTGGACCCAAGCTGGCAGCCCAGCAGCCAGCCTACAGCTGCAGCGAGCCAGCGCCGAGTGCGCACTGATGCAGGCCATGCGGGTTTTGCTGAAGCGGCAACAACATCCGCAGTCAGCCAGTTCAGCGGCAGCGCCAACTTACCCGCCGCCCAGCGCATGATCGCAAGCGCAGATGGTCAACTCAATCGGGCCAGCCACGACACCTTCGAAGCTCGCGCCTTGGTCTACGCCATGCTGTTGTCCGGCGATGCACCGGTGCGCGATGCCCAGCTGCAGCTGATAAGCCAGTTTGCCGAAGCGGGGGTGCCCGCACTGGTGCCGAGCATGCTGCAGCGCATTGACCGCCAAGACCAGGAACGCAAGTTATTGCTCTTAGATCAGGCCATGCCCGCGCTTAAAGAAATGTCGAAACGCCAGTATGAGCGCTTCTACGACCTCACCGGCAAGCTGATCGTGGCAGATCAGGCGGTAGACCTATTTGAATGGGTAGTGCATCGCATGATTACCCAAGAGCTGTATGCGCACTTTGTGCAGCCGGTACGCCGCAGTGGCCGCATCAACCGCAGCGCCAAGGTTGGCAAACAAGCAGGGCTGATACTGTCATTGCTGGCCACCGTTGGCAGCACTCAGGCAGACGCACAAGCCTCGGCCTACCAGCGCGGTATGCAGCATTGGGGCGGCAACCGGCCTATGACGCAACTCGAATACTTCGATTATCAGGCGCTCAATCAGGCGCTGGATAAAATGCGCGACCTCAGCGCTGAGCTGCAGCAGCAGTTTATCGACGCCTGTGCCCTAGTCATAAACGCCGACGGCAAGCTAACTGGCGATGAATTTGCGCTGATCAAGGGCGTGGCCACAACCTTGGGCTGTCCTCTACCGCCACCCGACAGCTAGCCGCCTACCCTATTGGCCATGCGGCCGCGTCGCCGCAGCAATATTTTGTGTTACAAAGTGCGCCTCGTATACAGGACCGACCATGGACGATCGCATCTTCGCCAAACCCCAGGATCAAATTGTTGATTTTGCCTTCAACGAAGACGTAGTCGGCGTCTTTCCCGACATGATTCGGCGCTCGGTGCCCGGCTACGAGTTGGTCATACCCATGAGCGGCCTCATCGCAGCAAGGCATATGGGCGCGACGGGCACCGCTTTTGATCTGGGTTGCTCACTGGGCGCCAGCTCGCTGGCCTTGCTGGCGCAGTGCCACAGCCCCGGCGTGCGCCTGGTCGCCGTGGATAACTCCGCTGCCATGATCAAGCAGGCCCGCCGCAACATTGACGATGCACGGGTGTCTTTTCGCTGCGAGGATTTACTCGCTACCGATGTCAGCGGTGCCAAGGTTGTGATGCTCAACTTTGTGCTGCAATTCTTGCCGCCGCAGCAACGCGCCGAGCTGCTACGCAATATTGCTGCAACCATGGACCCAAGCGGGCTGCTTATTTTGTCCGAAAAAGTGCAGGACCAAGATACTCGGCAACAGAATTTTTATGATGCCACCCATTTGGCCTGGAAGCGTGCCAATGGCTACAGCGATTTAGAGGTAAGCCAAAAGCGTCAAGCGCTGGAAAACGTGATGCGCGTAGACAGCCCGCAGACCCACGATCAGCGTTTACGCACGGCGGGCTTTGCCGACGTAGTGCAGTGGTTTCACTGCATGAATTGGGTGTCATTTGCGGCATCACCCACGCAGGTCTTAGATGCAGCCGACTGATGCTTTGGCCAACTGGCTAACCGACTGGCCAATGGCGCTGGCGCACAGTCGCTTTAGCGCTGAGCACCACGGCGACTTCCCCCGGTGGCAGGACGCTATTGACGCCATGCCAACAGCGGCGCAGTTAGCGGCAGGTTCACCGCAACTTGCTGCAGGCGCAGTAGGCTGTAGCTTGGGTTATGGCAAGGATGGTTCAGGCAGTACCAATGCCGAGCTGTTACGCAAACTCGAAGCCAGCCTGCAAGCCCTGCACCCATGGCGCAAAGGCCCGTTTCAGTTCGGCTCAATTTTTATCGACACCGAGTGGCGCTCGGACTGGAAATGGAATCGACTGGCTGGCGCGATGGGCTCGCTTGCAAATCGACGCATTCTCGATATTGGCGCCGGCAACGGCTATTTCGGTTGGCGCATGTTGGGTGCGGGCGCCGAGTCAGTGGTGGGTATCGACCCGACGCTGTTGTCTTGCATGCAGCATCGGGCAGTCCAACGCTTGCTGCGTCACCCTAACCATTGGGTACTGCCGCTGGGCATTGAAGAGGTACCCTCAACCCATGCCTTCGACTGGGTCTTGAGCATGGGGGTGCTCTATCACCGTAAAGACCCCAAGGAGCATATCCGGCAGATGTATGCTCTCACCGAGGCTGGCGGTCAGTGCGTGATGGAAACCCTAGTGATCGACGGGCCAGCAGGTTTATACCCCAAGGGCCGCTACGCTCGCATGCGCAACATCAGCGTTATCCCAAGCCTCGCCGAGCTGCAGCAGTGGCTTGAGCAGGCAGGCTATAGCAACGTGCAGTTGATCGACCTGACACCCACCACTACCGAAGAACAGCGCAGCACAACGTGGATGCGCTTTCAGTCTCTAGACAAGGCACTCGATACCACCAACCCCAGCCGCACGGTGGAAGGTTGGCCCGCACCGCTCAGGGCCATGATCGTTGCTGAGAAGGGCTCGGCATAGGACCGCGGTAGGAGGCTAAAGCGATGTCAGCGCCGGTTTGGGTTGGTTTATACTGCAAGCTCACAACTTTTTAGGCGCTGGCCCGGGCAAGGCAAAGAGCATGTTAGGCATACCAACACTGGAATTTCGCTTTCGCGGTAAATCGCGCTTGTTATTGGACATCTACTACTGCTTTATTGAGCAGGGCAGCCCAGCCCTGCACCCGACGCAAATTGCCAAACATACGGGCATCAGTTTTGCTGAGGCGGCGCGCAGGCTGGAGGCAACACCGGAACTCTTTGTCAAACTGCCAACCCGCGCTGGCGACGTTACCCGCTACCGCATTACCTCAAGCACCTCGGCGCGCACTGCGCAGGAGGTTGAAGCCTTGGTGCAGCAAAATGTCCAGCGCGAATCGCTACTGTTCTACAGCTTGGCGGCGATGGTTTTTCTTACCCTGATCATCGTGGTGATGACCATTGCCCCCAACGTCTAAGGAGTAACCATGCCAGAACAACTGACGCCGGAACTGCTGGCACTGCGCGAGCGCTGCGCTGCCTTTGCCAAAGACCATATGTTGCCGCTGGCAGATATGGAGTCCTCGGCAGCGGCCGCAAAAATTCGCGCCGCCGCTAAACAAGTCGGCCTGTTTTCGATGACCCAGCCAAACGGCGACACCAAAGACAGCGGCCAATTGGCGTTGTGTGTGGCGCGAGAAGCCTTAGCTGCCGCCAACCCGCCTGAGCTTGGCGCAGTTTTCGGACCCAGCCCCGGTGTCTTGGGCAGCGTTGGCGAACCGCTGGCTTCGACCCATCTTGCACCCTTGCTGGCTGGCGAAAAACGCGGCAGCTTTGGCTTTACCGAACCCGACGACGCACAGCCAACCGCCGCAGTAATTGACGGCGACAGCCTGGTTATCAATGGCCAAAAATCCTACGTTACCGGCGGCGCAGACGCTGACTTCATTAATGCCTTGGTGCGCATCGAGGGCCACGGGCCTTCCATGGTGGTCATCGATACCGACATCGATGGGGTGATATTAGATAAGCGTTTCAACTCGCTAGATGGCAGTCATCACGCTGCCTTTCGCTTCGATCAGGTCAGGGTGCCGGTCAGCCAAGTCATTGGCGAACTCGGTCAGGGACTGCCAAAGGCCCTTGGCCAAATTGGTGATGTGCGCCTGCTGTTTGCCGCACAGGCCTGCGGCTACCTTATTTGGGTAATGGAACTACTGCAGGCACATCTGCAAAGTCCAGACAAGAGCGGCGCAGCACGGGGTGACAAAGACGTGGTGCGTTGGCATTACGCCAATTTACGCATCAAGACCTTTGCCGCGCGGAGCATGCTGTACCGCACCGCCCGACTTGCCGACGCCGGCGAAAACATTGTTAACGAAGGCATGGCCTGCAAGGTATTCGCAACAGAGTGCATTGGCGAGGCCGTGGATACCGCCATTCAACTGGTCGGCGGCGGCGCGCTGATCGACGATCACCCCCTCGCCTTGCTGTACAAAAAAGTGCGCGCTTGGCGCTTGGCCGAAGGCGCCAGCGACATACTGCGATTAAACATCGGTCGCGGCATCTTGGAGCTCGGCAAGGGCCGACTGTAGCGTGGCATAGGCTGCACTGCCGCTGCGGCACGACTGCAAGCAACTCAACAAAAACTCAAGGAAGACGCAATGAATAAGAACAAAAGAGTCGTGCTGACTGCCCTGTGGCTTGGCAGCCTGAGCCTCAGCGGCTGCACCTATGTGGCGCTCACCGAGGCGGGCAGCAATGTCGCCCAGAGCAGCGCCGCAGCCGTGGCCAATTGCACCTTGGTGGGCGACGTATCCAGTCAGACCAAGGACAAGGTGGTTCTCGAGCGCAATGCCGCCAACGTCAAACAAGAACTGATTGTGCTTGCCCGCAATCGCGCCGCAGAACTGGGGGCCTCCGACTTAGTGGAGATAGGTAACGTCGCTGACGGCACGGCCAGTTTTAAGGCCTACCGTTGCAACTGATTTCCCGCGTTAAGAGAAATCACTTTTTTGCCCGAAGCGCTCGCGGTTTTCCTCGCGGCTTTCGGCGGATTTTTTAATCAGCGCATAAACCGAGCCGACGCCACCTCGGTGGCGCTGGGCCGAACAAAACGCCAGCACCAACGGATGCTGCGTCAACCAGTGGGCAACATAGCTTTTTAGCCGCGCGGGAGTAGCACTGTTCAGGCCCTTGCCATGGCTAATCAGTACGCAGCGCCAATTGTTTGCGTGCGCCTGGTTGACCAGCCGGTAAAGGTCGGTTCTCGACTCCTTCACCGTGCGCTGATGTAGGTCGAGTTCTCGGGTAATCTCGTAGCCGCCCTTGCGCAGCTTGTTGAACACCGCCAGCTGGATACCATCTTGTCGCCACTCCAGCACTTCAAGCGGGTCTCTGGCTTTGACTTCTCCCAAGGTCAGAAAATTGCTGTCCTCTTCCGCGCTTTGAAAGTTCTCAGCCGCCTTGCGCCGCGCCGCTGCCTCAGCCGCAGTGGCGCGCTTGTTTGCCGTTACAGTTTGCCTGCCCCGGTTCAGCGGTTCCACACCCTGCATAGCAGACGCGAAGTCTGCAAAATCACCACCGCTTGCGGTCAGTCCTTCACCCGAGTCATTGTTGTTTTTTGATTCTCGATGCATTGCGCAATTCCAACAGCCTCACGCCCACTATGGAGGCAACCTACGAACAATTCCTAAATTATTTTTGGTTTGTCTCGCCACCGGTAACGCCAATACTAGGCAAACGATCCGAGCGTGTCCCGGCCTCGGCGCGATTATCGCCGCCATGATAGGTGAATACGGCTGATAGCTTTACCGCTTCGGACGAGTTGCGCCCTGCAGCATGGAACAGCCGACAGTGAAAGAGCAGCACATCGCCCGGCGACAGCTCCACCACCTTGGCGCGCTGTATAAGCGCTTGGTTCTCTGCAAGCTCAGGGCGTAAAAACAGCTTTTCGTCCAAACGCGACGCCTCAACATCCAGCAAATGCGTTCTTGGAATCACCTGCAGTGCGCCGTTCTCCCGGATTTCCGGACCTAGAGCAAACCAAGCTGAAACCAATTCCGGCTTAGCGAAGGACCAGTACCTGACGTCCTGATGCCATAGGGTCGCACTGCTATAACCCGGATGCTTGGTCATAACGCAATTATGATGGCACTGGGACAGCAGTACCGGACCGTGCAGTAGCGTTGCCAAGGTTTGGGTCACCTGCGGCTCGGTAGCCAGCGCCTTAAGCTCCTCGGAGCGGGCATAGGCGTGTAGCAAGCGCCGCGGCGTCGTGCCGCCGGGCGCCGCTCTGTTCGAGGGTGCACCGGGGTAGCCCACATCGGCTTCAAATTCTGCCGGCCCCACAAGCGGGTCAATGTCTTGTTTAATTTGCTCGCTCAGCAACCCGCATTGCGCTGGGCTGAGCACATTCGGCAGCACCACATAACCCTCGGCTGCAAAATGCTCTTGCTGCTGGGCTAGTGCTTTGACTTGGGTAGGATCTGCTGGACCGCTCATCGCGCCAGTCGCCTATGACGCCGTCAGCGTTTGCTGCAGCAGCGGATCGCCGTTGACGGTAATTTTCAGCTCGCCGCTGACTGCCCAATAGCGGGCCTCAATGTAGTGGTGCTCTTCCCACTCCAGCTCCACATTGGTCCACACGTACTGGGGTTGCTTGTCCGAGGCGACCCGACGCTTGCGCAGGCAGCCATCGAGCCATAGCTCAATGGCACCATCGTCGGTAAGCACGAACTCAAAGGTTTTATGCCGGTGATTGAAAGTCAGGTTATGCGCCATAGCGAACTCCCTCTGGTCATACCACTACAAAGGCTAAGCATAGCAGTGCCGCCTGTGCTGTCCGCGTAAATTTTCTTAACATCTTTGGTTTTCCAAGCCGTAATATCTGTCCACAGATAAAGCCAACGGAGGCGCAATGTCAGAACCAGCCCAACCGACGCCTAGCAACAGCACCGAGCCACCACGCTTCGCCAAGGTTTTAAAGTCCCGAGAAGTAGTTGCCCTCGCCTTCGGCGCCATGATCGGTTGGAGTTGGGTACTGATGACCGGCGTTTGGCTGACTGACGCAGGCACCTTGGGCACCCTTATTGCCTTTGCCGTTGGCGGCTTCGCTGTGGCACTTATCGGCCTGACCTACAGCGAGCTAGCCGCTGCCATGCCACAGGCTGGCGGTGAGCATATTTACACTCAGCGGGCACTGGGCCAGCGCTGGAGTTTCGTCTGTACTTGGGCGCTGTTGTTTTCCTACGTCAATGTCTGCCTGTACGAGGCGGTCGCTCTGCCCACAGCGGTGGAGTATCTGCTGCCGCAAATCCGCATCGGCACGCTATGGACGTTCTTGGGTAGCGAGGTGGATTTAGGCTTTGTGCTCATTGGCGCAGTTGGTGCCGCGCTGATTACTTGGATCAACATGCTGGGCATTCGCACCGCTGCCATTATGCAAACCGTGGTGACCGGTCTCATCGTGGTGGCCGGTTTGTTGCTGATCTCTGGCGCGGCCTTGTTCGGTGATGTCGACAACGCCAAGCCATTAATCGCTA
>JAACDW010000061.1 GCA_009936775.1 Pseudomonadota bacterium
CGTTATAAAGACCGCTGACTGGATTGTCGATTTGGGACCGGAAGGCGGCTCAGGGGGTGGCGAGATAATCGCTACGGGCACGCCGGAACAGGTAGCAAAAATTAAGCAATCCCACACTGGGCAGTTTCTAAAACAGACGCTTTGTTAGCTGCTATTAACTGGGCTTCCATTGAATGGGCTTCAATTGACTTGGGTGGGCTGCGCGCCGTTGCCCGCTACCGGTAGCCTTGAAAGACCTCGAACCCGCTAAGCGGCCGCCGTTAGCCGGGGAGGCAGGCTCGGAGAGCGCTGCTGCACAGCTGCACATTTTCTTGACGCGCCGAGTAACCCATCAGTCCGATACGCCAGACTTTGCCGGCAAAGGCGCCCAGACCGGCGCCAATCTCTAAATTGAATTCGCGCAACAACTGTTGCCGCACGGCAGCTTCGTCTACACCTTCTGGCACCTTCACTAGGTTCAACTGGGGCAGCCTATAAGAGCTATCGACGACAAATTCCAGGCCCAAGCCTGTAAGACTTCCATGCAGTGAGGCGTGCATGGTGCGGTGCTTGGCCCAGCATTCTTCCAAGCCCTGCTCCTTAACCATGAGCAAGGCCTCGTGCAATCCATACATAGCGTTCACCGGCGCGGTGTGGTGATAGGTGCGACCGCCGCCTTCGCCGTCCCAATAGGCCATTAACAGCGATAGGTCCAAGAACCAGCTTCGCACTGGGGTGTTTCGCGACTTCACACGATCTGCCGCAGCTTGGCTAAAAGTGATAAGACTGATACCTGGAGGTGCCGACAGGCACTTTTGAGTGCCGGAGTAGGCGACGTCGGCCTGCCACTCGTCAACCTGCAGTTCCACGCCCGCGAGGCCTGTTACTGAATCTACAATGGTGAGGCAGCCCGCTTCTTTGGCCAGTGCGCAAAGTGTTTTCACATCGCTACAGACGCCAGTAGATGTCTCAGCGTGGACAAATGCGACGATTTTGGCATCGGGATGAGCCTGCAAAGCCGCCTTAAGCTTGTCAGGGTCGACCTGAGTACCCCATGCGTCTTCGACGGCAATCAGCTCACCGCCCATGCGCCTGACATTTTCTGCCATGCGCATGCCGAATACACCATTGATGCAAACGATGGCCTTATCGCCCGGCTCCAGTAAATTGGCAAAAGATGCTTCCATTGCAGCGGAACCTGGCGCTGACAGAGGCAGGGTTAGGGCGTTGGCCGTGCGGAAGGTGTAGCGCATCAGCTCTTTGATGTCTTCCATTAGACCCACAAATTCTGGGTCTAGATGGCCTATGGTCGCTTTCGCCATAGCTCCGAGTACGCGGGGATGGACATCCGAGGGCCCGGGGCCCATTAACGTTCGCGGCGTAGGGTGAAAGCTTGTATTCATATACGGTTAACCGTCTTTTTTATCGTCGCCTTGTTCGGCTTGGTTTGCATCAGTGTCCGCAGCGTCACCCGAGGTGTCATCCGTCGCTGCTGCGGCGACCGCTGTCGGTGCCTCCGCGGGAGTTTCTTCCGTAGCAGCTTCCTCTACAGGACTCTCGACTGCTGTGGTCTCTTTTGGCGCCGTTTCTTCCCCAGCGGCCAAGGCTTGAGCGCTGTTATAATCTTCATCCATGTCTTCGCTGACGATGGGTCGACCCACCAGCTCGATGTAGGCCATAGGCGCCGCGTCCCCGGCACGGAAGCCGCACTTCAAGATGCGTGTATAACCGCCTGGACGGTCTTGATAGCGCGGACCAAACTCTGCAAATAACTTGCCCACGGCAGCCTTGCTGCGGGTTCGCGAAAACGCCAGGCGACGGTTAGCTACAGAGTCCTGCTTAGCCAGCGTGATCAGCGGCTCCACTACCCGACGCAGCTCTTTCGCCTTCGGCAACGTGGTTTTGATCACTTCGCTTTCTATCAGCGAGGCAGCCATATTGCTAAACATCGCCTTGCGATGTGAGCTATTTCTATTGAGCTGTCTGCCACTCTTTCGATGACGCATGGTTCGTTCCTGTCGCTAATGTCTGCGTTTCACAACGCGAGAATCGTTTTTTTCTATTTGCCTTACTGTGGCTTACAGTCGTCCGCCGTGCAGATTTGCTGGCGGCCAGTTTTCCAACCGCATGCCCAGCGCCAGTCCACGAGAGGCCAACACATCCTTGATCTCAGTCAAAGACTTCTTGCCCAAATTTGGGGTTTTCAGTAGTTCGACCTCTGTGCGCTGGATCAAATCGCCAATGTAATAAATGTTTTCTGCCTTCAGACAGTTAGCGGAGCGCACCGTAAGCTCCAAATCATCGACGGGACGGATAAGAATTGGATCAACTTCGTCCTCTTTCTCTTCGACCACCTGCTCTTTTTCGTTGTCGAGGTCGACGAATACTGCCAGTTGGTGCTGCAAAATGGTCGCCGCGCGGCGAATCGACTCTTCCGGGTCGATGGTGCCATTGGTTTCCAGATCAAGGACTAACTTATCTAGGTCAGTACGCTGCTCTACGCGAGTGCTTTCCACGCTGTAGGACACGCGACGCATTGGGCTGTAGGAGGCATCTAGGCGCAGTGTGCCAATGGAGCGGCTCTCCTCTTCTGACTCGGCTTGAGAATCCACAGGCACATAGCCACGACCGCGGGTTACCCGTGCTTCGATGCGGATGGAGCCTTTATCGTTGAGATGGCAGACCACATGGTCTGGGTTAGCGATCTCAATATCTTCCGTCAGCTGGAAATCGCCAGCCACCACCGCCCCTGAACCGTCCTTGCTCAACGTGATAACGCCTTCGTCTTGGTTGTGCATAACAATGCTGATGTCTTTGAGATTCAGCAGGATATCGATGACATCTTCTTGTACACCTTCCATGGTGCTGTATTCGTGGAGTACGCCGTCAATTTGCACTTCGGTAATAGCGCAGCCGGGCATGGACGACAGTAAAATACGGCGCAGCGTATTGCCCAAGGTATGCCCGAACCCGCGCTCCAGCGGCTCAAGGGTTACCTTGGCCCGAAACGGGCTGTCGGACTGTACATCGATTTGTTGTGGTGTCAGAAAATCATTAACCAGCTGTGACATATATTGTGTCTCCCACAAGCGCCAAATTCGGCGTGATGAAAATTACTTGGAGTAAAGCTCTACGATGAGGTTTTCGTTAATCTCAGCAGGTAGCTCTTCGCGGTCAGGTAGGCGTTTGAACGTGCCTTCCATCTTCTCTGCGTTTACTTCAACCCAATCGACTTGACCACGCTGTGCGGCAAGCTGCAAAGCGGCCTGGATGCGCAGCTGAGCGCGGGATTTTTCTGCGACAGCAACGATGTCGTCAGCTTTTACCTGATAGGACGCGATGTTTACGATACCGCCATTCACCGTTATGGCTTTGTGCGACACCAACTGGCGGCTTTCCGCACGGGTAGAGCCATAACCCATTCGATAAACGACGTTATCTAGCCGGCATTCGAGGAGCTTCAACAGGTTTTCGCCTGTTGCGCCTTTCTTGCGATCTGCGGCTTTGTAGTAGTTGCGGAACTGCTTCTCTAGCACGCCATAGATGCGACGTACTTTTTGCTTTTCACGCAACTGCACTGCGTAGTCAGATAAACGCCCACGACGTATGCCGTGTTGACCGGGCGCGTTGTCGATTTTGCACTTGGAGTCGATTGGGCGTACGCCGCTCTTTAAGAACAGGTCGGTGCCCTCGCGACGGCTCAGTTTCAGTTTTGGTCCTAAGTAACGGGCCATACGTATATCTCCGTGAGTATTCTGTTAGCCAGCGGCGCGTTAAACGCGACGACGCTTGGGCGGACGACACCCGTTATGTGGTATCGGTGTGACGTCGGCGATGCTATTGATCTTCAATCCGGCGGCGTTAATTGCCCGCACGGCGGATTCACGACCCGGTCCCGGGCCTTTTACAAACACGTCAACGCTCTTCATACCGAATTCTACGGCTACGTTACTGGCTCGCTCTGCAGCCACCTGCGCGGCAAACGGTGTGCTTTTGCGCGAGCCACGAAAACCCGAGCCACCCGAGGTAGCCCAGCTCAACGCGTTACCCTGACGATCCGTGATCGTGATAATCGTGTTGTTAAACGAAGCGTGAATGTGAGCAAGCCCGTCTACGACTACGCGCTTTGCTTTCTTTTTTTCCGCCATATCTACTTACCCTGCTTGTTTCCGCTCGACGTTTTGACGCCAAGCCGTGTTCACAATGACGCTATTTGCGAATCGGTCGACGCGGCCCCTTACGGGTTCGCGCGTTAGTTCGAGTACGCTGACCATGCACCGGCAAATGCCGCCGATGACGCATGCCGCGATAGCAACCCAAGTCCATCAAACGTTTGATGTTCATTGAGTTTTCACGGCGCAGATCGCCTTCAACCGTATGTTTCGCGACTTCACTACGAATCGCGTCCAAATTGGCTTCGTCTAACGCACCAATTTTTTCATCGGGTTTTACACCTGCGGCATCACAGATTTTCTCTGCAGTCGTTGCGCCAATACCAAAGATATAGGTCAACGAGATCCGCGCATGCTTATTATCCGGGATGTTTATGCCGGCAATACGTGCCATTTATTCGCTCCGTCTTACACTTGAAGTCATAGCCGCCAACTAACCTTGGCGCTGCTTATGACGGGGTTCTGCACTGCAGATCACGCGCACGACGCCGTGGCGTTTGACGATTTTGCAGTTGCGACAAATTTTCTTTACCGATGCTCTTACTTTCATTGTCCTAACCTGTTTTAGCGCTTAACGCCGCTTGCCATAGTTTTGGATTTTGGACTTCTCCATGAGCTTGGCGTACTGGCTGCTCATTAAGTGCGACTGCACTTGGGCCATAAAGTCCATGGCCACCACGACTACGATCAGAACCGCAGTGCCGCCAAGCTGGAAGGAGGTGTCGAAAAACACCACCATAAATTCTGGCAACAAGCAGACTAAGGTCACATACAGAGCGCCAAAAACCGTTAGCCGCGTAATCACATCGTCAATGTACTTGGAGGTCTGGGCTCCGGGACGTATACCCGGCACGTAGGCACCCTGGCGCTTCAAATTGTCGGCCACATCCTTGGGATCAAACATGATGGCGGTGTAAAAGAAGCTGAAAAATATAATGCCGGCTGCAAACATCATGATGTACAGCGGCTGGCCGGGTGAAAGCACCAGGGCGATTTGCTGCAATGCGCCCATGCCAGGATTGCTGCCAAACCAGCTCGCCATGGAAGCCGGAGCGAGCAGCAGGCTGGAAGCGAAGATGGCTGGGATTACACCGGCCATATTAATTTTCAGCGGTAAATGGCTGCTTTGCGCCTGCACCATGCGCCGACCTTGTTGACGCTTGGCATAATTCACCGTAATGCGGCGCTGACCTCTTTCGACACGCACCACAAACCACACCACGCCCACTGCCAATGCGGCCATCACTAACAGCGCGATGATGTTGATATTGCCCAGTCGAGCCGCCTCAAACATTTGCCCTATCGCCGCCGGAAACCCAGAAACGATGCCGGAAAAAATCAACAAGGATATGCCGTTGCCAACACCGCGCTCAGTAATTTGCTCACCCAGCCACATCATAAACATGGAGCCAGTAACCAAGGTTAGGGCAGCCACAAATAAGAAACTTGTGCCAGCGTCGAAGGCCAAACCTTGATTACCCAAGGTTACCGCCAGAGACGTACCCTGTATTAGCGCGATACCCAAGGTCAAATAGCGAGTCGCCTTAGTAATTTTGCGACGACCGGCTTCGCCCTCTTTGCGCCACTGCTGGAATTGGGGCCACATCATCGTCAGCAGGTTCATGATAATGCTGGCGGTAATATAGGGAATCACGCCCAGCGCCAGAATACTCATACGTTCCCAAGCGCCACCAGAGAACATATTAAACAGTTCGAGAATGCCACCTTGGTTTTGATTAAACAGTGCCTGCAGCTGGCTTGGGTCTATGCCCGGTACGGGAATGTGGGTGCCGATTCGATACACCAGCAACGCAAACAAGACAAACAGCAGGCGGCTGCGGAGTTCTGCGACTCCCGCCTGATTGCCTGCCAGTTGATTGGCTATGTCTTCCTGATTACGTGACATGGTGTTTGCTTATCTTCGCTTCTCTGAGTCTTGTTTCTATTAGCTACTTACCGCGATGCGTTCGTTCGCCGCTGCCGTTACTCCGCCGCCGCTTGCTTCTGCTTTTTTTCTAAACGCCCCCGCTCGGGCACAACGATGTCGATCACTTGGCCGCCGGCTGCTTCAATAGCCGCTCGAGCACCCTTCGTGACTGCCACATTGGCATCTTCAACCTTGAGACTCTTACTCACTTCGCCGGACAACATAATGCGCGCACGTTTTTTATCTTTGCGCACCACATTCGCGGCCTTCAGCGTTTCCAAGGTGACCACTTCACCGTCCACTTTGTGCAACTCGCTCAGGCGCACTTCCGCTGTGCCCATACCAATACGCGAGCGAAATCCGAACTTTGGTATGCGCATTTGTAGGGGCAGCTGGCCGCCTTCAAAACCCGGGCGGACACCGCCGCCAGAGCGGGCCTTTTGACCTTTTTGGCCGCGCGCTGCGGTCTTGCCAAAGCCAGAGCTTTGTCCGCGGCCCACACGACGCTTGGCTTTTTTACTGCCTGCAGCTGGGTGTAAATCGTTCAGTTGCATTTAACCTTCTCCCTCAACGCGCACCATGTAGTAAACGCGATTGATCATGCCCCGAACCGAGGGGGTATCTTCTAAAGTGACAGTGTGGCCAATACGACGCAGGCCTAGACCAGCAACGCATGCTTTATGATTCTTCAGCCGACCGATCGGGCTTTTTGTCAGGGTCACAGTTACTGTCTTGTCACTCATCTGCCTTTCCTTGCTACCTTTTTCTCAAAGGTCTTACTTCGTTCCTCGTACCTTAAGCAACGATGGAATCAACGTCCTTGCCGCGCTTTTCAGCTACTCGGGTTGGCGACTTGGTTCCTGTTAGGGCCTTAAAAGTAGCCTGCACAACATTGACTGGGTTGGTCGAGCCGTAGCACTTGGCTAAAACGTTTTGCACACCGGCTGCTTCTAACACGGCGCGCATGGCACCACCCGCAATCACACCAGTACCTTCTGATGCAGGCTGCATGTAAACCTTTGAAGCCGAATGCCGCGCGGTTGTGGCATACCAAAGGGTGTCGCCATTGAGGTCAACTTCAACCATGTTGCGCCGAGCTGCTTCCATGGCCTTTTGGATGGCGGTAGGCACTTCACGTGCCTTGCCCCGGCCAAAGCCTACTTTGCCATTGCCGTCGCCCACTACGGTCAGTGCGGTGAAACCAAAAATGCGGCCTCCTTTCACTACCTTGGCGACACGGTTTACTTGGACGAGTTTTTCAACCAGTCCTTCTTCTCGGATTTCTTCGGAATAAGCCATCTAAAACTCCAGTCCACCTTCGCGGGCCGCATCTGCTAGCGCTTTCACGCGGCCATGGTATTTAAATCCAGAACGATCAAAGGCCACTGCTGTGACGCCCTGCGCTTTTGCACGCTCGGCAATTAACGCGCCGACTTTCGCAGCGGTTTCTACATTGCCCGTTTGGCCGGAACGCAAATCTGCATCGAGCGTACTTGCCTGAGCCAAAATCGTACCGCCGTCGGCAGAAATGACTTGAGCGTATATGTGGCGAGGTGTACGCGACACGGACAACCGTGTAGCGCCGAGTTCACGCATCTTCATGCGGCTGCGACGCGCTCGTCTGAGTCTGCTCACTTTCTTTTCGTTCATCGTTCTTTTCTTAACCTAATCTTCTTAAACGTACCGGCTCTGACCATGGGTCAAACAGGCCAACATTAGTGCTTAGCGCTATTTCTTCTTAGCTTCCTTACGCCGCACGTATTCGCCCGCGTAGCGCACGCCCTTGCCCTTATAAGGCTCTGGCGGTCTAAAACTTCTGATCTCGGCGCAAACCTGACCCACTCGCTGCTTGTCGACACCAGCGATGACAATCTCTGTTTGGGAGGGTGTTTCTGCGCTGATGCCTTCTGGCAATTCGTATTCCACCGGATGCGAAAAACCCAGCTGCATGGTGAGTTTCTTGCCCTGTGCTTGAGCGCGATAGCCAACGCCCTGTAGTTCAAGTTTTTTCTCAAAACCTTCCGATACGCCGGTGACCATGTTTTGCACGATAGCGCGCATGGTGCCTGCCATGGCGGTAGCGCCTCGGTCTGCGTCCTTCGCGCTCACTTTCAGCGCACCCTCTTCTTGCACAAGGGCTACAGATTCGTGAATCGCGAAGGCCATTTGTCCTTTGGCACCCTTCACCGAAACTTCTTGGCCGTTGAGCTTTACCTCAACACCAGATGGTAGGGTTACGGGGCTGTTTGCTACGCGTGACATTGCGTTCTCCTAAAATACGGTACAGAGCACTTCGCCACCGATACCCTGCGCACGGGCGGCTTTGTCCGTCATAACGCCCCGATTGGTGCTTACAATGGCGACGCCTAGACCACCACGCACCTTGGGGATGTCGTTGCTTTCTTTGTATATACGCAAGCCCGGGCGGCTCACTCGGGCAATCTCTTCAATTACCGGCCCCCCGTTGTGGTACTTGAGCTGCACCGTGATGGTGGCCTTCACCTCGTCGGAAACTGTGTAGCCGTCGATAAAGCCTTCGCTTACGAGCACGTCGAGGATCGCGCATTTGGCCTTTGAATGAGGCATCTGCACTTCCACATGCCCGGCCATTTGCGCATTGCGCATGCGGGTCAGTAGATCTGCTATTGGATCTTGCATCGTCATGATTTATTTCCTACCAACTCGCCTTGACCAAGCCCGGCACATCGCCGCGCATGGCTGCTTCGCGCAGCATGTTGCGTGACAGTCCAAACTTTCGATAAACACCGTGTGGACGACCGGTAAGACCACAACGGCGCTGGCGGCGCGCACGACTGGCGTCGCGGGGCTGTGCCTGCAGCTTCAGTTGTGCGTCCCAGCGCTCTTCATCACTGACATTACGGTCGGCAATGATTGCACGCAGCGCATCGCGCTTAGCCCCATACTTGTCGCGGGCACGAGTGCGTTTCTTTTCTCGTTCGATCATGGATCGCTTAGCCATTCTTTGCCTCTTATCCTATGTTCGGAAGGGGAACTTGAACGCTTTCAGCAGTTCAAGAGCCTGTTCGTTTGTTTGCGCTGAAGTCGTGACGCAGATGTCCATGCCACGTATTTTGTCGATTTTGTCGTAGTCGATTTCCGCAAATACGATCTGTTCGGTAATGCCCATGCTGAAGTTGCCTCGGCCATCGAAGGCCTTTGGGTTTAGGCCCCGGAAGTCGCGCATCCGCGGGATCGCTACATCGACTAGGCGCTCGATGAAGTCGTACATGCGCTCACTTCGCAACGTGACTTTACAGCCTATAGGGTAGCCTTCGCGGATTTTGAAACCCGCTTCAGACTTACGCGCCAAACAAATCACCGGCTGCTGGCCGGCAATTGCCGTCATATCTGTTACCGCTGCTTCCATCACTTTGCGATCTGCAATCGCTTCGCCCACACCCATGTTTAGGGTGACCTTGGTGATCTTCGGCACTGCCATAGGATTTTGGATACCCAAATCCTTTTGCAACTGGGGCCGAATCGCGCTGCGGTAATGTTCGTATAGTTTACCCATGGTTAGTCATCAATCTCTTTGCCATTGGACTTGAAGACACGAACTTTGCGTCCATCTTCGATTTTCAGGCCAACCCGGTCGGCCTGCTCTGCTTCGTGATTCCAGATCGCCACATTCGATGCCTGAATGGGCGCCTCCTGCGGCACGATGCCACCTTGATCACCGGAGTTTGGATTCGGGCGCTTATGCTTCTTCACCATATTGATGCCAGCAACCATCAGACGTCCGTCTTTGAGGATACGCAGCACTTCGCCGCGACGCCCTTTGTCACGACCGGCGATCACTACCACCTCGTCATTTTTCTTGATCTTTAACATGCCGACTTTCTCTTCCGAACCTCTTTTCAATGTCTTCGTTAAGCGCGTATTGCTTGACCAGACCTTATAAAACCTCTGGTGCCAGTGACACGATACGCATGAACTTCTCTGACCTGAGTTCCCGCGTCACGGGCCCGAAAATGCGCGTTCCAATGGGCTGCTTGTTCGCATTCAGTAACACAGCGGCGTTTTGATCGAATTTGATCAAGGAACCGTCCTGACGTCGCACACCCTTACGAGTTCTTACGACTACCGCATCCATCACCTGCCCTTTGCGTACGCGACCGCGTGGAATTGCTTCCTTCACGGTTACCTTGATGATGTCGCCTATGCCGGCATAACGCCGATGGCTACCGCCCAGTACTTTGATGCACTGGACTTTGCGGGCGCCGCTGTTATCAGCGATTTCAAGCATTGTTTCTGTTTGAATCATGGCTCGTTAGACTCCGGTGGATCGAACGTCGATGCTTTGCAGCGTCCAGGTCTTGGTCTTCGAAAGCGGACGACACTCGACTACTGTTACGGTGTCTCCCACGTTGCAATCGTTGTTCTCGTCATGGGCGTGGATCTTTGAAGACTTACGCACAAACTTGCCGTACACCGGGTGCTTGACGCGACGCTCTACCTTCACTGTGATGCTTTTTTCCATGCGATCACTGACCACTACGCCGGAAACGGCGCGGGGGTTGCTTGCCTTTACCTCTGCGCTATCAGACATCTTGTGTCTCCTTCATAACCGTTTTCACGCGAGCGATGTCACGACGTACTTCTTTAAGCAGGTGCGTCTGACCAAGCTGACCGCTGGCTCTTTGCATGCGCAGCGAAAAATGCTCGCGCTGCAGTCGCAGGATCTCCGCCTGCAACTCGTCCTTGCTCTTTTCTCGAATCTCTTGGACTTTCATTACATCGCCGTCCGTTTCACAAATACTGTTTTGAAAGGCAGCTTAGCCGCCGCCAAACTCAACGCTTCGCGTGCCACTTCTTCCGACACACCCTGCATTTCGTAAAGCACCTTGCCCGGTTGAATAAGAGCCACCCAATATTCGACGCTGCCCTTACCCTTACCCTGGCGAACCTCTAAAGGCTTCTTGGTAATTGGCTTATCAGGAAAAACGCTAATCCAAATTTTGCCGCCACGACGGATACGTCGGGTCATTGCTCGGCGACCGGCCTCAATTTGTCGGGCAGTCATGCGCCCGCGGCCAACTGCCTTTAGGCCGAACTCACCAAAACTGACTTTGGAGCCGCGCAATGCCAAGCCGCGGTTGCGGCCCTTATGCATCTTTCTAAATTTCGTTCTTTTTGGCTGTAACATCTCTGTACTTAACTATTTGGTACTTAACTATTTGTACTGACCTATTCGGTACTGTCTTTTTCTTTGCCGCACTACCCTTGAGGCGCTGCCGCGGGCGTGTTTGACCCGATAACTTCGCCTTTAAAAATCCACACTTTGATGCCGAGGATTCCGTAGGTGGTTTCGGCTTCAAATGTTGCGTAATCGATATCCGCTCGCAGCGTATGCAAGGGCACTCGGCCTTCGTGGTAAACCTCGGAACGAGCGATTTCTGCACCGCCTAAGCGACCGGCTACGCGCACCTTTATGCCTTCCGCTCCAAGACGCATAGCGTTCTGGATGACCCGACGCATGGCGCGGCGAAACTGCACCCGGCGCTCGAGCTACTGGGCCACATTTTGTGCGACCAGCACGGCGTCAAGCTCTGGCTTGCGGATTTCTTCAATATTGATGTGTACGGGTACACCCATGCGCTTGGACAGTTCCTTGCGCAGCTTATCTACATCCTCGCCTTTCTTACCGATTACGATACCCGGGCGCGCGGTGTGAATTGTGACTCGCGCAGTTTGCGCCGGACGAGCAATCTCAATACGCCCCACGGAGGCATCAGCCAAGCGCTTGCGCAGATACTGGCGCACTTCCAGATCGTTCAGCAGATATTCGGCGTAGTTCTTTTTGTCCGCATACCAGACGGAGGTGTGATCCTTGACAATGCCAAGGCGTATACCGGTTGGATGTACTTTTTGACCCATACTGTTCTCTTATTCCGTATCGGAAACCGTCACGGTGATGTGACAGCTACGCTTTAAAATTCGATCGGCTCTGCCCTTTGCACGCGGGCGAATCCGCTTCATGGTCATGCCTTCGTTGACGTAGATTTCTGCAATTCGCAGATCATCTACATCAACACCTTCGTTGTGCTCAGCGTTAGCAATCGCCGACTCAACTGTTTTCTTTACCAGTACTGCACCTTTCTTAGTGCTGAAGTTTAGGATGTCCAGCGCATCGGCCACTGGTTTGCCACGGACCTGATCCGCAACCAGCCGGACCTTCTGCGGCGAAATCTGTAGGCGTTTTGCTATGGCACTGACTTGCATCGTAATCCTCTAATCTGTCGCTGCTTTAGCGTTTGGCTTTCTTGTCAGCCGCGTGACCGCGGTAGGTTCGAGTGGGTGCCAACTCGCCGAGCTTGTGTCCAACCATGTCTTCATTGACGACCACTGGCACATGTTGGCGGCCGTTATAGATGGCTATCGTTAGACCGACCATTTCCGGCATCACCATGGAACGGCGCGACCAAGTCTTGATCGGTCGACGCTCATTGTTTTCAACAGCTTTCTCTACCTTCTTCAACAAATGGGTGTCGACGAAGGGTCCTTTAAATAGAGATCTAGGCACTTATCGTTCTCCTCTAACGCTTAACTAGCGCTTACCGCGACGACGAACGATAAGATCGTCGGTGCGCTTGTTCTTTCTGGTTTTGTGTCCCTTGGTCGGCACACCCCAAGGGGTTACTGGATGACGTCCGCCGGACGTCTTACCTTCACCACCACCATGCGGGTGATCGACTGGGTTCATGGCGACACCGCGCACTGTTGGACGCACACCGCGCCAACGCTTCGCGCCTGCCTTGCCCAATGACCGCAGGCTGTGCTCGCTGTTGCCGACTTCGCCCAGCGTGGCGCGGCACTCACTGAGTACACGACGCATTTCGCCTGAACGCATACGCAGGGTCGCATAGCTGCCCTCGCGCGCCACCAACTGGCATGAACCACCGGCGCTGCGCACCATTTGCGCCCCTTTGCCAGGCTTGAGTTCGATGCAGTGAATGACACTACCCACGGGTATGTTTCTGATGGCCAAGGTGTTGCCGGGCTTAATCGGTGAGGTTGGACCACTCATGATGGGATCGCCCGCATGTACGCCCTTGGGCGCGATAATGTAGCGACGCTCGCCGTCGGCATACTTCAACAGCGCAATGTTCGCGGTGCGATTCGGGTCGTATTCCAAGCGCTCCACTACTGCAGGAACGCCATCTTTGTTGCGCTTCCAGTCGATGATTCGGTAATGCTGCTTATGACCGCCGCCGCGATGACGGGTCGTAATGCGGCCTGCGTTGTTACGCCCACCTGACTTCTTCTGCGGTGTCAGCAACGCTTTATGCGGGGCGCCTTTATGCAGCTCTGAATCAACGACCTTGACGACAAATCGGCGTCCCGGTGAGGTTGGTTTTGTCTTTACAACAGCCATGCCTAAACCCTTATTCCGCAACCATGTAGTCGAGCTCTTGGCCCGCAGCTACGGTTACGTATGCTTTTTTCCAATTCTTTTTGCGCGACATGCCACGCGCTGTGCGCTTCAGCTTGCCCTTCACGTTAGCGGTGGTGACCTTGGTCACTGAGACGCTGAAAATATTCTCAACCGCGGCGCGAATCTCGCTCTTGGTGGCGTCGACAGCCACTTTGAATGCGTACTGGTTTGCCACTTCGCCCTGCACAGAGACTTTCTCTGTTATGTGCGGCTCGCGCAGTACGGTAAAAATGCGCTCTTGATTCATGCCAGCACCTCTTCCAATTTTTTCAGCGCGGGCACAGTAATAAGTACCTTTTCGTAGCTGATGAGGCTGACAGGGTCGAGGCCGTCGACATCGCGGACATCGATGCCCTTGACGTTTCGCGCCGCCAAAAACAGGTTCTGGTCAACTTCTTCGGTGACGATGAGCGCACCAGCGATGTCCAGGTCTTTGAGCTTGGCGAGCAACGCCTTGGTTTTTGGTGCCTCGACAGAGAACGACTCAATGGCAACCAAGCGTTCCTGACGAATCAGTTCGGAAACAATGCACTGCAGCGCGCCGCGGTACATCTTGCGATTTACCTTGGTTGAATGATCTTGTGGCTGTGCCGCGAACGTCACGCCACCAGAGCGCCAAATCGGTGAGCGCGTGGTGCCAGCGCGAGCGCGGCCAGTGCCTTTTTGACGCCAAGGCTTCTTGCCGCCACCGCTGACTGCAGAACGATTTTTCTGCGCTCGCGAACCCTGACGCGCACCTGCCATGTAGGCGACTACAACCTGATGCACTAGAGCTTCGTTGTATTCTCGGCTGAATGCGGTGTCGGCAACTTCAACGCTGCCTCCATCTACGGCGAGGTTTAAGTTCATTTCGCGTCTCCTGTGCCCGACCGAGCTTTCACTGCTGGCCGAATGCAGACATCGCCACCGGGCGCGCCGGGAACTGCGCCCTTGACCATGATCAAGTTGCGCTCGGCGTCCACGCGGACGATTTCTAAATTTTGCGTAGTCACACGGGCTGCTCCCATGTGGCCTGACATTTTTTTGCCTTTAAATACGCGGCCGGGGGTTTGGCATTGACCAATCGAGCCAGGCGCACGGTGCGAGATGGAGTTACCGTGAGTGTTGTCCTGACCGCGGAAGTTCCAGCGTTTGATAGTGCCAGCGAAGCCCTTGCCTTTTGAGGTGCCCTGCACATCGACCATTTGGCCGGCTTCAAATTGATCCACAGCCAACTCGCCGCCAATGGCCAATTCACCGGCTGCATCGACGCGGAATTCCCAAAGGCCGCGACCGCTGCCGGCATTGGCTTTGGCAAAATGGCCTGCTAACGCCTTGGTTACCCTGCTGCGACGACGCTCGCCGGTGGTAACTTGAATCGCTACATAGCCATCACTCTCCAAGCTCTTTACTTGGGTGACCCGATTAGGCTCTGCTTCAATGACAGTGACGGGCACTGACTGGCCTTCTTCATTGAAGATGCGTGTCATGCCGCTCTTTTTACCTATCAATCCAATAGCCATTGGCTTTCCTACCTTAAGCGTTCTCTTAATCGTCCTACCAATGGCGCTTACAACGGCGTGCAGACTCTTGCTCCTCGCCCTCCGTTTGTGGAGAAGAAGACCAAAGTCCGGCTTACGCCTATCGCCAGCTCCCTATCGGAGCCTTTTGGTATCAAACAATAAAAAGCTGTCTTGCCATCGCTGGCGCAACAGCTTCTACTCAATTCAAACTAATTTGTACTTCAACCCCAGCCGCCAGATCGAGCTTCATCAACGCGTCGACGGTTTTTTCTGTGGGTTCTACGATGTCCAGGAGTCTGTTATGGGTGCGGATTTCGTACTGATCCCGCGCGTCTTTGTTGACGTGGGGGGAAATCAAGATCGTAAACCGCTCCTTGCGTGTCGGCAGCGGAATCGGACCCCTCACCTGCGCGCCAGTGCGCTTGGCGGTGTCTACGATTTCTTGGGTCGATACATCAATTAAGCGATGATCGAATGCCTTCAGATGTATGCGAATACGCTGGTTTTGCACTTACGAACTCCAAACCCGAATTAAAGTCGCTGATACGCCGCGGACGAAGACACTCTTCGCCAACGCGCTATCAAGCATTTCTCCTGTTAAAGAGCGGTCACCGGCGGGCGCCATGGCCTCAACCGATAATCTCAATCTGGCTAGCCGTTCGCACTGTTTGCGTCAGTGAAGCCGGGGCGCCTTCCTTTTCCGACGGGTTCAGGGTAGAAAACTTACCCTCATTCCTCCCCGGATTGGGCCGCGAATCATACAGACTGAAGTACCGAGCGGCAACAGCTGTACTGGGAAAATCGGAAATTTCTCGGAGCATGGAGTAAGGCCCTGATTTACCGTCTAAATCTGGGACCTGGAGGGAAAATCAAAATCACGCTTCCTTAACGCAGCGCCATCAAGTGGGCTTGTTGCCTTTGCATCTTTTGCCGCCACTGCCGGCTGCGCTCAGCCGAGCATGTCAGACGCGCTTGGTTAAGCAGACGGCCCACGGCGCAGTCCGAGTTTGTCCATGACATTTTGCGGCACTTCTGCGTAGTTGACGAATTCCATGGTGTAGGTGGCTCGGCCTTGGCTGCGGCTGCGCAGATCGGTGGAGTAACCAAACATTTCGGATAACGCGACGTCGGCGCGTACCAGTTTTCCCGATGGGCCCTCGTCCATGCCGGAGATCATGCCGCGCCGCCGGTTTAGGTCGCCGACCACATCGCCCATAAACTCTTCCGGGGTTACTACCTCGACGCTCATCACCGGCTCTAACAGGGCAGGGTCTGCGCTAAGCACTGCCTCGCGCAGTGCCATGGCCGCGGCTATTTTGAACGCCATGTCGGATGAATCGGTCTCGTGAAAGGAACCGCCAATCAATGTTGCGCGAATGCCCATCAGCCGATGGCCTGCCAGTACGCCATTACGCATCTGCTCCTGAATGCCCTGATCGATAACAGCTACATATTCTTTGGGAATTTGCTCCGGGGTACTCTCGTTGGCAAATTCGTAGGTGTACTGACCGTCCGCGTCCTTTAGCGGCTCGATGCGCAAGCGCACGTGACCGTATTGCCCTCTGCCCCCGGCCTCGCGAATGAACTGCGCTTCACGCTCAATGCTTTGGCGGATAGTTTCTCTATAAGATACCTGCGGCTTGCCGATATTTGCCGCTACGGAGAACTCTCGCTTCATGCGGTCAACGATGATTTCCAGATGCAGTTCGCCCATGCCCGAGATAATGGTTTGGCCAGTATCTTTATCGGTCTCGACCCGAAACGACGGGTCTTCTTGGGCAAGCTTGGCCAACGCCTGCACCAGTTTGTCTTGATCCGCTATCGACTTCGGCTCCACCGCTACAGCGATCACCGGTTCCGGAAATTCCATACGCTCCAGCGTGATGGCGTGCTCCTTGGCACATAGGGTCTCGCCGGTTGTCACATCTTTAAGGCCAATGACCGCCGCAATATCGCCGGCCCGTACCTCGTCGATTTCTTCACGGTTATTGGCGTGCATTTGCACCATACGGCCAATGCGTTCGCGCTTGCCCTTAATGGGGTTGAGCACTTGGTCGCCGGTTTTTAGCACGCCTGAATAAACTCGGAAAAACGTCAACGTGCCGACGAAAGAGTCCGTGGCAATTTTGAAGGCCAAGGCGGCAAAGGGGGCCTCGTCCTGAGATTCTCGTATTGCTGTGGTGCCATCATTGAGTTCACCCTCAATTGCCCTGACCTCGGTTGGCGCAGGCAGATAGTCTATGACGGCATCCAGCAAGGGCTGCACGCCTTTATTTTTAAAGGCGCTACCGCAAGTGGCGAGAACGATTTCATTGGCCAATGTTCGGATCCGCAATCCGGTCAAAATGTCACTGTCGGAAAGCTCGCCGCCTTCCAGGTATTGTTCCATCAGCTGATCATTGGCCTCGGCTGCTGCCTCAACCAAGAGCTCGCGCTGATCTTGCGCCTCGGCGAAAAGATCATCAGGTATGGGAATTCGTTCTTGGGTGGCGCCTTGATCTGTGGCGTCAAAGCGGATGGCCTGCATTGAGATCAAGTCGATAACGCCCTTAAAATCGTCTTCGGCACCCCAAGCCATTTGCAACGCTACCGGCTGCGCGCCCAGACGTTCTTTGATTTGTTCTAGCACGCGCCCGAAGTCCGCGCCTTGGCGGTCCATCTTGTTGACGAAGACCAAACGCGGCACTGCGTACTTGTCGGCTTGCCGCCATACGGTTTCGGACTGTGGCTCTACCCCCGATGTGCCGCAGAAAACCACCACTGCACCGTCGAGCACCCGCAGGCTACGCTCGACCTCAATGGTGAAATCCACATGCCCTGGGGTATCAATGATATTGATGCGGTGTTCGTCGTATTGTTGGTCGCTGCCAGACCAAAAACAGGTCGTTGCCGCCGAGGTAATGGTGATGCCGCGCTCTTGCTCTTGCTCCATCCAATCCATGACGGCAGCGCCATCGTGGACCTCGCCCATTTTGTGGGAGATACCCGTGTAAAACAGAACGCGTTCAGTGGTCGTGGTTTTGCCCGCATCCACGTGGGCAACGATACCTATATTGCGATAGCGATTGATAGGCGTGCTGCGGGCCATAGGTCGTACTGCTGATTCGGAGTCGTTGCTCGCTTAGTAGCGGTAGTGTGCGAAGGCCTCGTTAGCTTCGGCCATTCGGTGCGTGTCTTCACGCTTCTTCACGGCGCTGCCACGACCATCTGCTGCGTCCATCAGCTCACCAGCCAAACGGGCGGCCACCGATTTTTCGCTGCGTGACCGGGCGCTGTCTACCAACCAGCGCATGGCCAAGGCGTTGCGACGCGATGGACGAACTTCCACCGGCACTTGGTAGGTTGCGCCACCGACTCGGCGTGATTTCACTTCCACCATTGGCGCTATCGCGTCAAGGGCCTTCTCGAAGGTCTCAACGGGGTCTGCGCCATCACGCGAC
>JAACDW010000272.1 GCA_009936775.1 Pseudomonadota bacterium
CCCATTGTGGTGACAGCAGACGGCAAAACGGTTGTCGATGAGGCTGGCGCGGCAGTGGACTGTGCCATGAATTGGCAGAACAAAGACGCTTTCTTAGATTTGGTCACCGCGCGTCTTATAGGTGCTCCGACATGAGCAAACGCCCTAATGTCGTGGTGCTGTTTCCTGACCAACTGCGCGCGCAATCACTGCCACTATTCGGCGAGCAGCAGATCGACACTCCACATATCAATCGGCTCGCCAGAGAAGGCACTGTGCTCACTCAGGCCATTTCCAACTGCCCCGTATGCACGCCTGCTCGGGCTATGTTGTTAACTGGTCGCTACCCGCAAACCACCGGACATCTGATCAACACCACCCGCACTCGACATAGTGAAATCTCCATTGGCGATGCCTTCGCACATCAGGGCTATCGCACGGCTTGGGTAGGCAAGTGGCATCTGCACACAGGGCTGTGGCCGGCACTAGACCGCATGCCACAGCATCCGGACTGGGTGCCAGAAGGTCGGGACCGGCTCGGCTTTGACTACTGGCGGGCCTATAATCAACACATGGTTTACTTTGACGGCTTCGTGCACAAAGACGATTGGAACTACGAGCGCTGGGATGGCTATGAAACCGACGGGCTGTTGAACTACGGCAAAGCGTTTATGGACAGCGTCGATGACGAACCGTTCCTGCTGTTCCTGTCACCCCATCAGCCTCACTTCACCCCCTTCACTTTCGCCCCCCAGTCCTACTACGAGCGCCTGCCGAAATCTCTCACGCTGCCCGACAACGTACCGGCACAAAAACGTGAAGCGGCGCTGGCAATGTATCGGCACTACTTGGCCATGATTCTTGCGGTAGACGATATGTTGGGCAACCTGCTGGCCTATTTGGATCGCAAGGGTTTAGCCAACAACACGGTCGTTGTCTTTGCCTCCGATCATGGCACCCAAGGCGGTGCTCAGGGCGTTAACCCATGGTCGAAGAAAAACCCCTATGACGCGTCTATTCATGTGCCAGGCATCATTCGCTACCCCGGCGTCGTGGAAGCTGGCGCAAAACGCGACCACATCATGTCTATGGTGGACTGGTTCCCGACCCTTTGCGGACTCACCGGCATACCCGTACCGCGCAGTGTGGAAGGCAGCAACAAGGCCGCCGCCGTGCTTGCGCCACATACCGACGATGACTCGGCTTTTATTATGAATTTTTCCAAGTGGTTCGACTGGTTTCAGGACGGCGCTGAATGGCGCGGCGTGCGCAGCCGCACCCATACCTATGCGCAGTGGCTAAACGGTAAAACCGAACTCTACGACCTCGCTGCTGACCCGCTGCAACAGCACAATATCGCTGGTACGGGTGACCGCGCCGAGGCGCAAATGCGAGAACGGCTGCAGGCCCATCAGACGCAGCGTCAGGATGAGTTGGTCAACTGCAGCGCATGGAAGCATTGGCTGGATAACGAGCGCCGCGTCGTACGCAACGCCTTTGGCGAACTGAGTCACCCGGAGAGCGCACCAGATTGGTCGCTCCTACACTAGGGGCATTTAATGCACAGTCAAAGCTACCCAATTACGTTAGCACCCAACACCGTTGCCGAATTTGCGGCCAATGGCTTTGTTACCACCCCCAACATGCTCAACGATGACGAGCTGAGCACCTACGCCAACGCAGTAGACGCCGAAGTTGCAGCGCGCACCGCCAGCGACACGCGCTCAGTCAGGGAGAAAACAACCTACGAACAAAGTTTTGTTCAGTGTATGCGTCTTTGGGAGACCAATAGCGTGGTGCGCAAGCTGTCCTGCCACCCGGCTCTGGCTGCAGCAGCGGCCCAGTTGCTTGATGTCGCCAGCGTACGACTGTGGCAGGACCAAGCACTTTATAAAGAAGCTGGCGGCCGCGAAACCACGGCTCATCAGGACGAAACGTTTTGGCCCATTGGCAGCGCTCCCTTGGTCAGTGCTTGGATACCCTTTGACGCGATCAACCAGCACAACGGGGCCATGGCCTATGTGCCTGGCTCTCATCACGTTGGCAACTTGCGCCCGGTGGATATTACCCATCAGTCGAAACCCTACGACATTCTCGGCGATCCTAAGCTGAACAAAGCGCAGCCCCAGTGGGTCAATGTACAACCCGGCGCAGTGGTTTGGCATCACGGTCTTACCGTACATCAGGCGGCGGCGAACAACAGCACTCAAACCCGCCGGGTGTTTACCGTTGTTTATGTCGCTAGCGATGCCCAGCGTGTCAAAAGTTGGCCCTGCTTTCCCTTGGACCGGGAGCAAATCGAAGTCGGGCAAATGCTGCGCGGGCCTGGGTTGCCTGTGATTTGGCCCCAGCCCGACACATTGCCAATCCCGCCTACAAATATCGGCGAAAAATCCGGGCCACAACAACGCGCGCAATTCTAACCGCCCTAGCCGGGCCTTGCGCGGCAAGAAGCGATCGCCAACGCCAAAGGACTCCGCACTTTTAGTTAACAGAAAATGGATTTTGCGCACCAAAATGATTTCAGCGGCGCGATCCCGCACAACAATTGTGCGCCCCAAAAACGCCACTAGACGCAATAACCCCCCAGAAAATTCGAGATTTTTCGCAATTTTTCGACAACCTCCGCCATAAACTTTTTTTCGTGAGGGCTCTAGCAGCCATTTCGCACCAATTTAGTGCGTGTCACACCCGGTCAGCATAACTGGCAATTTTGGAACGTTTTTTGCTTAAGACCGGTTAGATCTTGCCGAAATGCAAACTTTTAGTGCACGAGACAAGCTCCCCCTGAAACTCCCTCCCTTTTTCACTGGAGAAATATATGAAAAAGAACAACAAACTCCGCTCCGTCGAGCGGGTACCGTGCTCTGTGCAGCGCCGTGACGCTCTGTGGCAGCAATGCATGTTGGGGCTTACCGCCTTCGTCATGGCTCTGCCGATGGCATTCGTACCACTGCAAGCTGCAGCGGAAGATGCAGACATCATTGAAGAAGTGGTCGTTACCGGTGTTCGTGGTAAGCCTCGAACTGTGCGCGAATCTCCCGTGCCGGTAGACGTCTTCTCGTCCGAAGAACTGGACGATGTCGCGTTCACCGATATGAACGATGTACTGCGCACCTTGGTTCCCAGCTTTAACCTCAGCCGCCAACCAATTTCTGACGGTGCAACCTTTATCCGCCCGGCGACCATGCGCGGCCTGCCCACTGACAAGACGTTAGTGTTGGTCAACGGCAAGCGTCGTCACCGAGCAGCGCTGGTCTCTATCGGCGGTTCGGGCACTCAAGGCCCTGACCTTGCAACCATCCCGGGTAGCGCGATTAAGAGCATCGAAATTGTCCGCGACGGTGCTACCGCGCTGTACGGATCAGATGCGATCGCCGG
>JAACDW010000062.1 GCA_009936775.1 Pseudomonadota bacterium
CAGTAATGCCTAGCTAGAAAGTCTTGTTTCACCTAACGCGGGTGACTACAATGCGCCGCGCTCACGAATCTAAGGGTCGTTAGCTCAGCTGGTAGAGCACCGGGCTTTTAACCCGTTGGTCCTGGGTTCGAATCCCAGACGACCCACCATTTTCTCCAATCGAAGTGCCTCATCAGACGTCGCTCTGGCGTTAAATTCTTCAATTCACATGCACGGTCGCTGCAATTGCGCGCGGCGATGCACTGAAGGCAAACTTGGCTAAGCACTCAGATCGTATTGATGCCCTTGACTTCGTTGCGGCAGATCTGATGAATGCAGCGAGCTGGATCGAGGCTGCTCGTGACTGCGACAGCATTATGCATATGGCGTCGCCGGTACCTGTTGTGCAGCCTGCCGACGACAACGAAGTGATTGTGCCGGCGAGAACTGGCACGCTTAATGTGCTCAAAGCCGCTACCGCCAACGCGATCAAACGAGTGGTTTTAACCTCGTCTGTGGCCGCCGTGATGTCCGGTAGTCGAGACAGTGGTACGTTCACCGACCAAGATTGGACAGACCTGTCACGGACAGATTTGTCTGCCTACGTCAAAAGTAAAACCGTGGCGGAAACTGCCGCGTGGCACTACGCCGAGCAAAACGAGCTGGTACTGGTGACCGTAAACCCGGCCTTGGTGTTGGGGCCAGCGTTAGAGTTGGATTACGGTAGCTCTCTAGAGGCACTGTATCTGCTGATGACCGGTGCTTACCCCATGCTGCCTAAACTGGGCTTTGAGATTGTTGACGTGCGTGATGTGGCCGTGCTGCATCGGCTGGCGCTGGAATCTCCAGAGGCGGCGGGTAAACGCTATCTGTGTGTTAACGGCTTCCGTTGGTTTGCTGATATCGCCAAAACAGTGAAAGCCGCGCACCCTCAACTCAAAATTCCGACGTCACAAATGCCCAATGGGGTGGCGAAGATCGCGGGGATCTTTTTCAAAAAGATCAAACAATTTCTTCCAGATCTCGGGCGTCTCAAAGAAATCGATAACACGCCCGCCCTGGCACTTGGCTGGCAGCCTCGTGATGCCGATACGGCGATTCGGGATGGCGCGCAAAGTCTGGTTGATTTGAAAATCGTCTGAGACTGGCCCAGGCTGGCGTTGCTTACTTGAGGCGTCCGGCTAGGGGATAATGCGGCGCCCTCGTAGATCGCTCAGCCAGTGGCAAAAACTCTCCTCGCTATTGTAGGTCTGAGTAAATCCAGCCTGATGGATTTTGACCGTGCTCACGAAAATTGGGGGCGGTGGAGCGCTCGCGCCATAAGCAAAACACAGGTCGGCATAGTGGTGAGACTCGCCGACGATCTGCTCCAGCGTATTGGGCACAAGGTTATGCCGCGCAACGATGGCCTGCCAAAGCGCCTCACGCTGCTTTATGTAGTCGGCCACCGAGAGCGATTCATCCTCACCCAGTGGGACATCCAACGTCTGGGCTATGGCTGGCCACATATCGCGCCAGCTAAAAACCTCACCATTGGTCAGGTTATAGGTCTCTCCCTGAGCGCATTGGTGGGTTGCTGCCCAAAGGCACGAGTCTGCGACCAAACGCACATCTACTGCCTCTAGGGCTCTATCCACGCCGCCGGGAAAGGCCAACGGCAATCCTTCTGCTTGGCGCAGCGCAGCATAGACACCAACCACTGGCGGTAGATTCATTACAACACCATGGTTTGGGCCGACAATCATCTGCGGTCGCAAAATGGTGAAGGCATAGTTGTGGTGCTTAGCGTTAGCGCGTAAGAAGTCTTCTTGTAGCCAGTAAAAATTGGCGTGTTGCACCCTGGGTTGGCTCTCCCTTGCTGGAACTCGCATTGGCCCCACCATGGCACCATAAGCCTTGGTACCCTGCAGCAGGGTGACATGCTGCAAGCGGTTGGACACCGTCACCGCATCAAGCAGGTTTTCCAGCATCTGTCCGTTGGTGGTGATTTGTTCGGGGTCAGACCAGCCATTAACAAGTCCTGGAAGTTCGAAAACCGCGGTATAAACCACATGGGTGATGCCTTGAAGTCGCTTACAGGCATCGGCGCAGGCGTCCTTGTCCTGCAAATCCATGGCGACAAACTCTATGTTTGCATGGTCCAGCAGCTGCGGCCGGCGTCGCGATGCTGCGATCACTTGCCAGCCCTCGCGGGCAAAGCTAATAGCGGCAGCGGTACCCACCAACCCACTGGCACCAACAATCAATACTTTACTCTGCATGAGTCCCCCTTTATCACACCCGCAGCCCTTGACTGTGTTCAACTCATTAGCAATGACTAACGTAGCGATACGCAGAGCTAATCAAGGCGGCAGGTCCTGCACAAGATGCTCTCAAGAACTGCACGACAACATAGAACAGCCGCTGCGGTTGCGTGCCCACTCTGGACGCTTCGCTGCGTATTCGTCCATCCCGTCTTGCAAGGTATAAGGCTGTTCGAGGACTCGCATCCACTCGTTGAGTCTCGCCAGATTGCCTTGCTCGGCGTCATCAATGGCCAGCTGTGCCAAGTAGTTACGCGGCACATACAAGGGGTTAGTGCGGTTCATTAGTGTGGCCCGCTGCTCATCATCCTGACCTTGCTGCCGGGCTGCCGCCAGATAGTCTTGCAGCCAGCGCTTGGTTTGCGTTTGCAAATCTCGGCTAATGCTCTGGGGTGTGTAGTAGGCGTTGCGGAGCAGCTCCGCATCGGCTTCAGCGTCTTTGACATCGGCCAGGTGACGATAGAATAGCGTCATATCGGTTTCCGTTTCCTGCAGCAGGCTTAGTAGGCTTGCGTTCACGCCCGCATCGAATTCCGGCAGTCCGAGCTTGTCTGCCATCATACGCTGCCACTGTGCCTCATAGCTGGTACTAAAGCGGCCGAGCGCTTCCTCAAGCGGCTTCGCTTCCGCGATCAGAGGATAAATGCTGTTGGCTAGTTGCAATAGATTCCACTGCGCCACACCGGGCTGCTGGCCATAGCGGTAGCGGCGCTGGCTTGCATCGGTGGTATTGGGCGTCCAGTCCGGATCGAACCCCTCAAGCCAGCCGTAGGGGCCGTAATCGATGGTCTCGCCAAGAATGGAAAGATTGTCGGTATTCATTACCCCGTGCACAAAACCAACGCGCATCCAATGCACTATTAGGTTAACAGTGCGTTGGCAAATTTCCTCGAACCACGCCAGATACCGCTCCTTTGGGTCTGAGTAGCTTTGCGCTATGGCAGGGAATTCGCGCCGAATAATGAACTCGACAAAGTCGGTCAGCAAATCGGTTTCTTGTCTGGCGGTTAACATTTGCAGGTGCCCAAAACGCACGAAGCAGGAACTCACCCGGCAGACTACCGCACCGGGCTCTAGCGCTGGGTGGCCGTCATAGAGCATGTCGCGCATGACTTGCTCGCCGGTGCTGACCAGCGACAGTGCTCGGGTAGTCGGTACGCCCAAGTGGAACATGGCTTCAGAGCAAACGTATTCGCGCAGCGACGAGCGCAGCACGGCGAGCCCATCGGCGGTACGAGAGTAGGGTGTTGCCCCCGCGCCCTTGAGCTGTAACATCAAATGGCCGTCAGCGGTTTTTACCTCGCCAAGATTAATTGCCCGTCCGTCGCCCAACTGTCCGGCCCAGTTACCGAACTGATGACCGCCATAGCAGGTCGCGTGAGGGTCCATCCCGTCCAGTTGGTGGTTGCCGGCAAACACCTGTAAGAAAGTGTCGCTCTGGCAGTCCTGTGGTCTCAGCCCCAGCAGCTCTGCGACGCCGTTGCTGTAGTGCAGCAGACTTGGAGCCGCCACCGGCGTGGGCGTTACGCGCGAAAACATGGCGTTGCGTATTTGGCGGCGGGAGCTGCCGGTCTGTGGGTCCGCTGGCAATTGGGAGGTAAAGGCGTTTTCAAAAATGAGTGAATGCATAGCGTATGTGCTGTTGACGAAAAGTGCACAGAATAAGCCCTCAACAACCTGAAGACGAACAAAATCGCCCAACGAAACAATTACGCTAGCACTCGCCCTTGACGCTTTGTAGGTGTATGTTTTGCCGCAGATAAGGGAGCAAAGAAGGGAGAAGCATATGGCTGAAGCAATACAAACAGACGCATTTGACGCGTATGCAACCGCGCTGGAAGACTTTGATGTAAGCAGCGCTCATCTGATGCAAAGCAATAAGCACTGGGACTTTTTCGCGCGACTGCGCGACGAAGCGCCGGTCCATTACTGCAAAGACAGTATGTTTGGGCCCTACTGGTCGATTACTCGCTTCGCAGACATTATGGAGATCGAAAAAAACTGGCAGGACTTTTCGTCGGATCTTGGCATTACCCTGATCGACCGGCCGGAAGATTTCTCTACGCCCAATTTTATTGGTATGGACCCACCCAAGCACGACCGACAGCGGCATACCGTGCAGGGCGTCGTGGCGCCAGTGAATCTGCAAAAAATGGAAGGTCTAATCCGCCAGCGAGCACAGAGTATTCTCGACTCCTTGCCCGTAGGTGAGGCCTTCAATTGGGTAGATCTGGTGTCTATTGAGCTAACCACACAGATGCTCGCCACCATTTTCGACTTTCCTTTCGCGGATCGTTACAAGCTTACCTATTGGTCTGATATGGCAACCTCGGGTGAACTGGCTGGCGGACCAACACCAGAGGCAGAGCGGCGCGCCGCGCTGCTGGAATGTCTCGAGTACTTTACTGCGCTACGCGAAAAACGCGGCAACGAGCCGCCAAAAATTGATTTGCTGTCAATGCTGGCTCACGGCAAGGACACCCAGAATATGCCGCCCATGGAGTTTCTTGGAAACTTAGTGCTGCTTATTGTCGGCGGCAATGACACCACACGGAACTCAATATCTGGCGGCGTACTGGCGTTGAATCAAAATCCTAGCGAGTACGACAAGCTGCGGCAAGATCAGTCGCTGATACCCAATATGGTGTCGGAGATTATTCGCTGGCAAACGCCGCTGTCGTTTATGCGCCGTACGGTGACCCGAGACCTTGAGTTTCGCGGTCAGCAGATGCGCGAGGGCGACAAGGTTGCCATGTGGTACGTGTCCGGCAATCGTGACGAACGAGCGATTACCGATCCGGACCGGTTTTGGATAGACCGGCCCAATGCGCGGCATCACCTATCCTTTGGCTTTGGTCTGCACCGCTGTATGGGCAACCGTCTGGCGGAAATGCAGCTGCGGGTGCTTTGGGAAGAAATCATGCAGCGTTTTCGTTTTGTCGAAGTGGTAGGTGAGCCAGAGCGGGTACAGTCTAGTTTCGTGCGTGGTTATTCGAAACTGCCAGTTCGGCTGCATGCGTGGTAACACGGCGTAGATAACGTAATAATAGCCGCACGAACTTAGCACCCTGGTGCGCCAAAGGCGCGTCAAACCGTTCTGAACAGAGTGCTAAAGCAAATACAAACGCGATGGGAGGAAGTGTGTCTTTATCGCAGCTGAGTCGGTCGATTGAAGGAATGGTCGCCATTGTGACCGGTGCCGGTAGCGGCATGGGGGCGGCAACAGCAAAGTTGTTTGCTGACCAAGGCGCAAGGGTCGCGGCGCTCGATCTTAACGAGGCAGGTGTCACGGCAGTGGTGGCAGAAATTAACGCCGCTGGCAAAAGTGCTCGCGCTTGGGTGATCGACTTGGCCGATGCGGCAGCGATTGATGAGGTAGTTGCCAGCATCGCCGAGCATTTCGGCGGCATTGATTTGCTGGTGAACAACGCGGGTATTTCGGTGCCAGCACCCATAGACAAAGACGGTTATGACACAGCTTGGGATAGGTCCTTGACGGTTCTGCTAACCGCCCAGCAGCGCACCATTCGCGCCGCGCTGCCGCACTTACGACTGTCGGCCAATCCACGCATCGTCAATATCGCCTCTACTGAGGGTCTGGGTGCAACCAAGGGCGGCAGTCCGTATACCGCAGCTAAGCACGGCGTTATTGGTCTTACCCGTTCGCTGGCAGTTGAGCTTGGGGGGGGAGGCATTACAGTGAACTGTATCTGCCCCGGCCCGATCAAAACCGGTATGACGAAGGCCATTCCAGATGAGCAGAAAGCCATATACGCGCGTCGCAGAGTGGCCCTTAAGCGATACGCGGAACCGGAAGAAGTTGCTCACGGCACCCTTAATTTTTGTTTGCCCTCAGCGAGCTTTATGACCGGCACAGCGCTACCCGTCGACGGTGGTTTGACTATTAAAAATGCATAATTTTAGAAACCGTGTAAATCTGGCCTGCAGCGCTTGAGTCAGTCCTCCGACAGAGTTTCTTGGTCCACTTCCCTAGCCTTTGGTGCACCCGCCATTGGCGCTGGCTACATGTATCTGATCCTCAGCCTCTATGTCATGAAGTTTTCCACTGACGTACTGCTCATTGCACCAGCGGTCATGGGCGCAATTTTCAGCTTGTCGCGTATCTGGGACGCCATCTCAGACCCGCTGGCGGGCTATCTCAGCGACCGCACGACATTTCGCCTAGGGCGACGACGTACATGGATATTGGCCAGTTGCCTGCCAATCTCCGCTAGCTTTTATGCCGTCTTTGCGCCGCCCATGGACATGCAGGGCGCAGACCTCACCTTGTGGATGACCATAGCCATTATTGGCTTTTATTCCGCCATGACCCTGTTCTTTGTGCCGCATATGGCCTTGGGCGCAGAGTTGTCTACCGACTATCACGAGCGCAGCCGACTGTTCGGTGTGCGCCATGTGTTCTATACGCTGGGATCGATTTTGTCCCTAGGCG
>JAACDW010000273.1 GCA_009936775.1 Pseudomonadota bacterium
AAAATGATTGAATTGGCATGGTGGGACTGGGATCATGACAAAATAGAAGAATGCTTGCCGGATTTTAGAAATTTATCTGTCGAAGCATTTATATACAAATACGGATAGCTACCTTTGAAGCAGCAACAGTGCTTATGCCAATGTTTTGAAAAGACTTTCCATAAGCTTTCCACTCACAAATGTAAACTTTCCTTTGCTAACTGTAGCCTCGATAGCCGTGTTAGATCGATCAACGATTACAATATTTGTCCGTTTGTCAAAAGCTAGTTCACCCACGTCACCAAGCCTCATAATACGAGCAGGATTACGCTAAATTAAATCCCAACTTTGTTCCAAGGTAAGAACTCGTTCGCGCACAAGTTTTAATGCAGCTAAATATAGACTGGGATTGTCTAGCTCCCTATATTCGTCCATTGATTTTGGTTTCTCTAATAAGGTTTCTGGTACGGGTGGGCGCATGTTTAATGCGTGATAAGGTCTGATCTGGTTGTATTGCATGAGTCAAAAATTGATAGCTTTGCAAGCATATTGGTCGGCCATAGTGAAAATGATTTTTGGCGGTGTTACCCTGCTAGTCTCAGCTAATAAAAAGCTTAAATATCTTTTATTCGAGGTGCAATTTTTTTATGCCCTTCAGGGTTAACGATGCTTCGTCAAACTCGTAACGACGTCGGGGTCAAATCAACGCCAAAACGGGTTGGACCATGCGCGATTTCCAGCGGCGTCGATCACCGTGACGCGCAACCAGCCGCTGTTTTTAAATCGCTCTAACGCAACCCCGGTGCGCGTCATAGAATGACCGTGCATCGCGACCGCGGCAGACCCTTGGCCTTGCACAATCACTGATCGCACGGCTGAGCTTTCAACGATTACACTCCTGTACCCCCAGTGTAGGCCGTACAGCTCCGGTCCGGTCGAGCTATAATAACTTCCGGCTTTCAAGGCTTCTAGTAATGCCTCAGGTGTATTCTCTTTGGATTTAACCATTACCCATCCGCCAAAATGGTCCGGTTCAGAAAAATGTGCGTCATCGGTGGCACACAACGTCAACTTGCGCCCTTCTGTTAACAATTGATCGAGCGTGTAAAAGCCGTGGGGACGGTCGCAGCCAGTCGCACAGCCATGGTTGTAAACTTCGACTGCATGAGCTGCTTCGATGCTTCGTGCATCTGCCGTCGTCAAGCCCGACCATTCCGGGTGTGCCACAGCCACAAAGGCTCCGGAGGCGCAAGCACGTGCAGCCAGTGCAGGACCGCTTTCCTGATAAGGCGTGGCGTAAAAGTCAGGCGCGTCAGGCCGGGCAAAATCAGGAGGTAATCCGACCGCAAGAATATGCCAGAGCTCCCCATTTTCCATGGCGCCCGAATGCAGTTCAGCACCAAGAATTGTTGTGAAATCTACATCCCTGAAATCGGTCGTATCGGTGATTGGATAATCGTAACGACCAATAAAATGGTCCGTCAGCGCAATAAAATCGTAGCCTTCGGCTTTATAGCGACGGCATACTTCTGCAGGCTCCAGCGCCCCGTCAGAGCGTGTGGAATGAGTATGAAGATTGCCGCGCCAGAATTTACCAGGCAGTGAAAAAATATCAGTCTGCATTACGAGCCTCTTTTTTATCACTCATTCATAACAAAGCTATGTGAAATTGGTGTGACGAAATGACAACCAACGACATGAAAGACCATAATTCTCCGCCAGCTCTGCTGGCCGCAAAAGACTGGCCTACGGCTGAGCGCCCTAGGTAATTTATGATGAACGTGGGCATTTCGACTTTTAATTGGACTGTTACATTCAATGCAAAGCCAGTTGTCACGATCCAAAATCTGTAATCTGGTTGTTCGCCAGCTCATAAACGGATGCTCTTAAATAGGAAAAATGCAATCATCATCTTCGCAGTCTTCATCGCCATAGTCTATTTGTGCATTTGAATTTTCAGTTAAGGTTTTTAAAGCGTCATAAATATCACTATTTTCCACGGTGAATTTTTACGGAGTAAATCCCAATTCAGTGCATCAAAGCCTGCGAGTATACGCATTAAAAAACGTTCAGTTTTGGTTTGATCCATAACTTGGTTGTCAAGAAGCCCCTGTTAAGTCTGTTAAGAGTATTAACTAGAGACAATTAAATTAACAGAATTAATAGACTTAACACCCTACTTTATAACAACCTGCTTTCGAATAGCCTGTACGGCAATGTGCGATTTTCGCGTGTAATTCGTTCTTCGTTGAAAAGCTTTTGACGCGCGCTAGTGGTTTGGGGCCCAGAGCGCTCTAATTGATTTTCTATCTCGAAAACCCTAAGCTCGTTGTCTTGCAGCAGTTTTAAAATTTTTGCTTGTAACGGTGCTTTATCTTCCAGCTCAGCCGCTATGCCGGATCTCTCAGAATAAACTCCGCCCTTAAAGTCTAATATGAGATTGCTTGAATAAATAAGCTGCCCCTTAGTACTTAGCTTCGTGTGCTCATTGCTCTGAGCGAGAACCATTAAGTTATCGGGTACGCCTTTCAGCGCTGTAAAGCCAATAATTTTTTCAAAAGGATCATCGCTGTCGTTGGCTGTGGGCTTGCCTGGATGCGTTAAAACAAGGCAGTCTATCTCGTGCTTATCAATAAGCTCTTTTATCTCTGCCATAGCCTGATATTTAGCGTCGTAGTGGCCTGTATTTTACCGTTTTAATTTAACTTAAATCTCTACAATGACTAACTCGGGTTTGTACTTTAAAAGCAGATTATCAAACTGATATTCGCCTCTTTCACCAATACGATCCATTTGGCCCTCAACGACAATATGTACTTGGTGCAATTCGGTAAAACGCTTAAAGTGTCCCTGCGCCATTCGTTCGTTATATCCTTAGGCAAAAATAAAGAACCTTCTTTTCAAGCGATACTTCTTTAGCAATTTGCTCTGCAAATGTGGATTTGCCTGCTTTTGTTGTTCCGCCAAGCAGCGTTAGTCTGCTAGTTGACCAAGGATGTAGCCGTTCTCTGGGCTCCAAGCGTTTGGCTAATAGATCCTGCAACGGTTGACCAATGCAGAGAGTATCCCAAGGGTCGCCGTCTGAAAAAGGACAGCGTAGGCATAAAGCAATGTGCTGTGGCCAACAATCTGGGTCACCCCGAGGCCGATGGCGGGCAGGTAGTCACGGTTCAGTCGGGGCAGTTTCATCAATCAGACCCTGGGCGACTTGTCATAATGGGTCCAGCCATATCATGAGTTCACCAAGATCGATGACTGTTTTGGTAAGGAAAAAGACTTGGTCTTCAAGCTCAACGGCATTAGCTCACCTTGTTGCCCTGACTCCATACGCCGCGCAGCAGGGGTATATTACCGAGCTTGCACGCGCGCAAAACATCCCCGCGTAAGCCTTTCTTCAAGGCACCACGGTCAACGAGCTGCACGGCATGCGCAGGGTTGGACGTCACTGTTGAGATTCCGCGTGGCAGATCATTCCAGATTTCGGCCAGACGGAAGGCAGACAAAAGTAGCGCCGAGGGCACGTAGTCTGACGAAACGATATCCAAAAGGTCGGCTTGCGCAAGGTCTTGTGCTGCGACATTGCCAGAATGGGACTCGCCGCGGATCAGGTTAGGTGCACCCATCATTACGGCAATTCCGTGGGCGCGACAGGCCTGCGCGGCCTCGATTGTCGTGGGGAATTCCGCAAAGCCCACGCCGTTTGTCGCTGACGTAGCGACGTGGTCGGCGGTTGTATCGTCATGGCTGGCCAGAACCGCGCCAAGACGATCCCCATGGGCAACAGCACCACTTTTGTGCTCAGACCCGAAGCGTTTTTGCAGAGCCAACAGGTTCTCAACGTGGTCTTTGAATTCGACGTCGGTCAAACCACGCTTTTTCGTCACATAGGTTTTTAAGGCAGTTAGGTCGCGAAATTGGCGCTCTCCCGGCGTGTGATCCATCAAACTGACGATCCCCACGCGGTCCTTTGGTCCGAATGCGGCCAGTTCTTCGAGCAATGTCTCCGAGCATATTTCAGCCCGAAGGTGGAGGAAGTGGCTGATCTTGAAAATGCCTGCTCCGCGGGCCGAAAGCAATTCATCCGCGATTTTGCGGGCATAATCGCTATAGCGTGCCTTACCACTGTGGATCGATCCGACGCGCAGCGCATCAAATACGGTCGTAATACCCGTTGAAGCCAGCTCTGCATCATGGGCTATCAGCGCAGGAAGATGTGGCCAGTCAACTTCTGGACGAGGCTCGATGTGGCGTTCGAGGTTGTCGGTGTGCAATTCCACCAGTCCAGGAATGACATAGTCATTTGCGCAATCGATGGCGCCGGTTGGGACCTGGTCCCCTTCACGAATGTCGCAGATCGTCCCATTCTCAATCGTCACCGTTCCCTTGATCACCTGATCGGGCAGAACAAGCTGCGCATTGGCAAGACACAGGTCGCTTGACACATCACTGTCATACGCCTGTGTCACTGGGAGGGCAGGAAAAGGGGAATTCATGTCGTACTCTCGATTTGCGATTTACTATGTGCCGCCTGCCGGGCCCTTGGCTGATTTTGGAGCGTCTTGGCTCGGATGGGATGTGGTGCGTGGGCGTGAGGCAGCTCAACTGCCTATGCCCGAGTTGTATGACATCACGATGACACCGCGCAATTACGGGTTGCACGGGACATTGAAGCCGCCCTTTCGCTTGAAAGATAATCGGACGATGGCCACGCTGGAACAGGCGACAGCAGACCTGGCGGCGTCGCTGGCACCTGCGGTTTGCGATCCATTAGATTTGACGACACTGGGTGGGTTTTTGGCCTTGACGCCACGGGGCGAAACCAGCGCGCTTCAACGAGTGGCTGCGGCGTGCGTTCGTGACCTCGACGGGTTCCGTGCCCCTGCCAGCGCCGCAGAATTGGCCCGTCGCCGCGCCGTAGGGCTCAGCGTCTGTCAAGACGCCTTGCTTGTGCAATGGGGTTACCCTTATGTAATGGAAGAGTTCAAATTTCACCTGACCTTGTCGGGCCGCTTGCTCAAAGAAGACGTCGACCATTGGTCCCAGACGGTCCGGCGCGTGCTGCCGGATTTGAGTGCACCTTTCGTCGTGGACCAGATTGCCCTGTGCGCTGAACGGGATGACGGTCGGTTCGAGCTGATCAAACGCTACACGCTCGCCGGATGAAGCAGCGCTGCACCACGAGCAACAGTCTGTGACAATGGGCCATCATTGGCTAGGTGGACCACCTCGAGACCTTCAGGCAAGGGTTTATTGGCTTCTTCAAGCCTCTTGGAAATTTCTTCTGTTGTCTCTCGACCCCGTGCGACTAGACGCCGGGCCAGAGTCTCTGGCTCTGCGGTGATGTTGAGAACCAAAAATCGTGGAAAGATATTTGACGCATGCGCGAGAGCTTTGCGCGAAAAGTTCACGAGGCAATCAGTTCCCTTGCCAAGCTGGTATTTCACGGTAATCGGGATGCCGTAATGTAGCCCGTGTGCACTCCAATGGATAGCAAATGCTCCGTCTTGAACGAGAGTCTCAAATTGCTCAACAGACACTGCGTCATACTCCTCGCCGACTAGTTCAGGCGCGCGGGTGATGACGCGGCGCACCAAATGCAGATAGGGCATCACATCGCAGAGGCCCGCCATGACACTGTCCTTGCCAACCCCCGAAGGACCAACGACTGCGATCAGTCGCCCTTTGGAGTTCAAGGCGAGTGTCATGCAACCATTCCAGGTGTGAAGCGGCTAATATCAATTTCGCGATCACATACGCGACTTCGTGCGGCCTCATCATGAAAAATGCCGATGATCGCCGCACCACGCGCCTTGGCGTCTTCAATTAGGGACAGCACGACATCTCGGTTGGCCGCATCAAGACTTGCGGTCGGTTCATCCAGCAGTATCGCAGGGAAGTTATAGGTAAAGCCACGGGCGATATTGACGCGCTGTTGCTCGCCGCCCGAAAAAGTTGTTGGTGAAAGCGAGCACAACCGCTCTGGGATGTTCAATTGGTGCAAAAGAGCCGATGCGCGGCGCTGCGCATCCACCGCCGAAACGCCTAATAGGCGCAAAGGCTCTGCCACCACATCCAGGGTCGGGACCCTAGGTACGACGCGTAGGAATTGGCTGACATAGCCAAGCACATCGCGGCGCAATGTGATTATTTCACGGGGTTCGGCTTGCACAAGGTCCAGATCGTCAATAAGAATTTGACCAGATTGGGTCAAGTAGTTGCCGTATATCATCCGCATAAGCGTTGATTTACCGGCACCAGATGCCCCTGTAAGCGCGACACATTCGCCAGCGGCCACGGCAAAGGAAACATCATTGATGACCTCAATTACCGCACTGCCTTGATTATGCAGCGTAAAGGCTTTGGAAACGTGTTTAAGTTCAATCATGACTCACACCTGTAAAACGGAGCTGACAAGAAGCTGGCTGTAGGCGTGCTGGGGATCATCCAGCACTTGATCTGTGAGACCGGCCTCAACCACATGACCGTCTTTCATAACCATCAGTCGATCCGCCAACAGCCGCACCACAGCCAAATCATGGGTCACGATGATGGCCGATAAGCCCATATCGCGCACTAATCCGCGCAACAGATCTA
>JAACDW010000274.1 GCA_009936775.1 Pseudomonadota bacterium
ACAAAAAAAGTTCTAAACAAGAAAAGGCGCGGGGCGCATTTGGATGTCAGGTAATTGCCAGACAACCCTAGTCCCAGCGAGCAATCCGGGTAAATGGAAATGCAAGAAGAAAAAAACAGCAAGAACAACGTCTCCAAAGGTCATGGACTACAAGACCCCTATTTGAATGCCCTGCGTCGAGAAAAAATCCCGGTTTCCATCTTCCTGGTAAATGGCATTAAGCTGCAGGGCCAAATCGAGTCCTTCGACCAATTCGTAATTTTGCTTAAGAACACGGTGAGTCAAATGGTCTATAAGCACGGTATCTCGACCGTTGTACCGGCGCGCAACGTCACAATAAGCGAACTCGATAGAGATTAACTGCTCGCGCTATGTGTTCACTCAATAGGGCCTAGGGCCTGCTACCTAGGAGCAGGTTTGCTGTTTTGCCTTGCTGCGCTTTTTGGGTCTGCAGTGCCGCAGTGAAGGTCTGTCCGTCACCGGGTGCGGCACCGCACTTGAAAATTCCCAATTAGCTGCCACTGTAGAGATCGTGGCGCGAACCCCTAGAGAACACCCCCATGTTATTTGAACGTCCAGAAGCTGGGCGCAAGGCCGTAGTTTTGCAGGTTGAACTGCGCCGGCAGGCAAATCCTGATGAGGGAGAGTTTGTGGAATTGGCGCGTTCGGCTGAACTAGACGTTGTGCAGGTGGAGCGGGCCAAACGCGACACCCCTCATCCACGCTGGTTTGTCGGCAGCGGCAAGGTTGAGGAACTTAAGGACATATTGCGCTGGGGTGACGCCTCCTTGGTGCTAGTCAATCACGATTTGTCGCCCGGCCAGCAGCGTAATCTTGAGCAGGCGTTGAATTGCCGGATGATCACCAGAACAGAGCTGATCCTGACCATTTTTGCCGAACGGGCGCGGAGTCATGAAGGCCAACTGCAGGTAGAGCTTGCCCAGCTAAAGCACGCACAGACTCGACTGGTCAGGGGCTGGACTCACCTTGACCGGCAGAAGGGCGGAATCGGCATGCGCGGCGCCGGGGAAAAACAAATTGAACTTGATCAGCGCATGTTGGCAGAGCGAGTCAAGGCCACAGAGCAAAAACTACAAAATGTCTCAAGGCGACGAGCGCAAAACCGACGTGGCCGTCATCGTACCGGCACGCCGACAGTGTCCATGGTTGGATATACCAATGCGGGTAAATCCACACTGTTCAATGCCATCACCCAAGCCGAGGTCTATGCCGAAGATTTGCTGTTTGCCACACTGGACCCGACGACGCGTAAAATCGACGTGCCCGGCGCCGGCAATGTGGTGATGACGGATACCGTAGGCTTCGTCAGCGTGCTGCCTCATGCCTTGGTCGAGGCGTTCAAGGCGACACTGGAAGAAGTCGTGCATGCAGATCTGTTGCTGCATGTGGTCGATGTCGCGGATCCGCTGCGCGAGGAGCGCATCGAACAGGTGCAGGCGGTGTTGACGGAAATCGGCGCTGCCGAGGTGCCACAACTGGTGGCTTTGAACAAGGCTGATCTATTGGATCCCCAGCAAGCACATGAGGTGGGTCATGCGTCCTTAGTATCGGCGCTAACCGGTCAGGGCTTGGGCGAGTTACTTGATCGAATCGGTACAGCACTGGGTGTAGTGGCGCCACATCAAGTGCTGCTGCAGCCACAAGATGGAAAAAACCGTGCTTGGCTCTATCAGTCTGGGGCGGTACTAGAAGAAACAATGCTGACAGATGGTAGTGTGCAGCTTACAGTACAGGCCGATGAGCAACTGCTGGGGCAGATGCGTCAGCGTCGGGTGCATGTGGCAAGCGCGAAAATCTAGGAATAGAACGGCGCGTTAACAGCATCGCATACGACACAAGTACGCGCTGGAACGGTACTATTACGAACAGAACTGTTGAGCACAGCGGCAGAGAGTATGAATAGGCTTGCGGAAGTGGCCAGTGCAGGGCCTGGCACACCTGGGAAGACAAACAATATGCGTTTTAGGCCACTGCGGGTGGCAAAACAGAGTTAACTTGCGGAGTAAGATTATGGCGTGGAACGAATCAGGCGGTGGCGATAAGGACCCCTGGGGCAATCGCGGCAACAACAATGACGGACCGCCTGATCTTGATGAGGCGATTCGTAAATTGCAGGGCCAATTATCCGGCATGTTTGGTGGCGGGGGCGGCAATGGCAATAAAGGCAGCTCCGGCAGTCGTTTGTCCGGCGGGTCCCTGAGTCTGCTGTTCGTGCTGGCGTTAGCCTTGTACGGCTTTGCTGGCGTGTATCAGGTAGACCAACAGGAGCGCGGTGTAATCTTCCGCTTCGGTGAGGTACTGCCAAACCAAGTCGGCCCGGGCCTGCACTGGAATCCGCCGATTATTGACGAGGTCGACATCGTCAACGTCACTCAGGTGCAATCCCATAGTCATCAAGCGCTTATGCTTACCGAAGACGAAAACATCGTCGATGTCAGCCTGACAGTGCAGTGGGTGATCGACAGTGCGCCGAACTTTCTAATTAATGTGCGCGAACCCCGAGACAGTCTTGCTCAGGCCACCGAAAGTGCCCTGCGGCATGTGGTTGGCTCTGCCTCTATGGACGCGGTTATAACCGATGGTCGCGAGGCAATTGCTGTAGAAGTACAAGATCGCCTGCAGAATTACCTGCGCAGCTATGGCGCGGGTATTGACGTG
>JAACDW010000275.1 GCA_009936775.1 Pseudomonadota bacterium
GTTTGGCGCCAGCGATATCGACCAATTCTCTTGGTATTGGGTGTTAACAACCCGGCGCTGAATGATGCGAAAACCCTCCTGTTGACACAACTGCTCAAAGTCGTGGGTCGTACATAGGTGAATATTTGGCGTGTCGTGCCAGTTATGCGGCAGATGCATTGACACCGGCATATGCCCGCCTAGGCCAAGCTGCACGCGGCAGCGCCAGTGGCCAAAGTTAGGGAAGGTAACAACACATTCTTCGCCAACCCGAAGCATTTCCCGGAGCAGGCCCCTAGGGTCCTTAACGGCCTGCAGCGCATCGGTCATTACCACCATATCGAAATTCTTAGTGGCAAAGTTGGCAATGCCTGCGTCAAGGTCCTGTTCGATAACATTCACGCCCTTGCTTAAGCACAGCTGAATGTTCGCCGGATCCTTATCCAGCCCATAGCCGTTAACATTTTTTTCGGCCTGTAAATAGGCCAGCAAGTCACCGCTACCGCAGCCCAAATCCAGCACTCGAGCATTGGCGTTAACGAGTTCGCCAATTAGCGCCAAATCGCCGCGCAAGCTCATGGGTTTGCGTCCATTTGCGCGCTCAGCGTCTGATTTAGGAAGGTCTGCAACGCGCTGGTATACCGTTCGATGGGCAGCAGAAAAGAATCGTGACCGTGCTCAGATTCAATCACCGCGCTAGCGACATTTTTGCGGGCTTGCACCAAGGCATCGACAATTTCTTGGGAGCGCTCGGCAGAAAATCGCCAATCGGAGCTGAACGAGAGCACCAAGAATTTGCACTGAGCTGGGGCAAAGGCGGCAACCAAGTCGCCTTGGCTTTCTCGGGCAGGATCAAAGTGATCTAGGGCCTTGGTCATCAATAAGTAAGTGTTGGCGTCGAAATATTGAGTAAAGGCGCGCCCTTGGTAGTTGAGATAGCTCTCCACTTGAAACTCGACGGCCTCGCCCGCGTCGAATTCACCGGATTTAACATCACGGCCGAATTTCGTTCCCATGCCATCGTCTGACAGATAGGTTACGTGGCCAATCATGCGCGCTAAACGAAGGCCTCGGTCAGGGTTTTTGTTAGCGTCAAAGTAATGGCCGTCAAGAAAGTCCTTGTCACTGCATATGGCTTGACGCGCTATTTCGTTAAAGGCGATGTTTTGTGCTGACAGCTTGGCGGCTGCAGCAATGGCTACGCAGGCGTGCAGGCGCTCTGGGTAGTCGATAGCCCACTGCAGCGCCTGCATGCCGCCAAGGCTACCGCCAATTACCGCGGCAAAAACGTTTATGCCCAAAAAATCGGCCAACGCTGCTTGGGTTTTTACCCAGTCCTTGACCACTACATTGGGAAAATGGGGGCCGTAGGTTTTACCGTTACTCGGGTCCGTGCTGCGCGGCCCCGTGCTGCCATGGCAGCCGCCCAAATTGTTGAGGCTGACAACGAACAAGCGATTCGTGTCGATGGCCTTTCCCGGTCCGATACAGGCATCCCACCAGCCGGGTTTGGGGTCACTTTCATTGTGCCGCCCCGCAGCGTGGTGGTGGCCGGAAAGGGCATGGCAAATAAGCAGTGCGTTGGACTTATCTGCGTTTAAGGTGCCATAGGTTTCATATACCAGTTCATAGCTTTCGAGCACGCTGCCGTTTTGCAGCGTTAGTGGTTCGTTAGATACAAACCGCTGGGGGCTGACAATACCAACCGAGGCAGCGAGCGCGCTCATAGACTTACAGGAGTCCGTAAGCTCGGGGTAGCGCTTGCTGCACAATGGAAAGCAACAAAATCAGTACCATGGGTGAGAAATCCAGTGGGCCTGCGGTAGGCAGGATATTGCGCAGCGGGGTCATCAGCGGTGCTACCAACTCGTCCAACAGTGCCAGCGCGGGGTGGTAGCTGCCTTGGCTGACAAAACTGGCGATAACCAATAACAGGGTCGACCACCAATAAAAATCTACCGTAACAGAGATAAGTCGGACTAAGCCGCCGAGCGCGTATTGGGCAACGCCCATGGTGCCTAGGGTGACAAGGGCGATAAAGACGATACCCGTAAGCCACGCCAGCAGCAGTGACGCCAAGTCGTAGCGTCCAGTGTTAGGCAGCAGACTGCGCAGCGGCTTAGCAATGCTGTCACTGCCCTTAACAATGGCTTGACTGATAGGGTTATAAAAATCTGCTGCGCAGGCCTGCAGTAAGAAGCGCACCAAAAACAGCATGGTCGCAAGGCGAAAGATCAGATCCACGATCAGATACAAGGTCGCGTTCATGCCTTACTCCCAAACTCTACGGCCAAGGTTTCGGCGCGATCCCGTGCAGCGCGTAACGCGGCGTCCACTGTGTCTGCTAGGCCCTGTGCTTGCATCGTGTTAAGCGCCGCCTCCGTGGTGCCGCCGGGGGAGGTAACATTGTGTCGCAAAGTGGCAGGGTCCGCCTCGGGCTGACATGCCATCAAGGCCGCACCGCGTGCGGTTTCGACGACTAACTGACGGCTGGTAGCGGCATCGAGACCAAGCTTCTGCGCGCTGGCGACCATGCTTTCCATGAGAAGAAAAAAGTAGGCTGGGCCGCTGCCGGAGACTGCCGTCACTGCGTCCAGTTGGGCTTCCTCTCCAACCCAAACACTGCTACCAACGCTGTCGAGAATTTGGCTCGCGGCGCTACGCTGCTGAGCAGATACTGCGGGGTTGGCAAACAGCCCGGTGATACCCGCGCCGAGCAGCGCCGGGGTATTTGGCATGCAGCGAACGATTGGCTGGCCTTGGGTTAACCAGTCTTGCAGGCTACTCATATCAATACCGGCGACAATGGAAATGACTAACTGGTGTGGGCTCAGTGAAGGAAGTTGGCCCAGCACCGTCCCAGTGATTTGCGGCTTGATGGCCAAAACAATGATATCAGCGCTTGCCGTGGCTACCGCGTTATCCGTTGTGGTTTGCACCCCCAACTCGGCCAGCGCGGTAAGCTGCCCCTGTGCTGGGTCTGCTGCGATAATATCGCCGGCCGGCACAGCGCCCGCCCGCAGGCCGCGGATAAGACTGCCGGCCATGGTGCCTGCGCAGATAAATGCGATCTTCATTGCTGTGTTTCCCAACTCGATATGCGTGCTCTCATGCCCCTGCTTGGGTGGGCGTTATTTTTAGCTCGCGGCTAACGGCCGCCAAAAAGTGCGGTGCCGATGCGAATATGCGTAGCCCCTGCGGCTATTGCTTCGTCCATGTCACCGGTCATGCCCATGGACAAGGTATCCCAGCGCTCGCGCTGCGCTGCGTTTAGGTCTCGACCAATGTCATAGGCCAATTGTGCCACGCTTTCGTAGCTGGCCCTAGGTTCTGAGTCTTTACTGAGAATGGTCATTAAGCCTCGGATCTCAAGGTTTGGCTGCGCTAGCAACTCATGAACCAAGGCGGCTGCCTGCGAACGAGGGCAGCCGCTCTTGTTGGGGTCGCTGTCGATGTTGACCTGTACCAGTACCTTGACGGTTTTGCCCTGAGGGCATTGCGCGCTTAATCGGCTGCCAATTTTTATTCTATCGACGGTATGTACCCAGTCGAAATGCGCTGCGATGTCTCTGGTTTTGTTTGATTGGATGGCGCCAATATAGTGCCACTGCGCAGTGAGGGACTGCAGTTTTTGTATCTTGTCTACCGCCTCTTGCAGATAGTTCTCACCAAACTGTGTCAGCCCTAGATTGTATGCGCTAACGATATCTTCGGCCGGCTTGGTTTTGCTGACGCCAATAAGAGTAATGTCCGCCGCGTTACGACCGTAACGAGCACAGGCCAGTTCAATACGCTGCTGTAGCGCTTCAAGGCGCATCTCGATCGATCGATAGTTGTCACTGGAAAATGGCATAGGAAGATTGCTGCTACTTGTTGTTAATCGCTGTGCAGTGGCTTGGGTCATTGAGATAGGTTTGCGTAATCAAACAGGCAGACCGAGCATGGATGTCCTGACCGGCAGCGCTTTCCTCGTCTTTCACCGCCCAAGAGCTAAGGCGCTCGTCGGCAAGCATTACCGGTGTCTGGATCTGCTGGCTTAGCTGGGTCGCAAATAAAGTCGCTTGGTCGGACATGTCGGAGGCGCTGGCGTCCATATTTAAAGGCAGGCCAACAACAATGGCTAGAGGCTTGTACTCGGCAATAAGCTGCTGCAGTGCGGTCCAATCTGGTTTGCCGTTTTTTGCCCGTAATGTGGTCAGGCCGTTGGCGGTTTTGGTGACTGTCTGGCCAACGGCTACCCCAATATGTTTGAGACCAAAGTCGATGCCAACTACGTAGCCATGGTTCATTAGCTGTGACCGGCTTCGGGGGCGACCAAGCTGAGATCAATGCCAAGCAACTTTGCTGCCGCATCCAAACGCTGCTCATAGGGTTGCTCGAACAACACCTCTGGCTCAGCCTCAACGGTTAACCAAACATTGCGGCTGATTTCGTCCTCGAGTTGACCGCCGCTCCAGCCCGCGTAGCCAAGGGCAATCATAAAGGCTTCGGGTCCTTCATCATTGGCGACGGCGCGCAGCGACTCCAAGGCGCTGGTGAGTTGCACCCCATCGGTAATGGTAAGCGAAGACTCGTACTCGTCTTCGCCAGCAAAAAGCATAAAGCCTCGGTTGGTGGAAACCGGCCCCCCGGCGATAACCGGATGGTCTACCCAGTGTCGTGCTGGGTTGAGATTGAGTTGGTTAAGCAACTCCAAGACCGAAACACCCGAGGGGCGATTAACAACGATGCCCATGGCGCCCTCGTCGCTGTGCTCGCAAATATAGGTTAGCGTCGCCGTGAAATAATCTTGTTGTAATGTCGGCATCGCCAGCAGGAAGTGATTGGTAAGATTCATAGTATGCGCCGCCGAGTGCGTCAGTTGATGGCTGCGCCACGGCGACTGAACTGCCAAGTGCGAGTGAACGAGAGCTCATCATAACGCTTGCGCATGTCGACGTTGAAGGGCTGATATGGCGCCGCTTGCCGAACAGTACGCAATGCGGCTTCATCCAGGGCCGGGTGGCCTGATGATCGCAACAGCGTGACCTCGAGCAGGCGGCCACTGTGGTGTATGACCACTCGCATGGTCAATTCACCCTGCAGCCGACCGGCGGGATAGTTGTTGCCGCCCAAGCGCTCGCATTTGGCCCGCCACATCGCCAAGTAGGCAGATTCAGCAGCACTGAGCACACCGACTTCAGCAAGGTTGCGCAGGCGACTGTCGCCCAAGCGCTGCGCTGCGCGCTGGTCGAACTGGGCAATTTGTTGGCGCATGGCCTGACGGTCAAATACCGCAGCCGGTGGCTTTTGGGCAACCGCCTGCTGATCGGATCTGATGTCTTGCCGATTTGGCTTGGCGCCCGGCGCAGTGAGGCTGCGCGCGGGTACTGGCTCGGCAATCGCTGGGGTTGGCTTGGCTTCAGCTTGCGTTGGTGCCCGGGCTTGGGCGCGAGATGGCACAGCCGAGCCGTCTGCAGTGCGCGCATCGCCACCTTGCTGAAGCTTTATAGCAATGGGCGACGGCATTGGCAGCGGCTGTGAGAGTGATATGTTCAAGCCCAACAACACAATGACATGCAGGCCCGCGGCCACTAGGGTCGTAAAGTAGAGCCTTTGCTGAGTGATCTGCATTGTTTGGCTGTGGCTAATCAGATCAGTAAGGACTCGATCAGATCGCCAGCAATGTCCAAGTCAAACTGGCTGTCGAGTTCGCGAATACAGGTTGGACAAGTCACATTTATCTCGGTCAGATAATCGCCGATAACATCAATGCCTACGAAGTTGAGACCGCGTTTCACCAGTTCTGGCCCAACCTGCTGCGCAATCCAGCGGTCGCGGTCGGTCAACGGTCGTCCCTCGCCGCGTCCGCCAGCAGCCAAGTTGCCGCGAGTTTCTCCAGCGGAGGGAATACGCGCCAAGGCATAGGGCACCGGCTCGCCGTTGACCAGCAAAATGCGCTTATCGCCGTCGACAATTTCCGGCAGGTAGAGTTGCCCCATGATCTGTTCTTGGCCCGCATTGGTTAGCGTTTCAAGCACCACGGATAAATTCGGGTCGTTCTCCATGACGCGAAAAATTGATGCCCCACCCATGCCGTCGAGTTTTTTGAACACCACACTTTTATGTTCTTTATGAAAGTCCTTGAGCATGTCGATGCGCCGACTCACGATCAGTGGTGGA
>JAACDW010000276.1 GCA_009936775.1 Pseudomonadota bacterium
ACGCCCGCGCCATAGAGTTCTACAACTTACTGAGTTCCTTCGACTACATGAGCTCAACCCCAACACTGTTCAATGCCGGAACTCTGCGACCACAGTTGTCGTCTTGCTTCCTGACTACCGTACCCGATGACCTGCACGGCATTTATGGCGCGATTCCAGACAACGCCATGCTGTCGAAGTGGGCTGGCGGCCTCGGCAACGACTGGACCCAAGTACGTGCGCTAGGCTCCTACATCAAGGGCACCAACGGTAAGTCGCAGGGTGTTGTACCGTTCCTGAAAGTGGTTAACGACACTGCAGTAGCCGTGAACCAAGGTGGCAAGCGCAAGGGCGCGGTATGTGCCTACCTGGAGTCTTGGCACCTAGACATTGAAGAGTTTTTAGAGCTGCGCAAGAACACTGGCGATGATCGCCGCCGCACTCACGATATGAACACCGCGAACTGGATACCAGACCTGTTTATGAAGCGGGTTTCTGAGGATGGCGACTGGACCCTATTTTCGCCTGCTGACGCCACCGACCTGCACGACCTGTATGGCCGCGCTTTCGAACAGCGTTATGAGGCTTACGAAGAGCAGACCCGCAACGGCGAGCTGAAACTGTTCAAGCGGGTTAAAGCAGCCGAGCTGTGGCGCAAGATGCTGTCGATGTTGTTCGAGACAGGCCACCCGTGGATTACCTTCAAAGACACCTACAACGTGCGCTCGCCGCAGCAACACGTCGGTGTCGTGCACTCGTCTAACCTATGCACCGAAATCACGCTGAACACCTCGAAAGACGAAATCGCGGTCTGTAATCTGGGTTCCATCAACCTGCCCCAGCATGTCGAAAACGGCGAGCTGAACATGCACAAACTGGAAGCGACGATTCGTACTGCCGTGCGCATGCTCGATAACGTAATCGACATTAACTACTACTCGGTGGAACAGGCTCGCACCTCGAACATGCGTCACCGCCCGGTCGGTCTCGGCATCATGGGTTTCCAAGATGCGCTGTACAAGTTGGGTATCGCCTACAGCTCCCAAGAAGCCGTGGACTTTGCAGATTCCTCCATGGAAGCGATCAGCTACTACGCTATCGACTCATCCAGCAATTTGGCCCAAGAGCGTGGCGCCTACGCCAGCTTCTCCGGATCGTTGTGGAGCCGTGGCATTCTACCCATCGACTCGCTGAAGATGCTGCAGCAAGAGCGCGGCGAAGGCTATTTGAGTGTGGACATGTCGTCCAAACTCGACTGGAGCGCCCTGCGCGCGAAAGTGCAGGTGAATGGAATGCGCAATTCCAATGTGATGGCCATTGCGCCAACAGCGACTATTGCCAACATTACCGGTGTCTCCCAATCCATTGAGCCGACGTATCAGAACCTTTATGTGAAGTCGAACCTATCCGGTGAATTCACCGTGGTTAACCCGTTCATGGTACGCGATCTCAAGGCGCTGGGGCTGTGGGACAAGGTGATGGTTAACGACATTAAATACTACGACGGTAGCCTGCAGGCCATTGAACGAATCCCTGCTGACTTAAAGCAAAAGTATGCCACCGCTTTTGAGGTGGAGCCGCGCTGGTTAGTCGATGCAGCGAGCCGACGACAGAAATGGATCGACCAAGCCCAGTCGTTGAACCTTTATATTGCCGGAGCTTCTGGCAAGAAGCTGGACATCACCTATCGCATGGCGTGGTTAAGTGGTTTAAAGACAACTTATTACTTGCGTGCGCTCAGCGCGACCAGCACCGAGAAATCGACGCTGGAGAAAGGCACCTTGAACGCTGTGTCATCGGGTGCGGACACCGGGCTTAGCGCACAACAAGCGCCGCCGCTGCAACCCGCAGCCGCGCCAGCCATGCAAACAATAGAACAAGCAGCGCCCCAGGCGGCTGCGGCAATGGACATTGACTTGGGCGAAGCCGCCCCTGTGCCCATGGCCTGCTCACTAGACGATCCAGATTGTGAAGCCTGCCAATAAGGCGGCCACCACCGATACAAAATTTATTATTAGGAGTACCACAGTGCTAAGTTGGGACGAATACGAAGAAACGCCGGCTGCCACTCAAGCAGTAATTGCAGACGCAGTGCAAAAGCAAATGGATGCGGAAGCAGTGGCTGCAAAACAAGCGGCTGCGGAACAGGCGGCACAACAAGCGGCTGCGGAACAGGC
>JAACDW010000277.1 GCA_009936775.1 Pseudomonadota bacterium
GGACAAGGTGGCGCAGATGCGCTCCGACCTCGGTGCCATCGAAAATCGAATGGACCACACCATTTCCAACTTGATGAACATCGCCGAAAAGACTGCGGATTCGCGCTCGCGTTTGGAAGACGCCGACTTTGCATTGGAATCAGCGCGCTTGGCGAAAAATCAGGTCCTGCAGCAGGCAGGGACGTCAATGCTTAGCCAAGCCAACCAAATGAACCAAATGGTCATGGAGCTGCTGCGCGGCTAGAGCATTAGGTAACCCGGAGTGAACAAATGAGTTTAGACAGAATTTTTGGAGTAGCCGGCGGCGCCATGGATGCGCAAATCATCCGTATGAACTTGGCTGTGTCGAATATTGCCAACGCCGAAGTCACCGAGTCGTCCCAAGAGGATGCTTATCGGGCTAAGCGGCCAGTTTTTGAATCCATCTTGGCCGACGAAGTGGATGCACGACGCAATGAAACCCAAGGCGGGGTGCGTGTAGCAAAAATCGTCGAGGATCAGTCGACCAACCCAGCTAATTATGACCCCGGACACCCCAATGCAAACGATGAGGGCTATGTCTACATGTCGAACGTCAACCCGATGAACGAGTTGATTGAGATGACCGCAGCGGCGCGTTCTTTTGAAAGCAACATCGAAGCGATGAATACGGCCAAGCAGTTGATGCTGCGTACCGTTGAATTGTTGAAGAAATAGGTACTTTTATGAGTGATTTGAGTCTTAGCGGCATTCGCACAGCGGCGGATTTACGCGCCGAAGCGGCGGCCCCAAAGCCGGAAGCAGATTTAGACAGAAACGCTTTTTTGCGCCTGTTTACCACGCAGCTGCAAAACCAGAACCCTTTGGATCCGATGAAGAACGAAGCCTTTGTTGCGCAGCTGGCGCAGTTTTCTAGCTTGGAAGCAACGACACGCATGTCGGATTCCTTGGACCAGTTTGTGACCACCCAATCCAGCGAAAAAATCATGCGCGGCGCATCGCTTATAGGCAAAAACGTGTTTGCCTCAGGTGCGGTCATGAAGCAGCCCGGCGGTCAGCAGATCAGCGGCTACGTTGCGCTTGACCAGGTGGCAGATAACGTCCGCCTTAGCGTGCTAGACGCCCGCACAGGACAAATTGTCAACGCCATGGACCTTGGTCCGCAGATTGCTGGTGAGGTTGGCTTCGACTGGAACGGTGGCAACTTTGACGGCGAAGCGGCTCCGGCCGGTGACTACATCTTCCAAGCCGAAGTCATGAATGGCGACAGTTCAAGGGCGGTAGCCGTCTATGGGCAAACCCGTGTACAGGGCGTGTCCTTTAACGACGAACTAGGCCAAGTGTTGGTAGAAATCAGCGACGGAAAAACGCTAGCGCTGTCTGAAGTAACGCGCATTTCAGAATAATCGCGGCGACGCAAAAATACGTTTTAACGCATCAGAATCAGAAGAATTGGAGCACGATAAATGTCTTTCTATACCTCTCTAACCGGGTTGAAGGCGGCAACGACGGAACTGGCCCTGACCAGCAACAACATTGCTAACGTAGGTACCAGCGGATTCAAAAAATCCCGGGCGTCCTTCGGTGACATCTTTGCAACATCACCCTTACAGAAGTCCACCTCAGTGGTCGGTCAGGGCGTATCGTTGAAAGAGGTGCGGCAGGAATTCTCACAGGGTAACGTCGAGTTCTCCTCTAACACTTTGGACTTGGCGATATCTGGCGAGGGCTTCTTTCCGCTAAAATCTGCCGACGGCTTAACCGATATTTTCACCCGCAACGGCAGCTTCGTGCTTAACGAGCAGTTCAACGTTGTGAACTCCTCCGGCCAAGCACTACTCGCCGCGGCAGTTGACTCCTCCGGTAAGGCGGATTCGGAAAAGCTCAGCCGTTTGGCCATTCCAGTTTCGACATCTGGGCAGGCCCAAGAAACGTCAGAAATTCAGTTGGCATTGAACCTGCCCTCAGACGCCGAAGTCATTGACTCCCAGTTCAACCGAAACAACCCCGCAACCTACAATAAGTCTACTGCTTTGAGCGTATACGACAGCGGGGGCAACTCCTACCTAGCGACGATTTACTACGTAAAAACAGCAAACGCGACGGCTAACTCGCCAACAAACAAATACCAGACCTATGTATTCGTCGGCGACGATCAGGTGAATCCAGCGCTACAGCAGGCTACCGACGAAAATGGTGAGCTGCTATACGTCAACAAATATGGCGTGCTCAAGCCGTTCTCTCAAGTTGAGGATTTGTTGGTAAACCGAAAAAC
>JAACDW010000063.1 GCA_009936775.1 Pseudomonadota bacterium
GCATTTGCACCCATAAGCGGAATCCATCCGTCACCGAGCTTGGCACAGCGATCCAGCAGCGCCGGAGCTGAGCCACCGAACCATATCGGTATGTTCTTGCTCGGCCTGGGTTTGATACTGGCCTTGTCAATGCGATGGAACTCGCCGTGATAGTCCAGCGAATCTTCGCTCCAGAGTTGGCGCATGAGCTCGACCTGTTCGCTCTGGCGACGTCCTCGGTTGCGGAACTCTTCGTTCAGACCAATGTACTCCACCTCGTTCCAGCCCACGCCAATACCCAGCGTGAAGCGGTTGTTTGACAGCAGGGCGACCTGTGCCGCTTGCTTGGCGGCGAGTACGGTCTGGCGCTGAGGCAGAATCATGATGGTGGTGATCATTTGCAGCCGTTCGGTGACAGCGGCGATAAAGGCAAAGGTCGTCAATGGTTCGTGGAAGGCAACGTCTTTGTCGTAGGGCCCGCGAAAGCCACCCTCGCGGTCCGGATCTGCGCCCAGCACGTGGTCATAGATCAGCAGGTGGGAAATACCCAGCGCTTCGACACCCTGGGCAAACGCCTTGATGTCATCTGGATTGGTGCCGATTTCGTTGTGCGGGAATACGGCGCCTAGCTGCATACCGTTTAAATCCATAACCCTCTCCTATTAACGGTGGTAATTGCTGTATTTTCCATGAGGAGGATTCGGCAACGCTTACCCAAAGCAGTTAGTATACCGGCCTGTTTTGTTCAGAGTCCTAATAGATGTCCGAAACCTCAGAAAACGGCGCGTTTTCCTTTGTTGCCATGGAGCATGAGATCCTCCAGCTGTGGGAGCAAACCGATGCCTTCAAGCAGTCGCTGACCAAGACCAAGGGTAAGCAGCCCTTTATTTTTTACGACGGTCCGCCATTTGCTACCGGGCTGCCGCACCATGGTCACTTGGTCGCCAGTACCATAAAGGACATTGTACCCCGCTATTGGACCATGAAGGGGCGCCATGTGATGCGTCGTTTTGGCTGGGACTGTCATGGCCTGCCCATTGAGCACGAAATTGACAAGCAGTTAGGTATGTCGGCGCAGGATGCCGTGGCGAAGCTTGGGGTGGCTGGCTACAACGACGAATGTCGGGCCATCGTGCAGCGCTACGTTAAAGAGTGGCGGCATACGGTAACCCGCATTGGGCGCTGGATCGACTTCGATGACGACTACAAGACCATGGACACTTGGTACATGGAGTCTACTTGGTGGGTGTTCAAACAGCTCTGGGATAAGGGCCTGATTTATCAGGGCGTGAAAGTGGTGCCCTTATCGACTGCGCTGGGTACGCCGCTGGCGAATTTTGAGGCCACTTCTAACTATCAGGATGTCCAAGACCCCGCGGTTACCGTGTTGCTGAAACTGCGAGACGAAGACGCCTACCTTGCCATCTGGACCACTACGCCTTGGACCTTGCCTGCCAATCTGGCCGTTTGTGTTGGCGCCGAGATCGACTATCAGTTGGTTCAAGACGGCGATAAACACATTTACCTCGCCAAGGAGCGTGTCAGTCATTACCTTGACGATGCGCCCGCGGTGGCAAGGGAGTTGAAGGGAACTGAGTTGGTTGGACGGGCGTATGAACCGATTTTCCCTTATTTCGCCGATCAAGCCGAGATGGGTGCCTTTGTGGTGGTCAGCGATGACTATGTTTCAACTGATAGCGGCACCGGTCTGGTGCATCAGGCCCCGGCATTTGGTGAGGACGATAATCGGGTGCTCAAGGCCCATGGTATCGAGGCCTTGGTTTGTCCTGTCACGCTCAATGGTACGTTTACCGACGAGGTGCCGGATTTTGCCGGTCAACATGTGAAGGATGCCGACAAGGGTATTATCGCTCTGCTGAAGAGCGCTGGCAGTCTCTATCGTCAGGAAGTCATACAGCACAGTTACCCCTACTGTTATCGTTCGAATACACCACTGATCTACCGTGCGATTCCTTCTTGGTACGTGCGGGTGACGGCGATTAAGGACAAGCTGATTGCTGCCAATGAGCAAATCAACTGGGTGCCTGAGCACATCAAAGAGGGCCGTTTCGGTAAATGGCTGGAAGGCGCCATTGATTGGGCTGTGTCGCGTAACCGGGTCTGGGGCACGCCGCTGCCGGTGTGGATTAATGATGTTACTGGCAATGCCCTGTGTATGGGTTCTGTTGCCGAGTTGGGACAGTACAGTGGTGTCAGGGTTACCGACCTGCACCGCGAGCATGTCGATGGGCTGGAATTTTCCGTTGCTGGCGAGCAGGGCGTCTATCGCCGTATTGAGGAAGTCCTCGATTGCTGGTTTGAGTCCGGCTCCATGCCCTATGCCCAACTGCATTACCCCTTTGCTAACGAAGAGGTATTTGCTGCCGGTTTTCCCGCGGAATTTATTGCCGAAGGCTTGGATCAAACTCGAGGCTGGTTCTACACCCTAACCGTGCTCGGTGCGGCGTTGTTCGACAAACCAGCCTTTCGCAACGTCATAGTGAACGGCATGGTCATGGCCGAAGACGGCAAGAAGATGTCGAAGAGCTTACGCAACTACACGCCGCCGGATGAATTGATGGAGGCCTATGGTGCAGATGCCCTGCGGCTCTATGCCATCAATTCCGGCTTGGTTAAGGGCGAGGAACAACGCTTCGCTGATGCCGGTGTGCGTGACATGGTACGACGGGCGCTGCTGCCTTGGTACAACGCGTTTTCCTTCCTGCGTACCTATGCCGCGATTGATAACTGGTCGCCTGATAAAGGTCTGCATGCGGGTGATAACGTCTTAGATCAGTGGCTTTTTTCCCGTCTGCAAACGCTGAAAAAAAACGTAGCACGCGAGATGGAGGCCTACCGTCTATACAACGTGGTGCCAGCCTTATTTGCTTTCATTGAAGATCTGACCAATTGGTACATTCGTCTAAACCGTGGCCGGTTTTGGGGCGAGGATATCACGCCGGACAAAGTCGCCGCCGACAGCACTCTGTATGAGGTGCTACTGGAGCTGTCGAAGCTGATGGCACCCTTTGCGCCGTTTTTGTCTGAGCACTTGTATCAACAGTTGGAAACCCTCGCTGATCGCCCAGCGTCACCGAGTTCTGTCCACCTTTGCGACTACCCGCTGGCAGAGCCAGACTTGATTCAACCGAATCTAGAGACCGCCGTGGATCGTATGCAGCAGGTGATTTTGCTGGGTCGACAAAAACGCGAAGAGGTGAAGATTGGATTGCGTACCCCTTTAACCAAGCTCACCATCATCCACCGTGACGAAACCCTGCTCAATGATATGCGCCTGCTCGAAGGCTATTTGCGCGATGAACTGAATGTGCTGGCCATCGACTACAGTACCGATGAGTCGGCCTATATCGACTTGAAGGCGAAGCCGAACTTTCCGCTGTTGGGTAAGAGACTGGGCAAGCGCATGAAAGGCTATGCTCAGCAAATCGCTCAGTTGGATAGCGCGCAGATTGCCCAGCTGCAAAGCCATGGAGAAATCGCGTTAGTGGCGGATAGCGAGACCGAATCCTTTAACGCGGAAGAAATCGAGATTAAACAGCAGGCCAAGGCCGGCACGAATACCATCTCTAACAGCCAGATCAGCGTTGATCTAGACTGCGAGCTAACCCCACAGCTGATTCGCAGCGGTTATGCGCGGGAGGTGGTGAATCGTATCCAGCGCGAACGCAAGGAACGCGGATTCGCGGTCAGTGACCGCATTGCGGTGGCGCTGTATGCCGAAGGGGAACTCGCCCAAGCCATTGCCGAGCATCGAGACTACATCATGGGCGAAATCCTGTGCCTGCAAATCGACGCAACAGCTGCGGCCCAGCCGGTGGCCTCTGAGGTTGATGGCCAAGTCTTTAGCTTTGACCTGGAGTTGGCTAATGCCTAGGCGCATCAGACGCTGGGATTCAGGCCAAGTGAAATGAAGTTCGAGTTTGTTCCTGCATCCGCTAACAGCCGACTGGATCATGTGGGCAGCTATCGCCGTCGCCTGCCGGTCAGTCTGGACCGGATGTACGAAAATGCGCTGGATTGGCAGCACCTGCCGCATCTGCACAGCAGCAGCTTTGGCAGCATAGACTGTGAGCGCGCGGGGGCATGGGGCTGGCGCGCAAAAGTCTCCACGGACAGCGCAGAGGATGGCACTGGGGGTAGTACTGAGGCCGGCTCAAGTAGCACGCTGGAGCTGCGGTTGGATCGAGAGGCGCGCCGCTGGATTACCCGCAATGTGGCAGGGCCGAATGCAGGTGCGGAGATTTGGACCCATGTGTTTGTGGTCTCCGATCGTGTACTCGACATAGTTGTCGATTTTTTTGTACCTGAGGTGCCTGCCCGGGCGCGGGACAAAGTCGGCATGGCCTATGCCAAGGCTTATGAACTGCTGTACGACGAGGATGTGCAGATGATGACCGAGCGGCAACGGCAACTGGATCAACGCCTAGATGGCGTAAATGAGGACGAAGTGTGCCGGTTGGAAAGGGTCCGCGATCTGCAACTGCCGCTGCAGGTCACCATGTCGGGCCGAAGTTTCGTGGTTAATACATTGGCTGAAGGCGCCGCCGCAGCAACACTGGGCGATTGGGTTGTCTATCCTGCGCAGTGTCCACATCAGCTGGGTCCACTGTATCGCGAACCGCTAATTGCGGGCACAGTACGCTGCCCTTGGCACGGCTACGTATTCGATATTAAAACCGGTAACTGTGTGAGTGGTAGTCAGTGCAGCCTAGGGCGGGTGCCCTCAGTGATACAAGACGGCGCGGCTATCGAGTTGCGTTGGCGATCGGCCTAGTTGCCAGTAAAGTCTGGTTCCCGCTGATTGAGTTTGGCCGCGATAGCAGCGCTCCTGTCGTCGCTGGTGGCGCTTAACAAGTACTGATCAGAGTCCATATGCATGATCGAGTTGCCCAGTGCGTAGGCCAGATGGTTGGCCGATTGCTTGATCATTTGTGCGGCAATTGGCGGTTTGGTTGCATACTCCTCGGCCATTTCTTGTGCTTTATCCATCAGCGCCGCATCTGCGGTGAGGTAATCGAGCACGCCCCAATCGTAGAGAGTTTTGGCGCTAACGCGTTCCGCACCGGCGACCAAGCGCTTGGCTCTTGCTGGCCCGACGAGGGCGAGAATTAATGGCAGGCTCTTCCACATCAGGTTGATGCCAAGATCAACTTCCGGGTACTGCATAAAGGCGCTGTGGCTACCGACACGAAAGTCACAGGCGGTGGCCACGCAGGCACCGCCGCCCATGGCCGCGCCGCGCCAAGCGGCAATGGTGATTTGATCCATGGATAAGATTGCTTGAATGGCGCGTTGCCCCATGCGCACGTGGCGCCGGCGCTGTACCAGCGGCGCGTCTGCGGGTGCTGCGGAGTCCTGCAGATCTGCGCCGGAGGAGAAGTGCTTACCGGCGCCGGTGATAATCACGACCCGCACATCGGCGAACTCGCGAAAACTCAGAGCGGCTTGCTCGAGCTCGGCCAGGTGGTCGTAGCTCAGCGCGTTGGCGCGCTCTGGCCGAGACAGGGCAATGGTGGCAATCGGCCCACTTTGGGAGATTTTGACATGGGTATAGTGATCAGGTGCTTGCGTCATGCCCACATCTTACGTCGAGCAGGATGGGGTGCAACGGCACGGCGGAGAAAAAATCGAGCAATAAAAAAGCGGAGGACCTAGGGTCCTCCGCTTCGAAGGATGGGGATTTCCGAGGAGGGGAGGGGAGAGGAGTTTCGGAAATCCCCCAGCTCGACGGGGCGTTGCCGCTGATCCGTTGAGTGAAGCCATTGTTACCCTTGGTAACAAAAAAAGCAACCACTTTGTGTATTAAAGTAGCCAAAATCGCAAAATTATCGAGAATCCTTGCTGTGTCAGTGCTTTTTCGGCTTTGAATTGTGCAAAAGTCTCGAATTAGAGGCTGTAGTTCGCCCCTGACGAGCAAAAATGGTGCGTTTGAGGCTGCTGCTTATGACATGTTCTCTATAATTCGGGATTAAGGCGCAACCGTTGTAACATATTCACCCGCGAAGCAAGGCTGTTGCACCATTTGCGCGACAGCACGCGAAGCGCCCGGCCTGTTTGTTGGGCGCTGGATTACGAGTTTTCAGCTTCACATGCTGCTATGGGAATTTTTATGGCGCAGAACCAATCGAATTTACTGTCACCGACTTCACAGCGATTTTTTTCCCAACGACTGCGCATGCACTTTGTTGAATGGGGCTCACGCCAAGCACCAACCATTGTGCTGGTACATGGCGTACGCGATCACTGTCGCACTTGGGATGATCTGATCGTGCGCCTCTCGGCGTTTGGCGATTACCATTTTGTGGCGCCGGATCTTCGCGGTCATGGGGACTCTGACTGGGTACAAGGCTCAGGCTATCGCTATTACGATTACCTGTATGACCTGCAGCAGCTGATTGAACAGAATGAACTAGGGCCAGTGGTGCTTATCGGGCACAGCCTTGGCGGTGCCATCGCGGCCTTTTTTGCTGGCGTCTATCCTGAATGGGTGAGCAAACTCATTTTGCTTGAAGGCATCGGCTTGTGGACTCGGGAACGTGCGGATACGGGTGTTGCTGGCCAGATACGTGAGTGGAGTGAGGTAACGCGTGAACTGGCCGGACGTGAGCCAAGGCGCTACGCGGATCTGCAAACTGCCTATCAACGGATGCAGCAAGCAAATCCACAGCTCAGTCGGGAGCAGGCCTATCACCTTACCCTGCATGGTGCGGTGCAGCTGGAAGATGGTCAGTTCACTTGGAAGTACGATCAATACACCTATAACTTCCTTGGGGTGGGCCTCGCCAAGGAAGAAATCATAGAACTCTGGAAGAACATCGAAGCCCCAACGTTGCTGATCAATGCCGATCAGGGTTTGGAGAATCGTACCGGTCAGGATGACACGTTGCAGTACTTCCGCGACGTACGCTTACGCATTGTCACTGCGGCCGGGCACTGGACTCACCACGATCAGCCGCAGCAAGTAACTCAGTTGATCGCCGAGCTACTAACGGCGCAATAACGCCTCAATAACCTCGACATAGTCCGCCATAACGGTGGCAGTGATCCCGCAACGGGTTATGGACTTTTGGCTCGGCTTTGCAGATCGCTCTGTAAAAAGGCGAGCACCTCATCGCGGTTGCCACGAAACTGCACGCGGTCGAGTTTGCGCTGCAATTGGAAGTCGTACATCGGGTCGTAATACTCGCGCAGCAGATAGCGAATCCAGTCGCGGTGGTTGGCTTGACCGGCAAATGCCCGTTGTATTAGTCGGGTGAGTTGCTGGGTACGCTGACCGCCAAGACGGCGCTGGATACGAGACACCGCTTCTTCGTAGTGCGCTTGCAAGGCGCTGGCGGGTAAACCTGCTGCGCTATGTTCCTGAAGGGCATCGACCACATATTCCTTATGAATATGCTCGATACGTTCTTCTACTGTTACCTCAACAAGGGCAATGGGGGCTTGCTGCATTCGCTCATGCCATGCCAGGGGTAGGCCGAGACGACCAATGGTGCGGCTCTCATCCTCCACCACAAGGGTGTTTGACGCGTGCTGGAGGTACTCGACTGCTAGTGTGTGCTCAAATGTAACCGGCGTGGGTTGTGGGCTGAGCCGGCGGCCGAACGCAGAGCCTCGATGGTTGGCCAAACCTTCAAGATCGATACTGGTATCAAGGGCCTGAATCAACAGGGTCTTTGCTGAGCCAGTCCGTCCGCTGACCAACCACCAGCGCTTGCCGGGGTTATCCAATACGTTTAAGCAAGCGTTACGCAGAGCTTTAAAACCGCCGCTGACCCGCTGCTGGGTGAGTCCAGCTTCAGCCAGCCACTGCTGCGCCAGCGCTGAGCGCTGGCCGCCACGCCAGCACATCACCATCGCATCGGGATGCCGAGCACAAAATTCACGCCACGCTGCAATACGCCGTTCCTTAACGGCACCGTTTACCAAGCGATGTCCCACGGTTACCGCAGCATCATGCCCTTGCTGCTTGTAGGTGATGCCGACGCGCTTGCGCTCGGCGTCGTTAAGGATCGGCGCATTGAGGCTGTTTGGTAGCTGTCCAAGGGCAAATTCCGCGGGCGCGCGCACGTCTAGCAGTGGCTGCCGCCGGGTTAGCAGTGCACGGGCTGCGGTATCAGGGGGTTCGATCGGTGATATTGGCACCAGCTTCGAAAGACTCCAGATGAGTTTGCAAAATGGCGATCACATCGGTGCGCTCTTGGCTGCGGGCAAAATATAGGGCGCGCTTTTGTAACTCGATGGCTTTAGGAAAGTTACCGTTGGCCGCGTAGGTCGCAGCCCATGTGTCAAGATACTCTGGGTGGTTTTGCACGTCTTTATTGCTTTGCATCATGGTGTCCATGATGGCTTGGGCATAGTCGGGCTTCTGCAGGTCTTTTTGATCGGTCACCGCCAAAGTCCAAGCGACCTCGTTGACGATCGCCGCGCTGCCGTGGAAGCTGGCCTGCGCTTGTGCAACAGCTTTTTTGTACCAGCGCATGGCCTTGCGCGTTGAGCGTTTGACCCCTGCTCCCTTGGCGTACAAATTGCCGATAACCACCATGGCTTCCGGGTTGTCCTTGGCCGCGAGGTCCTTGAGTAGGGGGAGCAGTTTGGTTTGCGACTGTCTCTCGGGTGTTCTTGCAATGTAGCGGGCGTAGCGGATTACCGCCTTGGGGCTGCCCAGTTCTGCAGCCAAGGCGAAGAAGCGATTAGCTGCGTCCTCATCCTTGGGCAACAGGCGGCCCCCTTGGTATTGGCTAGCTAGGTAAAGATAAGCGTCTGCATAGCCCAGGCTGCCAGCCTGCTGCAGCAGATTAAGAGCGCGTTGTTTGTTGTCCGGCTCTGCTGCATTGGTGTCTTCCAGCAACATTCGCCCTAGGGTGTACATAGACTCAGTGGAACCCAGTGCAATGGCTTCGATGTGGTTGTCGATAGCTTTCTGCGTCAGTTCTGCGGGAGTTGGGGTGTCATCATTGCGTTCTGCGTTAGCCGATGCTGCCAGTTTCTGGCCGGACTGGTACCAAAAAATTCTCGCCAATAGCGTATGTGCCAGCAGATTGTTGCCGCGTCCTGCCATTTCCAGCCAGCCAACGGCGCTGTCGTAGCGGCGTTGGCCGGTTAAATAGGTGCCAATGGCAACTCGAGCGGCGCTATCGCCGGCGTTGGCCAAACTGCGCAACACGTCCCATGGATTGGCAGTGCCGCTAGAGCCTTGCACAGGGGTGGTCTGTGTTGCGGTCAGTAGCCGCGATAGATCGAAGTACTTTGTGCTGACCGGGCTTGACTCGTCTTTGCGGGAAAGTACGAGCAACTGCAGCGCGGTTGTAGCGTTACTTTGGTAGATGCTGCCCACCACAGTCCTGCTTTGAC
>JAACDW010000278.1 GCA_009936775.1 Pseudomonadota bacterium
AAAAAAATCATCTGCAGCGCACAAGCAGTCAGCAACACAACTCAGAGCCCGCCCCGACTATGACCCCCGAGCGATCCCAAAGCATTCCAATCACTGTTATCACCGGTTTTTTGGGGAGTGGCAAGACCACAGTGTTGAGGCATCTCGGGCAGGGCGGGGTGCTTGAGCGTACCTTGGTGTTGGTCAATGAATTCGGCGAGGTCGGTCTGGATCACGAGCTGCTCTCGCCTATTGATGACGATACCTTGGTGGCCGTCGACAGTGGCTGCATTTGTTGCACCATCAGAGCAGACCTCGTGCAGGCACTTACCGAGGCCCCTTGGCGCTATGCGCGAAATGGACAGCGTTGGTTTGATCGAGTCATTATTGAAACCACCGGCATTGCTGATCCAGCGCCAATTTTGCAAACCATTATTGGCGATGAGCGCGTGGCGGAAAAATATGCGTTGGCATCGGTGCTCACGGTGGTGGACGCGATGCACGCGCCACGAACGCTAGATCAGCACCCAGAGGCGGTTAGACAGGTGGCAGTAGCAGACCGGATTTTGCTTACCAAGACGGACTTGTTCGACGCCAGTAACCAGCCTCAGCTTGCCGCATTACACAGTACGCTAGGGCAACTGGCACCTACTGCGCCCATCAGCACAGTAGTCAGCGGGGCGGCGCAGGCCGACTGGTTTTTCAGCACAGGCCGCTACACTTTGGCGGGCAAGAGCGCTGATGTTGAACTTTGGCTGCAAGGCGAATCAGAGGCAGCACATCCGCGGCTCGGTGATGACTCACATGCCCACGAGCACGCTCACAAGAAAAACCGCCATGGGCGAATTGAGGCCAGCTGCCTGACATTTGATCAGCCTGTGGATGCATCGCTGTTCGAATCTTGTTTGCACATGTTGATGCAGTTTCGCGGTGCCGACCTGCTTAGGGTAAAAGCCATTATCAACGTGCAGAATATGGATCGACCCATGGTAATTCACGGCGTCCAACATGTTTTTCATGCGCCGGAAATACTGCCTGAGTGGCCGAGTGACGATCACCGTAGTCGCTTGGTTGTGATCGCCCAAGACCTCGACCATCAAGAAATTTCAGCCTGTTTTGCTGCCCTCGGAATGACCCCGGCTGCGCAAAGCCTGAATCCCAAGAACCCGGTCGCTGGGCAGTGAACCGAACTCTGCGGGTTAGGGCGCAAGGTTAGACTAATCACCACGCCCCAGCGCCTTGACCGTTTGCACTGGTTGGCACCGCTGTTCCCCGCCCTTAGACTGCTAGGCCGCCGACAAGCAGGAGCGATACAAGCCATCGTTCCCATATGCCCAGCGCCAATTGGAGAAGCCTATGGAAATCAACCTCGACCCGGACCTCGAAGCCCTCGTGCAGCAGGCAAAGCTGGCGAATCCGAATCCGCCGCACCTCGCAGATGTGCCGCTGGAAATGCTGCGCGCAGGCTATGTGATGCAGGCCCAAATGCAGGCGCTGCAAGGGCTGCAATGCGAGCAGGTATATGACACTACGATTGCCCAGGACGGTTGCACGGTGCCAGCGCGGGTTTATCGGGCACAGCAGGCACCGGCGCTGCAGCCTGGGCTGATTTATATTCATGGCGGCGGTTTTACCATTGGTGGCCTAGACACCCATGACAGTCTGTGTCGTCAATTTGCCATTGCAGCTGGAATTACTGTTGTATCTCTAGATTACCGGCTTGCCCCGGAGCATAAGTTCCCGGCGGCAGTGGACGATTGCCTAGCGGCCACGCGCTGGATCTTGGCCAATGCGCGAAGTCTTGGCATGCAGGCCGATAAAATCGGTATTGCCGGAGACAGCGCAGGGGGGACCTTGTCTGCGACGGTTTGTAATGAACTCAACCGCATGGGTGAGGCCACGCCAGCGTGCCAGTTGCTGATTTACCCAGCCACTCGAACCGTTAACTTTGAGACTCAGTCCCGGCGTGAGCTAGCTCAGGGTGTGACTCTCGATAAGCGTATGATCGACTTCTTCAACGAGATGTATTTTGGTGGTGTTGAGCTAGATACGGCCGATGCACGGCTGTCTCCAGCGTTGAGCCATGATTTGCAGGGCGTGCCGCCAGCCCATGTGATTACCGCCCAGTACGACCCGCTGCGCGATGAGGGTGAAGAATACAGCCGACTACTTGCGGCAGCCGGGGTGGCAGCGTCTTACCATTGTTATCCGGGGTTGATGCACAACTTCGTCACCCAAACTGCAGTGGTGGCTGCGGCCAATGAGGCGGTGAAAGATTGCGTTGGTTTTTTACGAAAGCAACTCAAGTAGGGGCTTTGGTACGTAGACAATGGTAGTAAATAACCCCTTAAGCGGTGCCTAAGGGGTTAGGCGCTTTGGCAAACGCCGTTTAGCGCCGTTTAGAAGTCAGCGACCACTGAGTTTAAAATTTGCCGGGTAATGGAGCGGCTGTTGCCAACGGTCTGATAGAACTCCATAACGTCGTCGTTGGGTTGCAGACTGCCACCGAGCATGTCCGCAGGGTTGGGTGCGCCCACATAGGATACATGGGTAATTGCCGCGTCAGCACCACCAACAACCCGCCATAAACCATAGGCACCTGTAACCGCGCCGCTCGCGGTTTGCGCCTTCATCAGCTTGCTGAACGCCTTGAGGTAAGCCGCCTCATCAGTGACGCGCATTTGCCAGATTGTGTACATGGCATCCTTTGACGGATCGCCTTCTGCAAGTAACGAGCGCATCAGATATTGGCTGTGCGGTGTGGAGGTGGCAGCGGCGGAAGCCATCAGCTTTTGCCAAGCTTCGCACTGCTGAAAAGCACCAAAGGTTTGCAGCATGGCGTTTGCGTCAGCAAAAGACATCAACAAACTGTGGGTGTTGGTTTCGGTGCCGTTCCAGTTGTCTGCGGTAAGACGCATGGTTGCAGGCGCATTTTTACGACAATCGCTGGCGGCGAATTCCGTCATGGCGGCAACAGCACCGGCTGGGTCTGCGGTCGAAAACGAAACGACTGTACTGATGCCTGTTGATTCTGCGTTTGCGTGATGGTCGGCAACAGCTGTGCCGGCAAACAATAGCGCCCCTAAAACGAGCAATAGGTTTTTCATTGATCCTCCTAACTTATGTACGACAGATACGGGTTTCTCTCGCCGCAGCGAAGCTCAGCCCGAGGTTCGGTCAGTATGAAGTTGTTTACCAAAAGTTGTCACCCGAAAAGGCGGCTGAAATGCCAAGGACTGACACGCGGAAACCACTTGGTAAGTGACGGGAAAAACCGGCCGATGCGCCGAAATTGACGCTATGACAACGATGCAGAGCGGCACAATGAATTTTTGCACAACAATTGCTAAGGAGAATTTGGGTGAATTCAGATATTACAATTTACGGTGCCGGTGGGAATCGCGCCGCACGAGTTGTGTGGACAGTCCACGAACTTGGGCTGGGTGTGACCTATCGGCATTATGACGGCATGATCGGCAGTGACGAATTGCGTCAGTTTCACCCTCAGGCCAAGGTGCCGGCAGCCCAGATAAACGGCTTGGCGCTGTTTGAATCTGCGGCGATTTGTCAGCATCTGTGCGATATCACGGCTGGCAACACGCTGCTGGCGGCATCTGGCACCAATGCCCGCAGCCTGCATGCCCAATGGGTCTTATTCGCTCAATCAGAGATTGAGGCGTATCTGTGGCATAACTTTCAGCTAGGACGCATCGACCCAGATAACGAGCTCTCGCAGTTGGCACGGACAGTGAATCTAGAGCTGGCCGAAGCAGGCCTGCGCGTGTTGGAGCAGCACCTAAGCGCCCGGCCATTCCTGCTTGGCGACACGTTTACCCTTGCCGATATTATTGTTGGCTGGACTGTGAATTGGGGCCGCAAAGCGGGCTTGCTGGAGGCGCGCCCTGAACTGCAGGAGTACTTATCTCGATTGTTTGCGCGGCCGCAAACAGCGCTGCAGTGGTAGGCGGACGGCGTCGATAGATCAATCTTCCTGTGCCCGCCGTGCCAACTCAGCAAACATCGGACCCTTGAGAATGGACGATGGATAGGCCGACTGTTGTGCCGCAAAGGCATCGGAATTATCCAGTTCTAAAGTGCTTAGGTTGTGGAAGCGCTCGCCGATAATCTGCGCAGCGGCAAAGGGGAAGTCATGCTCTACATAGGGCCGGATGTTGTCGGTGACCAGATAAAACTTGCCTGCTGCGATCAGATCAAATACCTGTTCGGCATGCCGATCTGGTGTCATACCCAAGGGTATGTCCTTGGGTTGCGTTACCGGGGCTGCGGAAGCGGAAGGGTCACTTTTAAGACGCTTGTTGGTTTGGCTGGACTGCAGCAGGGCAGAACTGACAATGCACGGGCACAGTACGTTGACATGAATTTGCGGCGACTTGGCTGCTAGCTCAAAGGAGAGCGATTCGCTTAAAGCAACCACCGCATGCTTGCTGGCCTGATACGCTGCTGCCCCACCGTCGCCGCGGACTAGGCCGCCAACGGATGCGGTACTGCAGAAAATCGACCGCTGACTCTGGGCTTGCAGCTTTGGCACAAGTGCCTTCATGGTTCTAACCACACCGAGGATGTTGACGTTTAACGTAGTCTGCCAATCATCGATATCGCTGCGCAGGATAGTGTTGTTAAAAATTACGCCAGCGTTAGCGAAAACGGCGCCGATGCCTGTGTCAGGAAAATGCTGGTCAATGGCGAGCGCAGCGGCTTCCAGATCGGCGCTCTGGGTCACATCACAGGTAAGCCCAAGGACACGGCGGTCCCCGACCAGCGCCTGTAACTGCTGACTTGCCTGCTCTACGGTGGCCTGATGCAGGTCGATGAGTACCACATGCATGCCCAGTTGCAGCGCAGCATGTTTGGCAATTCCCCAGCCGATGCCGAAGTTGCCTGCCCCCGTTATTACTGCGACCCGGTCTTGCAGTTCCGCCAGATCAAATACACCTTGTTGCTTGCTCATGCTTCAACCCTTTTTAAT
>JAACDW010000279.1 GCA_009936775.1 Pseudomonadota bacterium
CCGGTCTCATCGTGGTGGCCGGTTTGTTGCTGATCTCTGGCGCGGCCTTGTTCGGTGATGTCGACAACGCCAAGCCATTAATCGCTACCCCGGCCACCGGCATTATCGCGGTGCTGATAATGGTGCCGGCGCTATTGGTCGGCTTCGATGTTATTCCACAGTCTGCGGAAGAAATAGATCTGCCGCCGAACAAGATCGGCCGCTTACTGGTGATCTCTGTGGCCTGTGCGGTGGCCTGGTATGTGTTGATCGCTTTCGCCGTGGGACTGGGCCTCACGCCCCAGCAACAAGTCAGCAGTAGCATGGCTACCGCCGACGCTGCACAGTCACTGTGGCAACGGCCTTGGGCCGGCGCGTTGCTCGTACTCGGCGGCATTGGCGGTATTCTCACCAGTTGGAATGCCTTCATTGTTGGCGGCTCCCGGGTGCTTTATGCGCTGGCAAAGTCGGGCCATGTCCCCCAGATTTTCGCCCGCATGCACCCCAAGTACCAAACTCCCTATGTGGGCATTGCGAGCATTGGTGTGCTCAGCATGGTGGCCCCACTGTTCGGCAAAACGATTTTGGTCTGGTTGATTAATAGCGGCAGCTTCGCAGTCACCATCGCATTTTTGTTTGTCGCCGTGTCGTTTCTCGTACTGCGCCGCACGGAACCTGATATGCCTAGGCCTTTTCGGGTCAGTCATCCCAACTTGGTCGGCTACGGTGCCGTGCTGCTATCTCTTGGCCTGCTCAGCGCATTTTTGCCCTGGAGCGACAGCGCCCTACAGTGGCCGCAAGAGTGGTTGACGATTGTGGTTTGGGCAATGTTAGGCCTTATCTTGTTGGCCCGGCACGGGGCAAAAAGTACCCATGGCGGGGGCGAGAAGACCGATTAGTCGGCCAGTTCAATCAACCAGTTCAATCGACCCATCTAATCAAAGAGTCCCAACTGCCGGTAATCTGGCGCCGCCTGCCGGGGCGGACAAAATAAATCCGTACGCAGAGCTCCACGGGCTTTGTCCAGACCCGCCTTGCGAATGGCTAGGGCGAAGCGCTGACGCAACAAATCGGCGAACACACCAGTGCCGCGCATACGCACTCCCCACTGCGTGCGGGCCTTGGCGTCCTGATGGTGCGCATCCAGTACATTCAACACCTTGGCAGCACGTTCGGGGTAATGATTGTTCAGCCACTCTGCAAACAGGCTTCTCACTTCCCGTGGCAGGCGGAGCAAAATATAGGCCCCCCAGCCGGCCCCAGCGTCCTTGGCCGCGTCGATCATGGTTTCCAGCTCATGATCGTTTATGTAGGGAATAATCGGCGCGAACATAACGCCGGTTGGAACACCTGCCTGGTGCAGCTCAGCGATCATCTTGAGCCGCGCGCCGGGGCTGGCGGTGCGCGGCTCAAGACGATTTTTTAGCGCTTTGTCCAAGGTCGTTAAACTGACGCTCACATGCACTAACCGCTGGGCGGACAGTTCGCTCAGCAGGTCTAAGTCGCGCAGAACTAGCGCCCCCTTGGTAACAATGCTCACCGGATGCCGAGTTTGTAGCGCCACTTCCAACACGCTGCGGTGACTCTGAGCGACCGCTCCAGCGGCTGGTAGGGGTCGGTATTGGTGCCCATGGCAATTGGGCTGACCCGATAGCGCTTGCCTGCTAACTCAGTAAGCAACTGTTCGCGGACATTGGATTTATAAAAAATTCGGGTTTCAAAATCTAAGCCCGGCGATAAATCCAAATAGGCGTGAGTAGGTCTGGCAAAGCAGTAAATGCAGCCGTGCTCGCAGCCCTTGTAGGGATTTATCGACTGATCGAAAGGAATGTCAGGTGAGCGGTCGGTAGCGATCAGACGACGGGTAAGATCCGGCTGCGTGCGCACCCTGACGTTGCTGCTGCGCCAATGCTCGAGTAAATCGCTGCCGTCGCCCCAATCGTCACTGACCGCCTCACTGGTCTGATGTAAAAACCGGCTGGGCGGATTTGATCCGGCACCACGGGTTTTAATCAAAGACTCTTGCCCCGTGACAACAGACGATCGGTTTGCGTTGCTTGATTTATCTTCCGCGGTCACCACAACCTTCTCTTCGATACTGTATATTAATACAGTATCGAAGTCGGCCAACAGGGTCTAGGCAATATTTAGCGCCATGAACATATTGCTGCGCCGGTAACGCTCGTCTTGGGCCGCAGGCTGCTCCACCAAGCCGGCAGCCCGGTACACGGTGAGCGCCGGGGTCAGCACGTCATTGGTGGACAGCACGATACGCCCTGCACCCCGGCTACGGGCGTACTCGATAGCATGGGCCAATAAATGCTTGCCGATGCCCTGTCCTTGCACACTGGGATCAACGGCCATTTTGGCCAGTTCAACATCTGTCACATTGCCAGCGGCCGTAAAGGCCTTGGGCACCAGCGCCACTGTGCCGACTACCTGAGCGTCAACAAGCACAAAAAAGATCTCCCCTCCGGGCGCTATGGCGTAAGCCTGCGGGTTGTCGAGAGCGACACGATCCTCGTCCTCGACCTGAAAGTAATGTTCGATCCACTCATAGTTGAGTCGCGCAAAGTCCGCAGCGTACTCAGCGCTGTAGCCCACAATATGAATCACTCTCTCTTCCACCTGTTCACAACTCGTTGCTGCGGCCGACACCTAAGTAATCACTGGTTGGTACCTGCCAACCAGCGCAGGATTGCCGGATTTTCCTCCTGCGGATAGGTATGAGACAAGTTTTCAATCTCGCGGTACACCACTTGGGCACCCGCCGCAGTCAGCGATGCATGGGCTTCTCGCGCCACGCTGACTGGAAACATCCAGTCCAGCGCACCGTGCATAAGGTAAACCGGCAGTCCCTGGACCCGAGCCGCATCCACCACCTCCATCAACATCGGATGGAATGATGCAGAACTCGGGGCTAGGTGGGTAAACGGCGAGTCACTCTGTAAGCCGCGGACGTAACTGAAGGTACCCCCGTCAGACATGCCAGTGAGCAAAATGCGTGCTGGGTCGACCTGCCAATGCTCTTGGGCATAGGCAACCAGTGCATGCAGCCGCTGACTGTCGGTTTCAGGGTTCATCAGCGACCAAGTGCGGTCGCTAGAGGTGGGGGCTATTAAAATACAGGGGTTGGAACGCACAGCGCGCAGCCAGGACCATAAAAACTGCCGTCCATGACCACTACCGCCATGTAATGCCATCACCAGTGGCAAGCTTTCCCCTTCGTAGTATTCGGGTACATAGACCGAAAATCCGCCGCGCTGGTCCGACGCATTGTCGGCGTGCATTACGCCTACATTTGCCCGCGCTGGATCGGCTGCCATTAATTTTTGCTGCAATTGCTCGTTTTCGCGGACTTCCGGCTGCAAATAAAATCGATTCACTGGTGGCAGCATGGCGGCCAAGGGATAGGCCGCTGCATAAGCCTGCGTCGCCAGCCCCATGGCCTTGTAGGCTGCCATGGCTGGTTCCGCTTGCTGCAGGGCTGCAGCAAAGCCGTCAAATGCGCGCAGCGCCAAGGTTGTCGACATGTTCGCGAACAGAGTGAATTCCTCAAGGTGTTCAGGCCACGCCACCTGCGTAAACGTCTGCCGACCTGATTCCAGCGGCTCCCGGTATTGGGCGATAGCCTCAACCACCTCTGCTAGAGCAGGCGGATGCATGAGGCGGCCAGCTTGGTTGAGGGCATCCAGTGCGTGTAGCAATGGCAGCACTAGGGCAGTGGTGGCTTGCAGCAATTCATCAGTGTCGCTCAAGGCTTTCTCTCGCAGCTTTTTTGTCACCGTAACGCGCCCCCGATTTGCCTACAAGACGAGCAGCCTTATTCTTTTCCTGTATCTTCACGGCATATGCACGTCGTGCCTCGCATGCCGCGATATTGCCCGCATGCTCGTGCGCTCATCTGATGACTTGTGTAGGTAGATATGAATCAAACCACCAATCCTTCAAGCACTGATCCCCAGAGCCGCGATGAAGCCCCGTATTATTTGCCGCTGGCGGACGAAGTTGAGGTATTTCAAGCGGCCTACGCCTCGCGCCTGCCGATTTTGCTAAAAGGCCCCACGGGCTGCGGTAAAACACGCTTTGTGGAACATATGAGTTGGCATCTGGACAGCATGCGATCCGCCAAGCAGCCACTAGAGGTGCCGCTGTTAACCGTATCCTGCCACGAGGATCTCACCGCCACCGACATGGTGGGCCGTTACTTGCTCAAGGGCGACGAAACGGTTTGGTCAGACGGGCCACTGACGCGGGCCGTGCGCACTGGTGCGATCTGCTACTTGGATGAGATCGTTGAGGCGCGCAAGGACACTACGGTGCTTATCCATTCTCTTACCGACCATCGGCGCATTTTGCCCATAGATAAAACCGGCGAGCTGCTGCACGCCCACGCCGACTTTTTGTTGGTGATCTCCTATAACCCGGGTTATCAAAGCGTGCTCAAAGACCTGAAGCCAAGTACCCGGCAACGCTTTGTTAGCCTCGAATTTGACTACCCAGATGTTGCCACGGAAACCCAAATCATCGCCCACGAATCTGGAGTGGACGGC
>JAACDW010000280.1 GCA_009936775.1 Pseudomonadota bacterium
TGACCAACATTATTGGTCTGGGGTTGGGGCCATTTACTGTAGGGTTTTTCAGTGATGTCTTTTCTCAACGTTTTGGTGAGGACGGCCTGCGCTGGGGTTTAGCCACAACCATCGTTATTCTGGTCTGGGGTGTTTTCCACTACTGGCGCTGCGGTGTCATGATCAAACGCCAGACTGCCGCCGCGCCTGCGCCAGCGACATGAGGTCTTAGAGCGCGTCACGTTTTGCACCAATGACCCATAATGGGCTTTGGCTTGGACAGATTGTTGGCGTATTTTCTCCTGTTTTGCGGTTCACCCATCTGCGCAGGACAAGGCAGCCGATGCGGAACAGTGATCGCGGGGTTTGAGGAGAGCTGGTGCTGTTTTATGCCAAGCACAATTTTTGTTGCGGTACTGTGCCCAGAGCAGGGGCAGTTTGTCTGTGAATAACTTGCGCAACGTCTTGGACGATGTCGCAGGCGGCAGTGCAGGTGCAAAAAGTCGGGCGTGGATCGACTGGCTAAACCGCCGATCGGGCTTTGTTCTTTGTGTGAGCGGCTTGCTTTCACTGCTGTCACTGTGGGTCTTTGCGCAGCATGGCTCGCTTGCCTCTGACCTTGACAGGCTTATCGACCCCCCCGCCTCGCTGACTTGGTTTCAGGACAATGAGGCCTACAAGGCCGCCTTCCCCCAATTTCAGCAAACAGCGGTGCTGGTAGTGCGAGGGGACGATTACCAGCGGGTACAAGACTATACCCGCGGGCTCGCCCAACGCTTGCCCAAGGAGTTCGTTAGTGACGTTTTTGCGCCTGGCGTGGATACATTCATCGCTTCCAAAAAACCCTTTTTCCTCGATCTGGACCAGCTGGAGCGGTGGCTGCAGGGCGCAAACTATAACCAAGGCTCGTTGTTGCGCCTGCTGGATGAAGCAAGTGTCGCTAACATGTTGTTCACCTATGCCGACTTTATCAGCGCCAATCCGGGACAGGTGCTGCCCATCAGCCTGCAATCGATTGTTGATTCGCTGCCACAGGCGCAGCTCAATTTTTCAGGCTACTACCCGCTGCAGCCCGACGGCGCGGAATTCATTGAACTGATTATTGGCACGGGTCTGCAGCAGCTCAGCGCAGCGCTGCCCAATGCCGCCATTGTTGAGGCACTGCAGGTAACTGTGGCGGGATTTCCGCCTCCTGCGGGGGTTCGCGTGGCGTTAACTGGGGAAGTCGCACTGGCCCATGAGGAGATCAGTGCAGCGCTAGGCGGCGTGGAGTTGGCAGGCATGCTGTCCTTAGTCTTGTTGGCGGTGATCTTGCACCTGGGCATTCGCTCTGGCCGCATTGTGGTGGCGATTGCCCTGATGCTGGCCATGGGCATTAGTATGACCCTTGGGTTTGCAACGCTGGCGGTTGGCGCGCTGAATACCTTGTCGATGATATTCATCGTGCTATTTTTTGGTCTTGGTGTGGACTTTGCCGCGCACTTTACGCTGCGCGCTCGAGCCAACCTGGTGCAGCATTCAGCGCCAGATGTGGCGGAACAGAGCAATACAAGCATGGCTGCAGCGCTGTCTCAGGCACTGCGCGACACTGGGCCGGCGTTGGTGCTGTGCACTCTGACGTCGGCAGCAAGCTTTTTGGCCTTTCTGCCCACGGCCTATCGAGGCTTCGCTGAATTAGGAATCATCAGTGCGGGCGGTATTGTTATCGCACTGCTGCTGACCCTAACGGTAATACCTGCCCTACTTTTGCGCTGGCCGGCCATGGTCCACGGCACCGAGTCCGGCTCAGGCGCAGATCGGTCTCTGACATCACCGTTCGTCGGTCTTCGACAAAGTCTTAATCAACTGCCCAGCAAGGGAGTTGTTGCGGGCTTTGCTGCGCTAACATTGGCAGCCTTATTCAGCGCCAAGGATCTGCGCTTTGACTACAGCGTATTGGCAATGCGCGATGCCCAAGCGCCTGCCATGCAGGCCCTGCTCGAGCTGCAGCAGGACCGACAAACTACCGACTACAGTGTGCACGTGCTGGCCGCAGATGCTCAGGCCGCCGCCGAGCTAAAGCAGCAACTTCTGCAGCTACCAACGGTGGGAGCGGTAACGACGCCCGCGGATTTTGTTCCCGCGAACCAGGGGTCTAAGGCGGTCGCGATGGCGGAGCAGCTAACGCTGCTGGACGAACTCCGGCCCCCTCCAGCGAGTCAACACGATGGTGAACTGACCCAACTGGCGTTGGAATATTTGCGTGAGGTGACGGAATTGCTGCAGGGCAGCACTCGCCAACAGGCCGAAGCGGTTTTCTTGGCGGCTGAGGAACTGCTTCAAGACCAAGCCGCGACGGCGATATTTGAGCAGCAGCTTGCGCAACAGATGGCTCAGGTGCTCACTGAGTTTCGTGCGCTGTTGGCGGCCCAGCCGTTTGGCCTCGAGCATGTGCCCACCCAGTTCCGGCAGCGCCTTGTTACTGCCGATGGGCAGCATCTGCTGTCAGTGAATCCTGCGCGAGCATTGAACGATCGTGACGCCACAGATGCCTTCATCGCGGAAGTTGTCTCGGTGGCGCCTAACGCTGCGGGCCGCAGTGTGGTGGAGTGGGGGATCGGCGAAGTGGTGGTGGATTCTTTTCAGCAGGCCACCACGACGGCCTTCGCGGCCATATTTGTTTTGTTGCTGCTGTATTTTAGGGGCTGGAAGTTGCCCTTATTGGTGTTGATGCCAATTGCAACGACCGTGGTGCTCACCTTTGGGCTCTGCGTGCTGTTGGGTATCAGTTTGAACATGGCAAATATTTTGATGGTGCCGCTGATTCTTGGTCTGGGGGTCGATACAGGCATCCACATCGTTCATCGCTACCGACAAGCTCAGGGACATCAGCAGGCTAATGGTGAGCGGCAAAGCGTAGACGCGGCGCTGCGCCGCGCGGTATTGATAAGCGGTCTGACAACCATTGGTACCTTTTGTTCATTAAGTCTAAGCCCGCATCAGGGCACGGCTTCCATTGGTCTGCTGTTGACCATTGCCATCGGGCTGCTGCTGCTGATTAGCTTGATATTGCTGCCAATTTTGCTGCACTGGTTCGCGCCCAAAAATTCAGTTTAAAGGCGTTGTGAATCTGCTCGGAGCTTCGTACTATGCTGACCCTGCCGTAAGGCAAGTTCTCAGGGCGGGGTGAAAGTCCCCACCGGCGGTAATCACAAAGGCAGCCAGCAGTGCTGGAATGGCTTGTGTAGCCCGCGGGCGCTCTCGATTGATGATGACTAATCGTTTGGTTACAAGTCAATTGGGAGGACAGCAGACTCGGTGTGATTCCGGGGCCGACAGTTAAAGTCTGGTTATGAGAATGAGGTTGTATGCCGTAGCTGCCTAATGCGCAGTGGGGCAGGATATCCTTGTTGCCCTGTTGTTTAACTCAACGATAGGAAAGCAACAGATGAATAGTTTCAATTCCAATTTTTGTGATACGTCGTCGCGCACCCGCATTGCCTTTGTGCAGTCTTGCTGGCATCGCGATATTGTGGACGCACTGCGCGATTCTTTTTTGCAAACCCACGGCGAACTAGACCACCGCAGTGTGGATTTGTTCGAGGTGCCCGGAGCGTTTGAGATACCGCTGCGCGCCAAGCTGCTGGCGAGCAGCGGTCAGTATGCTGGTGTGGTGACCGCAGGTTTAATTGTCGATGGCGGTATTTATCGTCACGAGTTCGTGTCTACTGCGGTCATTGATGGTTTGATGAGCGTGCAGCTCGAAACCGGCGTGCCGGTGTTTTCCGCTGTGCTTACCCCGCAGGATTTCCTCAGCGAAGGTCAGCCTGAGTTCTGCCGCGAGCACTTCGTGACCAAGGGAGCAGAAGCCGCTCATGCCTGTGTCGAAACCCTCGGCGTGCTGCAGCAAAATCAGGTGGCCTAGCGGCGCCATTTAGAGATTAGGTGGCGCTAGCCTCAAAGGACAGCAAGTCTGCGCCGCCGTCTACCAGGTCACCGACGGCGTAAAATACGTCGGTGACGACGCCAGTACTGGGGGCCTTGATGGCATGTTCCATCTTCATAGCTTCCATAATGGCGAGGGTTTCTCCGGCGGCGACTGCAGTCCCGGCGCTGGCGAACATGGCGACTACAGTGCCGTTCATGGGTGCCTTGAAGCCTGTGGCATTGCTGTTCGCATCTGTGCCAAGGTCTGGGGCTATGACCCGGTAGGCCAGCGACTGATCGCCCGCAAACAGCACAAGCTCTCGGCCTGCGCCAGTGCTGCGGCTGAACACATCGAGCCCCTGCTCGCTGCCACCCACGGAGGTGGTCAACACTTCGCCCGCCAAGGTCGCGGTGGCGTTGAATGTTGCTGCGCCGACATCCACCTGGTACTCACTGCGACCCTTGTGCACAACGCTAATCGTTGTTTCTTCTTGGTCAGCAATGATTTGGCCGACCGCAATCTCATGCTGCCACTGGCTGGCAGCATTCGTGCGCCAAGCGTCGCTCAGGTCCCACGGTGATGCAGAGGCAGCGGACGATGCCAGGAGTTGTTCTTCCGGGGCGAGAGACAAGTACAGTCCCACGCTTGCCAAGACTTCAGTCTCAGCAGAATCGCGCGCGGGGAAAAGGCTAGTATGCTGCTGCTCAATGAAATCGGTACGCAGCTTGGCGGCCCGGAATGCAGGGTTTGCGCTGAGCCTGCGCAGAAAGTCGACGTTAGTGGTCACACCGGCAATTCGATAGTCGCCCAGCGCCTGATGCAGACGCTGCAGTGCGATGCTGCGGGTTTCTCCCCAGACGATGAGCTTGGCAATCATGGGATCATAGAACACACCAATTTCATCGTTTTCGCTGACCCCGGTGTCGATGCGTACATAGGGTCCTTGGGCCGGTTCGCGCAGTCGCCAAAGCGTACCCGCTGCAGGTAAAAAATCCTGCTCCGGATTTTCTGCGTAGATGCGCGCCTCTATGGCATGGCCATGGATTGCTAGCTCGGCCTGAGTCTTTGGCAAATGGCCATTGGCGGCTATTTGCAGCTGCCATTCCACCAGATCGGTGCCGGTGATCATTTCGGTCACGGGGTGTTCGACCTGCAGGCGCGTATTCATTTCCATGAAGTAGAACTTACCGTCTGTATCGAGCAAGAATTCCACGGTGCCTGCGCCAGCGTAGTTTACTGCGGCGGCAGCCCGCACTGCTGCCTCACCCATGCGCTGCCTGAGCTCAGTGCTGATGTTCGGTGCCGGCGCTTCTTCAATGATTTTTTGATGACGCCGCTGCACGGAGCAATCCCGTTCAAACAGATACACGCCATGGCCGTGGTTGTCGCAAAAAACCTGAACTTCCACATGCCGGGCGGCTTGCAGGTACTTTTCCACCAGCATGGTGTCGTCGCCAAAACCCGCCAGAGCCTCGCGCTTGGCGGCGCTCAGCGCCTCGCGAAATGCTGCTGCGTCAGGCACCTGACGCATGCCCTTGCCGCCACCGCCGGCAACCGCCTTAAGCAAGACCGGATAGCCTATATCGTCGGCGGCCCGTGTTAGCAGATCTTCGGTCTGATCGTCGCCGTGATAGCCGGGCAGCAGGGGTACGTCGGCCTCCTGCATAATTCGTTTAGCCGCAGATTTCGAACCCATGGACTCGATCGCGCTGGCAGATGGGCCAACAAAGGTCAGACCGTTTGCAGCGCAGAGCTGGCAAAACGCCGCGTTCTCAGACAAAAAACCATAACCGGGGTGAATGGCCTGGCTACCTGTGGCCAGAGCGGCGTCGACAATACGCTGCATTTGCAGATAAGAATCTGCCGGCGCAGGCCCACCAATGTGCACGGCCTCGTCGGCTAAGGCCACGTGTCGGGCGCGTCGGTCAGCCTCGGAGAAGACCGCTACGGTGTGAATGCCCAGCGCTTTGGCGGTGCGCATGATTCGACAGGCGATTTCGCCACGGTTGGCGATGAGAATTTTGCTGAACATGGTTACATCCTAAAGACGCCGAAACGGGTTTCGGCGATGGGCTTTTGCAAACACGCAGCCAGCGCAAGGCCGAGCACCCTACGGCTATCGGCTGGGTTTATCACACCATCATCCCAAACCCGCGCGCTGGCGTAATAGGGGTGCGCCTGAGCATCGAAGTCGTCGATGATGGGCTGCTTGAATGCGGTCTCATCCGCGTCGGACCAGGTCTCGCCAGCACCCTCAATTTGACCGCGTCGCACTTGGGCAAGCACCCCGGCCGCTTGCTCACCTCCCATGACGCAAATGCGCGCGTTGGGCCACATGAACAAAAAGTTCGGATCATAAGCGCGGCCACACATACCGTAGTTTCCCGCGCCATAGGAAGAACCAACGATTAGAGTCAGTTTTGGCACCTTAGCGCAGGCTACAGCGGTTACCAACTTGGCGCCATGCTTGGCGATGCCGCCAACTTCGTACTGCTTGCCGACCATGAAACCGGTGATGTTTTGCAGGAAAATCAGGGGAATTTTGCGTTGCGCGCAGAGCTCTATGAAATGCGCACCCTTTTGTGCCGACTCGGCGAATAGCACGCCGTTGTTGGCGACAATGCCGACCGGCATGCCGTAAAGACGGGCAAAGCCGCAAACCAGTGTGGCGCCGAATAGGGCTTTAAATTCGTCGAACTCAGAGCCATCGAAGACCCGCGCAATGATCTCGCGGACATCGTACTGTTCACGGATATTTTTCGGCACGATGCCAAGTAAGTCGCTGGCAGGGTAGAGGGGTTCTACGTTATTGGCGATGTCGATGTTGACGGACTTGCTGCGGTTCAGCCGGGCCACCGCGTTGCGGGCAAGCTGCAGGGCATGGTGGTCGTTACTGGCGTAGTGGTCAGTCACACCAGATTCGCGGCTGTGCACATCTGCACCCCCCAATTCTTCTGCACTGACCTCCTCGCCGGTGGCCATTTTTACCAGCGGCGGACCCGCGAGAAAAATCGTGCCCTGATTTTTTACGATAATCGATTCATCAGCCATTGCCGGCACATAGGCACCGCCAGCGGTACAGGAACCCATCACTACCGCTATTTGCGGGATGTTCTCGGCGGACA
>JAACDW010000064.1 GCA_009936775.1 Pseudomonadota bacterium
CAAGCTGAGCAGGCCGTGGCGACATTGGGCGGCGGCACGCCAGTATGGGGCGACATTGTGAGCACCGAGGGAGCACAGCAGTTGCTTAAACAGTGTGAGGCTTTCGAGATCCCCATACTTATCAACAATTTCGGTGCGGCAGACCCTGGTAACTGGCAAAGCCAAGACGAGTCGGCGTGGTTGCTGGCCTATCAAAAAAATGTGTTATCAGCCCAGCGCCTGATCGCGGCTATGCTACCGGCCATGGGCACTATGCCTTGGGCGCGCATCATCAACCTAGGCACCGTCGGCTCTACTAGCCCAAACGCGCGAATGCCCGGCTACTATGCGGCCAAGGGCGCCATGGCCAACATGACCATCGGACTGGCCAAGGAAGTAGCGGGCAGTAATATCCGCGTGAACTTGGTCTCGCCGGGTATGATCCACACCCCAGAGGTGGAACAAAACTACATGCGCATGGCAGCACAACGCGGTTGGGGAGATACTTGGGAGGAGGTCGAAGCCCATGTCGCCAAGGACATTCCCATACGGCGCATCAGCAGACGCGAGGAGGTAGCAGCCCTGGTGGCTTTTTTATGCAGTCCCATGGCCGATGCCATCCACGGCCAGAACATCCGTATCGACGGCGGACAGCTTGGAATCGTCGACTGATGGAACCCGTGCCCATGAATCATATGTCCCTACGCATAGCCGGAGTTGTGCTCATACTCGCCGTGCTCTTTGTCCTCGACCTGACCGTAGACAATGCCACCAACCAACTGTGGCTGCCCATGCTATTGGCTGCTGGTGCCTACCTGATGACGCTTTCGCTGATGGCTGTAGCTATTGCCGTGGGTACCTTGGCTATTTTGCATATGGACCTGCAGGCGGTGTTTTGGGTGCAAGCGACCGCCTACCCGATACTCGTTGCCATTAGCGCCATTATCATTGGCTCGACCCTGCTGCAGCGCTTTCGCCAGCGCATTAAGGACACTCACGACGAGCGCTGGGCCAACCGACACCCAGAGCAAGACGAATGAACAGCGAACGTTTGAACAAGGGCATACTGTTCGACTTCGACGGCACCTTGGCACCGAACCTGGACTTAGCCGATATGCGCCGCCAAATCGCCGCCCTGGCCGCCGCCGAGGGAGTGCCCAAGGAAATCTACGCCGACCTGTATATTGTCGAGATAATAGAGGCTTCCCAAGCTTGGCTTGCTGCCCAAGACAACATCTCTTATGCGCAGGCCGAGGCCTATGCCGCAGCAAGTCATCAGCGCATTAACGCTATCGAGCTACAGGCGGCCAGCGACACTGAGTTGTTCGCAGAGGCCCGCAACGTACTCGCCCGACTGCGCAGAGCAGGCTACCGGCTTGGTATTGTCACGCGCAACTGCCGCAAGGCCGTGCTTACCATGTTTCCTGATCTGCACGAATACATTGATTGTCTGCATGCCCGAGACGATGTGGAATATTTAAAGCCGGACCCTCGGCATCTGCAATTGAACCTCGACGCACTTGGCGTGGCGCCTGAGGCGGCGCTTATGGTCGGTGATGGCGCACTAGACATGCAGGCAGGCCGCGCGCTGGCCATGCGCTGTGTAGGGGTACTCAGCGGCAGCAACGATGCCCCTGCACTGTATGCAGCCGGTGCCAACGACGTTCTCGAAGACTATCGCGGTCTTGCCGCCCTGCTCAGCTGACGCCATCACAGCGGCGATAGCCCTGTGACTAAATTCAGGGAATTAACGCAAGAAATTAGCCCGAAAATTTGCCCAAGGAACAACGATGTCGCCGAATGTTACCCAGCTCTTTCGCTATCCCATCAAAAGCATGGGCGGCCACGCGCTTGAGGAAATCACGCTTACGGCCAAGGGCATTCCCGGCGACCGAGCCTGGGCGCTCAAGGACGAAGAGCGCGGCGGCATCAAGGGCGGTAGGCGCTTTCCCGAACTGCTTGGTATGCAGGCGCGCTTTACCAACGAACCCAGTGCCCAATCCATTTCACCAGAAGTACAGATCACGCTGGCGGACGGCAATCGGGTGTCGTCATCCGACGCCAACGTCAACAGCGTACTGAGTGCCGCCGTAGGCGCCCCGGTTAGCTTGTGGCCCTTGCTGCCGGAAGATCAGTTGGAGCACTATCGTCGCCCGCCCATGGAGCAAGGCGCTGACCCGCAGGCCTACTTCCGCGAGGTGTTTGCGCGTAACCCAGACGAGCCCTTGCCGGATCTTTCTGCCTTCCCAGAGGAATTGTTTATTTACGAATCGTCGCCGGGCACCTACTTTGACGCTTTCCCCATTCTGCTAATGAGCGAAGCCAGCTTGCGCTACTTCGACGAGGCCGTGGCTACCAGCGGTGATGGTTCGCAATTCGATTTGCGACGTTTCCGGCCCAACATAGTGGTGGAAACCGAAGAGTCGGGCTTCCCCGACAATGCATGGGTAGGACGGCGCGGCCAGCTAGGCTCGGCCATCGTCAAGGTTGAAGTAATATGCCCGCGCTGCGTGATGACAACTCATGGCTTTGACGACCTCCCCAAGGACCCCAAAATCATGCGTCACCTAGTCAAAGAAAATGGCGGCAATCTCGGCGTTTATTTGAGTGTTGAACAAGCAGGTAGCCTCAAGGTAGGCGACACCATCAATTGGTTGACCTCCTCAAAGCAATAAAAAAGGCGCGCCTGCTCTCACAGGCGCGCCTTTCTCCCCCTCCCTAGTGGAGCTAGTTGCTGCCGGTGGGCACTTCGCTAAAGGACATACCCTTATCCATACGCGGTTCTTGGGGCATGCCCAAAACCCGCTCAGCAATGATGTTAGCCATAATCTCGTCGGTGCCGCCGGCAATGCGGCCGCCGGGCGCGCCCATATAGGTGAGCTGTAACAAACCGGCTTCCTTGGAGAGATTTTCGTCCCAAATGGCGCCGCTCATTTCCAGCAGGTCCATACAGAACGAGGCCATTTCCTGTGTCTTTGGCGCACCTACAAGCTTACCAATGGAGTTTTCAGGGCCGGGAATCTCGCCCCGCGACATGGCCGTCATGGAGCGGTAGCCGGTAAACCGTAAACCCGACTCCTGCACATACCAGTCGGCGAGTTTGGCGCGCACCGCGCTGTCTTCGATGGCAGGCTTATCATCAATCATCACCTCACTAGCAATGCGGTAGGCCACATCCACATTTACCCCAGCACCACCGCCGCCGATGGCCGCGCGCTCATTCATTAAGGTCGTTAGGGCCACCTGCCAACCTTGGCCCACTTCGCCTAGACGTTGGCTGTCAGGAATGCGCACGTCGGTGAAGTACACTTCGTTGAAGTTAGCGCCGCCAGTGAGCTGTTTAATGGGTTTTATTTCCACTCCCGGTGACTTCATGTCGAGAAAGAAATAGCTCAGGCCTTTGTGCTTGGCCACGTTTGGATCCGTGCGAACCACCAAAATTCCGTAGTCAGAATAGTGCGCCCCAGAGGTCCAGATTTTTTGTCCGTTAATGACCCAGTCATCACCATCGCGCTCTGCCTTGGTGCGCAGCGCGGCTAAATCCGATCCGCCCGCTGGCTCAGAGAACAGCTGGCACCAAATTTCCTCGCCGCTGGCCAGTTTAGGCAAAAAGCGCTCATGGTGTTCAGGCTTGCCCCACGTCATCAAGGTTGGCGCTGCCATGCCCTGACCAATAATGAATACACCGCCGGGGGTATCGTACTTGGCTTCTTCTTGGTTCCAGATTACCTGTTCAATGGCGTTGGCTGCGCGGCCGCCAAACTGCTTTTCCCAGCGGATGCAGGCCCAGCCAGCATCGTACTTTCTTTTCTGCCACAGCTTGGCCGCAGCAATTTCGTCTAGGCCCGCCAGTTCCTCTTGGCTGGGCACATTGGCTTGCAGCCAAGCGGCTGCCTCGGCGCGAAAAGCCGCTTCTTCTTGTGTGTCGTTGAAATCCATATTCTTTCCTTAACTTGATTCTGTAAGCGCTCGTTATAGCGCCCTAGCTATAAGGCCCTAGGCCGCGTTGTTTTGTTCGTAGGCGGTTACGAGGCGGTCTTGCCAGTACCCTTCGCTGCCCACGTTAACCCCGAGCAGCTTGGCGCGGCGGTAGTAAAACTGGCAGTCGAATTCCCCAGTGAAGCCCATGCCGCCGTGGGTTTGGACATTCTCCTCGGCTGCAAATACGGCGGCCTTTATGGCACCGACCCGCGCAGTGGCAGCGGCTAGCGGCAGCTCCGCGCTGTCTGTATTCAGCGCCCACGCGCCGTAATAGCAGTTGCTGCGGGCCAGCGTGTTTTTCACATACATGTTGGCGAGCTTGTGCTTTATCGCCTGATAGGAAGCAATCGCGCGGCCAAACGCGTAACGCCCCATGGCGTAGTCTCGGGCCTGAATCATGGCCGCGTCAGCCAAGCCCACCTGCTCCCAAGCGAACAGCACTGCGGCACGATCAAGCAGCCGCTCTGTGGCAGCCCAACCGGCGCCTTCACCGCCCAGCAGTTCGGCATTGGCATTATTGAACTGCACGACCGCATGACCTCGGGAAAAATCCAGTGTGCGGACGGCTTCGCGGGAAACACCGTCCTGATCCAGTTCCACCAAATACCAGCTAGCGCCGTCGCCGCTCTGTGAGGCACCCACCACCACGGCAAAATCTGCGGCGCGGCCATCGGCCACTGGTAGTTTGCGACCGGTCAGACCACCGCCGTCCATACGCGTGGTTAAGCTTTTGACACTTGGACGACCATTGCCTTCGGCCAGGGCGAAAGTGCCAATGGCTTCGCCAGCAGCCAGCAAAGGCAGCCACTTGTCTTTTTGCTCTTGAGAGCCGCAGGCCAATAGTGCTTCGGTGGCAAGATACACTGAGGAGCTAAACGGCACAGGGGCTACCGAGCGACCCAATTCTTCCGCAATAACCACCAGCTCCAGATAAGAAAGGCCCAGACCACCAAACTCTTCGGGGATTACCGTAGCAGTCCAGCCCATCTCAACAATTTTTTGCCACAGCGCAGCATCGTAATCTGCATCACCGTCTAGCACTGCGCGTACAGCTGCAGGCGGGCAGTGTTCGCCTAGGAAGCCCCGCGCTTGCTCGCGCAGCAGTTCCTGTTCATCAGAAAATTCAAAGTTCATGGTTCCCCTCCAAGATTCGCTTGTCCTTTCTAGATTCCAATATAGCAGAGGTTTTGTCCGCTCTTCGACGCTGATTTCATTGCTGTTTTTAGACAACGCACAGGATACGAGCAGTAGTGACCGCGGCAAATTAGGCTAGACTGCGACCATGAATCGTAGCGTAAGTACAAACAGCACCAACACGAACTTCAGCGCACTGGGTTATCTGCGGGTGGCCTCTGCTACACCCACGCTAACCATCGGCGATGTGGCTACAAATGCTGCCGCCGTGCTGAGCCAAGCCAACGCACTGGCCGATCAAGACGTGGCCCTGGGGGTATTCCCGGAACTGTGTCTTAGCGGCTATTCAGCCGAGGACTTATTTTTTTCCGAAGCACTGTTGCAGGCTGTGCGCCACGCGCTCGGTCAGCTCTGCCAAAGCCGCCTGCCACTGCTCGCCGTGGGCGCACCTTGGCGCTTGGCCGATGGCCGGTTACTTAACTGCGCAGTATTTATTGGTAACGGCCGGATACTTGGCATGGTGCCGAAGTCGTTCTTACCCAACTATAGCGAATTTTATGAGCAGCGCTGGTTTGTATCTGGTGCGAACATCAATGAGACCGAGGTAGATCAGGACCTTGGCACATTTCACGTGCGCGTCGACCAGCTCTTTCAGTTGGGGCCTTGTTGGGTGGGTGCAGAGATTTGCGAGGATCTGTGGGCTCCTATTAGCCCCGGTACCCAAGCGGCGTTGGCTGGGGCCAGCATTGTTTGCAATCTCTCCGCCAGCAACGAACTGATCAGCAAGGCCGACTATCGGCGCGACCTGGTGCGCATGACCAGTGCGAGTAACTTCTGCGCCTATGTCTATGCCAGCGCCGGGGCGCTGGAATCGACCAAGGATGTCGTTTTCGGCGGTCACTGTCTGGTTGCCGAAGCGGGCCAACTGCTGGCGGAGAGCGAGCGCTTTGCGCTAACCGCGCAAACGCTGTGCGCCGACATCGACTTGCAGCGCCTAAGCCACGATCGCAGCCAGAACAGTACCTTTGCCCAAATGCCGCGACCCCGAGCCTTTCGCCGCGTGGCCACAGACCTGAACCTGCGGGCCCTAACCGATCTGCAGCGCAACTACAGCAAGCAGCCTTTCGTGCCCGAAGACGAGACCGAATTTGCCGCCCGCGCCCGAGAAATCATGCTGATCCAGTCCACTGGACTGGCACGGCGCATGCTAGCAGCCAACACCCAGCGACTGGTTATTGGCCTGTCTGGTGGGCTGGACTCCACGCTGGCATTTTTGGTAGCCAAGGATGCGCTGACCAAGCTGTCTTTGGCGCCGGAAAATCTCATGGCTCTGACATTGCCCGGCCCGGGCACTACCCCGGGCACGCGCAGCAGCGCCCATAAGTTAGCCCAGAGCACTGGGGTATCTTTGCAAGAAATTCCTATTCAGGCCGCCGTCGATCAGCACCTGGCTGATCTGAAGCATGAGGGCAAACACGATGTGGTTTTTGAAAATGCACAGGCCCGGGAACGCACCCAGCTTTTGTTCAACTATGCCAACAAGGTTGGCGGCATCGTCGTTGGCACCGGTGACTTGAGCGAGCTTGCGCTAGGTTGGGCCACCTTCAACGCAGACCAGATGGCAAACTACAACGTCAACGCCAGCGTGCCGAAAACCCTTATGGCCTATCTGGTGCGCTGGTACGCTCAGCATCGCGCTGAACCGGCACTAGCCGCCGTGCTGCAAGATGTTCTTGCCACCCCAATCAGTCCGGAGCTGTTGCCACCTAACGATGGCGAAATCAGTCAACGCACAGAAGAAGTGGTTGGGCCTTACGAGCTACACGACTTTTTTCTCTATCACTGGTTACGACACGGCGCCACGCCGAGCAAAATATTCGCGTTGGCCTGTCGTACATTTGCCGGTGAGTACAGTGCTGGGAACATTCATCATTGGCTGGCGAGGTTTTTTCAGCGCTTTATGACCCAACAATTTAAGCGAACTACCCTTCCCCCCGGCCCCAAGGTTGGCAGCGTCAGTTTATCGCCGCGCGGCGACTGGCGTATGCCGGATGAGGCCGGATTCGAACAACTGCTCAGTGAGGTGCAAGCCTTGCTGCCGGATAATGCGAACCAATCCAAGCCCTAATTTTTGCGAGTGTTGACCATGACATTGCCTTCACCCCCACCAATCGTCCGTGCATTTATCCGCTTAGTTTCAGGCCTGCTGCTCAGTATGAGCCTCGCCAGTCCAGCACTTGCCAGCAGCAAACACTGTGGCGATGAAGGTGTGTGGGTTGAGATTTTAGGTGCCGGCAGTGGAGAGCTAAATGACGGGCAGGCTTCGCCCAGTTACCTCATCTGGCACAACGATGTAGCACGAGTCCTGGTAGACGCTGGCGCCGGGTCCCAAGTGGCCTTCGAAAAATCTGGGGCTAGTTTTGAGACCATTGAAGCCATTGCTCTTACCCAGCTGCGGCCAGACCACAGCGGCGACCTGCCCGCGTATCTAGGTGCCGCCCAAAGCGATAGCAGAGAAATGCGCCTGAGTATTATCGGTCCGTCCGGTGACAGTGCAGCCAACCCGTCCACCCGCGAACTGATGCAGCGCCTGTTCGGCGCAGATGGCGTGTATCCATACCTTGCCAATGCCATTAAGCCCCGGGCCAGCCTCGGCTATCGGATTCGCAGTGTTGATGTGCCAGCCACCGGCTCCAAACGTTGGGCGCGCTATCAGACCGAGCATGTGAAACTCAGCGCCATTCCCGTCCACCATGGCGACATCCCTGCATTGGCCTGGCGCATTGAAATCGGCGACCAAAGTGTCGTCATTGCTGGGGCATTCAACACCTCGAAAAATTTGGTAGCGAACTTCGCCAAGGATACTGATGCCCTCGTTGTGAGCCATGCCATACCGGAAAACTCGCGGGGCAAACTTCTGGAGCTGTATGCCAAACCGTCCCAGCTTGGTCGCGTTGCCGCTCAAGCAACCGCGCGTATGATGATTCTCGGCCATCGCAGCACCCGCACCCGAGGGCGCGAGAGCATTAGCCGCAACGCGATGGAGGACAACTACAAGGGCAGTATTTTGTTTGCCAACGATGGCGAGTGCTGGGGACTGTAAGTGCCTAAATAAAGATCACTGCGTCTTCCACCACGAGGAGTGATCAGGAACATATTCCTTCGTTAGATCGGGGAAAAATTCTCGTTGGTACCTTTACGCTTCTGAGCAGTCTTCTGCACTGATTCGGCTAGCAAGTTCGTGGCCTTGATTCGCCAGCTAGGCATACAGTTCATCGAACGCATAGAGTCCTTGATCTCGGTCGCCCGCGATCAGAGCAGCGTCATCTGGGCTCAAGGCAAACAGATGCGAGTACCCTGCCACCTGTTTGGCAGGCTCATCTTCCTAGTACCGTGAGAAATTCATGATAGCTTCAAAATCGCTAGCCTCTCGAATACTCCTAGAGCGTTTATAGAGCACCCTCTCAGCCAACAATTTCTATTGCTCATCGATCCAGACCTTGGGCACAAAATCCGGTACCAACTGAGCTACCTTGGTCTCTTTCGCCGCCCCCTGTGCTCGCTGCAAGCGTCGTTGTCGACGACAACTGCAAGCGCATCAATTATCCCCTCGCCACCAACAGCTCCGTTTCCCCATAGATACGGTGCCCACGAGCGCATAACAAGGTGCAGTGAGCCTTAAACAATTTTAATTCCGGTTCACTCAAGTTCGAGTCGGGGCCAGAATTTCTCTCAAGATAGGCTTTGCCGCCTTTCAATTGATAACGTGGGTGCCTGCTGCGAGTTGCAAAGTCCTCTTTGATGAAGTCTTCTTTGATGAAGTCCGTCAATGTTCTGAGGCCAGACCCTTAATTTGCATACTGAGTCGCAAGATCAGAGCTGCCCACGCCGTGATCAGACGGGGCAACCATTGTCTTAAACCTTGGCCCATTGCCACCGCTAGACTCTTCGTCAGCTCTCGCTGGCGGCACAAAGCCAAGCTTAGAGCGTGCATTACGGCCCTTGGTCACCACAATGGGGTCTCTTCGATTTTTCCAGGAAACAATGTTTTTGCCGTTATTTGAGGTGCTCACAGCTTCTGGATCCTTAAGTCGTTGCGCTATTTCCTTGTCGGTCCAACCTCGCTGTTGCAGATCGCGCGCAACGGCACTTTTTCAATCAATGGCCAGGATTACTCGACAGACGGTGTCGAGGAGCCAAACTATCGGCCAAAGAATCTGGCCTGAAGCAACATCCTGGCGCTGCTATCTCCCTCCCGCCCGCAAATAATCTGCCGCCAACCGCGACATAGCATGCACACCGAGCGGCAGCGCGCCTTCATCGACATAGCAGTATGGAGAGTGATTGGGAATCGCCTCGCTCACCGGCACATCGGCAGGCCGCCCGCCAATAAAAAAGAAGAAGCCCGGCACTTGCTCCTGAAAGAAGGAGAAGTCCTCGGCTCCGGTTATCGGTGGTGGCACAAGCAAATTGTCTTTTCCGTATACTGCAGCCAAGGTCCCTTGCAGTTGGCTTGTCAAACCAGCGTGGTTATAGGTCACAGGCACCCCAGGATCGATATCAACCGTGGCCGTCGCACCTTGGGATGCCGCCACTTGGGTAACGATACGTTTAATTTTGTCATGCACTTGGCCGCGCACATCTGGATCGAAGGTGCGAATGGTGCCGCTAAGACGCGCTGTTTCCGGCACGATGTTGTTACGCACTCCGGCCTCAAATTGGCCCACGGTGACCACCACCGGATGCTGGGTTATGTCGATCTGACGACTGGTGATGGTTTGCAGTGCGTTAACGATTTGCGCCCCAGCCACAATCGGATCTACCCCAGCCCAGGGCCGCGCCCCATGGGTTTGGCTACCAGTAATCTCCACGTCAAAGCGCTGGGCGCTGGCCATCAAACCTAGGGGACGGAAGCTTGCCCGGCCCACCACATCGCCTTGGGAAATGGGCAGCCCCACTACGGCATCGACCCGGGGATTCAGTAGCGCTCCCTCCTCGATCATCATCTTGGCACCGCCATTTTCGCCCTTGGGCGTCCCTTCTTCTGCTGGCTGGAAGAGAAACTTCACCGTACCGGGCAGTTCATCGCGCACGGCGGCCAGCACTTCGGCGGCGCCCATCAAAATAGCCACGTGAGTGTCATGGCCGCAGGCATGCATCACACCAACGTCTCGGCCTTGGTACTCACCTCGCACAGTGGAGGCGAATGCTAGGCCGGTTTTTTCCACTACGGGCAAGGCATCCATATCCGCGCGCAGCGCGATTACCGGTCCCGGTTTCCCGCCTTTGAGCAGGCCAATAACGCCTGTGTGAGCAACGCCAGTTTGCACCTTAATACCCAGACTGCGCAGATGCTCTGCAACCAGCGCCGAGGTGCGGAATTCCCGGTTGGACAATTCTGGGTTGGCGTGAATGTCCCGGCGCCAAGCCACAACCTTATCGTTCACCGCCGCAACCCGTTCGGCGATGGTTTGGTTTAGTGTGTCAGCCACCCCAAAACCCGGTGCAATAGCAGTGACAAGGATCACTACAGAGCGAGCCAAAAGTGTTTTTACGCGCATTACAATCTCCCTAGTAGCCTTTGCAGATTAATGCAAACACACAGCGATACAATACGCGTTGGCGGTATGTGTGTTTAAAGTGTCTACCAGCCGCGCTCCTGCTTGAGCTGAGTAAAACCCAGCCGGTCCTGCATACTGGTGACAAAGTCGGGGTAGGTCCTTGGTAGCTCAGCAAGGTCAAACTCGGCAGCAACTGCCGCCCGGGAGCCGTGTTCCAGCAGAAACTTGAAGGCTTGAATCAGCACCCATTCGTGGGTATTCGTGCCCGCACAAAGGACCTGATAAAACTCCGGGGATAACGTCACGCGGTGAAAGCTCTCCTCACTGCCCTCCAGTACAACCTCATAGACATTGATACCCACCATATTCACACTGATCACGAGCCAATCCTCCAGCACACGGACAAGCCCATCATGACCGATACCGATGCAGACTCCCAACTACTATGTCAGCAGCTGCAAGGCATTTGGCGTGAGCAGATTCCGCTATCTTCGGCTATGCAAATGCAGATTGCTGGCTTTGACGGCGAGGTACTGACCAGCAGCGCGTCTTTGGCACCAAATGTCAACGTGCATGGCACCGCTTTTGCGGGCAGTCTGTACGCTATTCAGGCGCTGACCGGCTGGGGCATGATGCATTTGCAGCTAAAACTTAATGCCTTGGACGCCTCCATCGTAATCGCCAGCGGCCAAATCAACTATGCCAAGCCCGTCGCTGAAGATATTTTTGTGCGCTGTAGCTTTGGCCAGCATCAAGATGAGATGACCAAGCTGAAGACCTCTGGCAAGGGCAGATTCCCATTGGTCTGCGAAGTGCTGCTAGCCGACGGCAGCCGTGCAGGAGGATTTTCTGGCGTTTATGCAGTGCGGCTAAATCGCTGATTGAGCCAAGCGCTAAGCCTTATGGCCAGCGCCACCAACCCCAGCACCGCCATTCCCTCGGCCCAAGCCGAGTCACCGGCCAACACCCTGCCAACAAAGGTCTGCATAAAAATCAGCCATAAGTAGTGCATGCCCGTGAGATGCAGGCGCCGCCAATAAGTACCCAGTTTTTGCTGGGCTGCACGACTGCTGGTAAGCGTCATAGCCCATGCCAGCACGAAACCAGCGCCACCAAAACTCACGGTAAGCAAATCCAGCGGCTCCCCGGATACGCGCAAATAAGTCACCACATAACCGAAATGTACGGTAAGACTCAGCGCCGCCGACAAGCCCACATAACGACGCAGCAGCAATAACTCACGGCCCCAACCACTAAGCTGAAAAAATGGGCGGCTAACATACGCTACCAGCAAAAGAGCGAAACCCAGTCGCGCCGTAACGCGCAACATAGTGCCTATATGCTCAGGTAAGGTTGCCGCCACAACTCCGCTAGGTGCGGTGAAAAATCCGCACAGAATCACCACCCCAGTGAGTACGATCAGGCCCTGCCCAAACCGAGTGTTAACCGCCATCATCCATTCCTTTCGTCACGCTGCCAGACTCGCTACGGTGCGCGAAACGTCAGTGTGCTCTCCAACCCCTCTACAGCCTCGAATTTGCCATCGCGTTGCTGCGGGCGGAATACCCAACTGCTTACTGCCTGCACTGCCGTTGCATCGAACAGACCCGATGGCTCACTGGCAACCACCCTGATATTGACCACGGTGCCTTGAGCTGTAACGTCGTAGCCGAGGGTGACCTGACCGCTAACAGCACGACTTATCAGCGCCCGGGGATACACTGGCGCGCTGCCGCTGAGCAACTGCAGAGGTCGATTGGCCGACCCTGGCGAGGCGCAAGAGAGCAGTAACATGCTGGCCATCAACAAAACCATGCTGCGAAAAATACGACTTGTGTGACGGACTTCGTCAAAACTGTTGTGCAACGTCTGCATGCTCGCTCTCCCTAACCTATACTGGGTTTCCTTTCGCGGATAATCCATATTTTCATAGCATGCCAGATCCAACAAAAACGAATTCTGCGAACGAAGTCGAAACGCGAGCTGCCGCAGCGGACGCTGAAGCCCAGCAAGACCTAACCCTTGGGCAAATGTTCGGTAGCGCAATGGCGGCAATGATTGGTGTGCAATCTAAGGAAAAGCGCGAGCGCGACTTTGCCAAAGGCAAGGCCAGCCACTTCATTATTGTGGGTGTTGCGCTAACAGCCGCCTTTGTTTTGCTGATGGCTGGCGTGGTCACACTGGTCCTAAGAGCGGCGCTTTAGGAACGTTCTGCAGAATCGTCTGCGGTCAGTTCTTCGGCAACGTCTGTAAACGCTTGAGCATGGTGCTGGAACTGTCGCAGCAGCTCAAACTGCTCTGCTGCACGACGCAGATTGTCACCCCGGTTTGGCACACTAAAATAATGATCACCGTTCATATGATCGGTGAGAAATCTCAGTCCTAGCATAAAGGCGAGGTAGGCTGGGGCGACTGCATAAAGTGCGCTTTGTGCAGCGAACGCGCCGCGGCCAGCAACAAACCCTGAAGCACAGGCCCGATAATCAGCAATGTCCACGCCGCCGCGGCTGAACGCGACGGAGCGCACCAAGTCGCCAAAGTCCCAAGCCCAGTGGCCATACATGTTGTTGTCCAAATCGATAACCGCGATAGCGCTCTCACCAGCAGTGTCGAACAACACGTTATTGATTTTACAGTCGCCGTGAATCATCGCATTGGGGCTGCTTAGAGACTCCGGCCAATGCCGCTGGGCTGCGACAACAGGCAACCACTGTGACACTTCTTGCCGCACCGCCGAGCTGCAATCCGCTAGCGCTTTGTCGTATTGATTGAGATAACTGGGCATATGCAAAAAACCGCTAATCGTTGGCTGCAAGACCTCAAAGGACAATACGGCCAAGGCACGCTGATAAGCACCAAAAGCCCTTGCCGCCTGCCAAATTTGCGCCCTTTGCCTTGGCGGGTCGCAGGTAGTGGAACCTGCCACGAAATGCCAGAGCCGCCAGCAATGAACGCCGCCGTCGTCGTTTTGCATATGCAGTAGCTGCCCGTCCGCGGTGGCAACCAAGGAAACCACCTGATAAGCGCTGCAATATTCGGTGTCCTCAGCCAGCGTTGCCAGCACGGTTTGGGTCTGCTGCATTAGCAGACGAATGTTCGCGTACACCGAGGGATTGATACGCTGTAGCACATAGCGTTGTGCAGGATCGTTTTTGTCGCTGAGTAAATACGTTTGGTGAATATGGCCATTACCAAGAAGCTCTAGCCCAGCAGGCTCAACCCATGCACACGCTGCCGTAAAGGCGCGCTGCGCTGCCTGCTCAGCGGCGTGCACTAGGCGTGTTCGGCGCTGCCAAGAGCAGCCCGCCAGAAGTGCAGCGGCGCAACGATGTATTCGCCGTAGGGCACATCTAGCGCCTGCAGGCGCGTTAGCGCCTCAGCGTTTGAGATACTTTCTGCCGACGCTGCCAAGACAACCTCGGCCCCCTGCAGCAAGGCCGCGATTGCATCACTGAGTTCCTGCGGCAGTTTGTTACGCTGCGCTTGATTAAACAGTTGCACGACGCGGTCTGCCCCATGGGCCAAACCCAGCTCGTTGAGCCGCCGCGCCGCCATGCTTTCGGGTAACAGAAAATCGGCCACTCGGTTCAGCGGTGTGTCTACCTGATAGGGTCTGGCTTTGGGCATTTCTGTACCCGCAAGCCGCGCCCGCAGTGCCTGCTCACCTAGCAAACGCCCATACCATTTCACCGGTTCGAGCAAGGCGATCAAGGCGGTAAGAGCGTCGCCGCAGCCAAAGTTGTGTAAATTTTGCATGGCCAGCGCTTCGGGATCCTCAGGCAAACTTCGCCAGCAGCTTTGTAGCCGTTGGTACATATCGCTGGCGTTGGTGCATTCGGCCGGGGACCAAAGTCTTTCGGCCACGACGGGCAGCCGACTCCACAGTCGTGTGGGCAATACCTCCGGCACGACCAACTCGGACCAAAGACAAGCCTCGCCACCGAGCACTTTAACCGCTCCATCGAAGGCAACATTGCCCGCCCGCCATTGCCTAGTCCACTCGATGCCATCGGCTACATGCCGCAGCCGCGGATCATTTTGCAGGGCATCTTCTTGGGCCAGCCACTGACTCAAAGTAGCTTCAGGGTCAAAGCGATAGTGCAGATCTGCTGGGTAGTTGAGGTCGAGATAGTAGGGAGCTGAAACCAGTACCGGCATCGACAGCATCAAGGCACGATCCCGCGTGGTTGCGCCGCGCCAATTTTGTACCACGCACTGTGGCATATCAGGGTGCAGTACCTCATCCCAAGCAACAGCCTTCTTGCCCCTGTTGCTCACCAAGCTGCAGACGCGGCGGAGAAAAACATTCTGCAAATCTTGGGCGCTCATTTGCTGCTCGCGCAAATGGGCACCTATCGCAGCATCCTCCTGCCACCAACTCGGGCTGACCTCATCACCGCCCACATGTATGTAGTCGTCAGGAAAAATATCGCCTAGTTCACCGAGCAAAGCATCAATAGCCTCATAGACGCTTTCGTCTAGCGGATTTAGGCAGCCTTTATGTACCCCAAACCGGGTGGTCGGGGCTACGATCCCGCTGCCCCACTGCGGGTAGGCAACCAGCCACGCGGTTACATGGCCGGGCATATCCAGCTCTGGAATCACCCGAATCCCTCGGTCTGCCGCGTAACCCACTAATTCTTTTAGCTCGGTTACAGTGTAGTGCTGCTCGCTGGCCAGACGGGGGAAGGCTGCGCTGGGAAATCGAAAGGCCTGATCGTCAGACAAATGAAGGTGCAGTACGTTCATTTTTAACGCCGCCAAGCCGTCGACTACCGCCGTCAAAGACGTCAAGGGAAAAAAGTGTCGCGCCACATCCAGCGATAAGCCGCGCCAGGCAAAGCGCGGCGCATCATGGATTTTTAGCCCTGTATACAGCTGTTGCTGCCGCGCCAACTGGGCAAGGGTAGCGATGCCGCGCAACCCGCCCCACACCGACGCAGCCTGCACTTCGATAAGGTCATCTGTCACTGCCAAGGTATAGGCCTCGTCCATATGCAGATGAGGCAGCGTTGCAGCAGATTCATCCCCCACAGAAATATGCAGCTTGCCCACCGAGAGACCGTTAAGCATCTGAGCGGCAACGGTGCGTAATCGCGGGTCTTTGTTGCCCGTTAGGACGAAGCCGCTTTGCGCTGCACTCGGCGCGAGTTGATCTTTCCCCGCTAGCTCGGTCAGATTCACACGGGCTGGTAGTGGCATGCAGTGTAAAGTGCTTGGTTTCATTGTCATGGCGACAATGATGCATTAAAAACCAGCCGCAAAATATGCATGCAGGGCGGCGACCGAAGCTTAATCAATGATCTTGTTGATACAGCAAAAGCTTTAGTTGGCCCATGGCACTGCGCGTTTCGTTGACGATTCGGGTAGACTGCGCGCCAGTTGTTTCGTCAATGAGCAGGTTTTCCTTGGACATAAAAGAACGGATGCAAGCGGTATTAAAAGCCGAAGCCGAGGCGATAAACGCCATCGAAGTGAATGCGGATTTTGTTGCTGCCGTTACAGTGATGCAAAAATGCCAAGGCAAGATTCTTACCACAGGTATTGGTAAGGCGGGACATATTGCGAAGAAATTTGCCGCCACCCTTTGCTCTACCGCGACACCTGCCGACTTCATTCATCCCGCTGAAGCGGCCCATGGCGATCTTGGGCTGGTTGGTCAGAACGATGTAATGATTGCCTTTTCCACCAGCGGCAAAAGTCGCGAAGTGCTGGAAATTCTAGAAATGTCGCGCCACTTAGGTGTGGACAAAATTATCGGTGTGACCTCTCACCTCGACTCGGAGCTGCGCGAACACTCGGACTTCATCCTTGATATGGGCACCATCGAAGAGCCCTGTCCGTTGGGCCTAACACCCAGTGCTTCGATGGCAGTGATGCTCGCCATCAGTGACGCTCTGGCGCTGGCTTTGCTTGAACAAAAAGGGGTAACGCGAGAAGCCTATGGCCTGCGCCATCACGGCGGCTACCTCGGTCGCGCCGCCCGGGCAGACAACGAGCCGCGCTGATCCTTGGCAAGTTTCGGGTCACTAAAGACTTGCAAGCTCCTGCTCGGTCCAGCCCACCATTTTCAACTGATTGGCATTTAAGGCAGGCTGCTCGGGCCATTGGTAGCTGTCGCGCTGGGGCGCCGCCAAAATATTGGGGAACGCATCTGCGTCAATAAAACGATCCGACCAGTTGGTGGTAGAGGTCAGTGTTTCCACTGCGCGCTTGCGTTTATCGATCACCTTCGCATTGGACTTAGATCTGGGCATCATGCAGACCAAACTCGCAGCTCGCAGCAACTCCTTGTCAGCAGTCGGCGTCTGCAAACTCGGCGCACTGCAGTGAATGGTGCGGGAATCCCAGAGCATCAGATCGCCCGCTTCCATATGACACATGATGGGCTGGTTTTGCGCCAAATTAGGGTCGTCGTTGGGAAAGCGGAAATGATCGATACTCGGATGTATCCGGCCAAGGCGCTCTTCGTACTGCGCTGGGATATGCTCGAACAGACGATGACTCCCAGGTACTACCACGTTGCCACCGGTTGCTGGTGAAGTCGGTAAAAGGTTCACCAGCCCTTGCACACAATGCTTACCCGGTCGCCCTATAGGATGTTGGTCTATGTGCAGCCAGCTATTGCCCGCATTGGTTTTCCAGTCGGCGTTGTGGGTCCAAGGTCGCCAGATCGTGACCCCATCAAAACTGACCAGAAGATCGTCATCGCCGTCCCATACCTGAGCAAAGCTCGCTTTGACGTTGGGAACATCACGGATAAACCACTGCGCCGCAGAGTGGCCGATACCGTAGCTTGGCAAAATGCCACCATGCACGGCAGTAGGCCAGCGATCGTCGCCCCATGTGTCTACTTTGTGGCGGTCGATTCCGGTACCCAGTTCCTCTAGGTAGTCCCAAAGCAGAGACAGGCTATGACGGGCCTGCTCGGTCGTTAACGCGTTGGCAAAGATCACATAGCCATGCTGTTCAAGATACCGCTTCGCCTCTGGGTCTGCGGTAACGAAGCGCGGCACATGCTCGTAGGTAATGTGGATATTGTCTTGCATAGCCTGTCCCCAATCGTTTCCCTGTCCGGCCTGTTCCTGTCTTTGACGCCGACCGAATTCAAATCGTCTACACCTCGGAGCCTACTCGGGTCTGGCAGCAGGGTCTATTCTGGGTACATTGCGAAACAATAGCCGGTTTGCATGGACTCAAAGCCAAGACCAGCGAAAAAATTTGCAGGGCCGGGCAACGGCGCTTCGAGCCGACGCCCGCCCTTACTCTCAGCTACGCCGATGGCGTGGCCAACCAGCCAGCGCCCGACACCGTTACGCTGATAGCTCGGCGATACCATTACCATGGTCAGGGCAAATGCTGGCACCTCAACAACGTCGCAGGATGGTAACGCCGGTTCCTGCATCGCATAGCAGCCAATGATTTGCTCTCCAAGCTTGGCAACCCGCAAAATCTCAGGCTGGGCTCGCAGGCGCGTCAATGCCTGCGCCATATCAGGCGGCAGCATTGCTACCTCACCGCGGAACACCTCGTAGTCGCGCAGTGCTAACCCCACAGACGCGACACCATTGATTTTATCGATGACCACATACCGCGGCCTGAGCGGTGTCGCTGCGGCTCACCCAGCAATTGCCGCACCAGCAGATTGGCTAGCAACTGATAATTTTCCCAATTGTCCTCAATGGCGTAACAGTCGACCCCAAAAGTGTCAGCAAAGTCTGCAGGCAACTGCGGCAGATACTGTCGCATGAACGCCTCACCGCGCGGGCTGAAATCTGTCGTGTATAGGGCACCGCCATGGCTGGCAAGTAGGGCAGTGACTGGTCCTTGCTGAAATCGCACCGATGACAATTGCTGTTCCCGATGCTGGCGAAATTGCGAACTCAGCAGCTGATGTTGAGCACAAAAAACTAGCAAGAAACCCAGCGGCAACAGTGCTTTATCTAATGA
>JAACDW010000065.1 GCA_009936775.1 Pseudomonadota bacterium
CCTCAACGTGCACGCCTCGCTACTGCCGCGATGGCGGGGCGCGGCGCCCATTGAGCGAGCAGTGATGGCGGGCGACAGTGAGACCGGCGTGGCCATTATGCAAATGGAAAAGGGGCTTGATACCGGCCCGGTGTTTGCCAGCCACACGGTTGCCATTGGTGAATGCCATGACGTTGCAGAACTCGAACAGCGCTTAGCAGAACACGGTGCTGCTTTGTTGTTGCAGGTTCTTGCACAACTCGTCGCCAATCCGTCACTGCAACCCAAGCCCCAGCCTGCTAAAGGGGTTTGTTACGCCCAAAAACTTACCGCCGCCGACCGTCGTATCGATTGGCAACAAGACGCAGAGCATATTGCGCGGCAAGTTTGGGCTTTAAGCCACCGCATGCCGGCACAAACCGCGATTGGCAAGACCCAAGTACAGATTTTGGCGGCAACCGCCTTGCCAACGGACAAATTTAGCATCAGCAGCAAACCCGGAGCGCTGGTGGACGCGGGCAAAAAACGCCTAATTGTCGAGTGCGGAGCCGGCCTGCTACAGCTAGATCGACTGCGACTGAATCGGGGTAAAGGCCTTGTTATGGATGCCGCAGCGGCACGCAACGGCTACGCCGACGTTTTTCACGCCGACGCCGTATGCGCTACGGAAGCTGCGCCGCAATCTCTGTGACAGAGCCAACCGCAAAGCCCGCAAAGGGCCAGCAAGTTAACGTCCGACTTGATACGGCTCGGGCTCTGACGCACATTATCGCGCAGCAGCGGACTGTCGAATGGGTGCGCGCTGAGCGTCCGCAGTGGCTGCAATCGCCGCTGCACTCCCAGCTACTCTATGGCACCCTTCGGCACTACTTGTCTCTCGGCGAGGCACTTAAACGGCACCTCAACCGTCCGCTAAAAGACAAGGACCTGGACCTCTACCACGTAATGTTAGTGGGTGCTTACCAACTAAAACACACCGCAATAGCTGAGTACGCAGCCATTAGCGAATGCGTAAACGGCTGCACGCCGTTAGGCAAACCTTGGGCTCGGGGTCTGGTAAATGGTGTGCTACGGGCAATGCAGCGCGATGGCACTCGAAACCCAGATCCGGCCACTGTTGCTGTGCTAGATCATCCACAGTGGTTGCGTGAACTCCTTGCCAAACAGTACCGGGCTCAAGCTGACGGCCTGATGGCCGCCAACAACCTGCGCGCACCCATGACTGTGCGCATCAATCAGTCAAGGGTAACCACAGAAGCCTTCAAGCAGCAGCTCGACACTGCTGGTATCGACTACCTGCAAGGACCGTGGTCTGAAGCGCTGACCCTCGACCAGCCACAGCTTGCCAGCCTGCTGCCAGGGTGGGATCAAGGCGCGTGCTCCGTTCAAGATCTGTCCGCGCAACACGCCGCGCATCTCATGCTGGAGGCCTTGCAGGCCAATACCAGCGCACCCGTAAACATCCTTGATGCCTGTGCTGCACCGGGGGGGAAACTTTTTCATCTACGCGAGGCGCTAGCTCAGACAGGTATCGCGCATCGGTTGTTTGCCTTGGATAACAAAGAGAAAAGGTTGCACGATGTTGAGGCCATTGGCGCGCGCCTGGGGCATGCCACCTACCGTTATCAGCCGAAGCTGGGTTTTACCGGGCAGGCACAGGCAAACGAGGCCATTGGTTTACTGTGTATTGATGGTTGCTCGCCAAACCTGCCTTTCAACGCGCCCTTCGATGCCATTTTGCTGGATGCCCCCTGTTCAGGTAGCGGCACCATTCGCCGCAATCCGGATATACGACTACTCATTACCCAGGCCTCGTTGTTAGAGCAGCAGGATTTGCAGCTGCGACTGCTGCAGAATTTATGGCAACACTTGGTTGCTGGGGGTACTCTTGTGTATTCCACATGCTCCGTTTTTGCAGAGGAAAACGATCAAGTGATGCACAGTTTTCTAGGTGCGACTCGCGATGCCTCTGCGCAAACCCCGGCTCAGGACTATGGCCAAGCGACCGAATACGGCTGGCAAATGCTGCCAACCGAACCCCTGACAGATGGCTTCTACTACTGCCTGCTGCGCAAGCAAGGGGTTCAAGACAAGGCAGCAATTCCTTGAAGATTCTGATTCTCGGTGCAGGTCAGGTCGGCGGCACCTTGGCCGAGAGCCTGGCCCAAGAGGCCTTCGATATAACCCTGGTCGATATCGACCCAGAACGGCTGCACGAGCTGGGTATGCGCTTGGACATCCAAACCATTGAAGGCTCAGCATCGCACCCGGATGTGCTGCGGCGCGCCGGTGCAGACGATGCCGAGATGCTTATTGCCGTAACTTCCAGCGATGAAATTAACATGGTGGCCTGTCAAGTTTGCTATTCCATGTTCCGCACACCAATGAAGATTGCGCGAATTCGCTCCTCTGCCTATTTTGCCAAGGCAGGGTTTTTCCACAAAAACCACATGCCCATCGACCGCCTGATTAACCCCGAGGCGGTAGTGACCTCGCAAATACACGAACTGCTCAGCCACCCCGGCGCGCTCGATGTGGCGGATTTCGCCGACGGACGCGTACAGCTGGTGGCTAGGCGTGCGGTGCACGGTGGCCCCTTGGTCGGGCATGCGCTGAGTTTTCTGCGCGAGGACATGCCGAATGCGGACACTCGGGTGGCCGCTATTTTTCGCCGCGGTCAATCCATTGTACCGCGCGGCAATACAGTGATTGAGGCAGATGACGAAGTATTCTTTATTGCGGCGCGAGAACATATCGCCAACGTCATGGGTGAGCTACAGCGCGCTGAACGACCTTACAGGCGCGTTATCATCGCCGGTGGCGGCAACATTGGTGCCAAGCTGGCCAGCGAAATTGAAAAAGAGTACGCGGTCAAATTGATCGAACTGCGCAGCTCACGGGCCAAAACCTTAGCCGACCAGCTCCACCAAGCAGTGGTAATTCAGGGCAATGCTACCGATCGCGAGCTGCTGCTAGAGGAAAATATCGAGCAGTGCGATGCCTTCTGCGCCCTCACTGACGACGATGAGGTCAATATTATGTCGTCGCTTATGGCCAAGCGGCTGGGCGTACGGCATGTGATTACGTTGATTAGCAAACCGGCCTACGTTGATCTGGTACAAGGCGGTGAGATCGACGTCGCTATTTCGCCCCAACAAGCCACCACAGGCTCCGTGCTATCCCATGTGCGCAAGGCGGATGTAGCGCGCGTGCACAGTCTGCGCCGAGGTGCTGCCGAGGCCATGGAGGCGATTGCCCACGGTGATGTCAGCAACTCCAACGTCGTTGGCCGCAAAATACACGAGCTTAAACTCCCCGCAGGCGTGACAATCGGTGCCGTCGTACGCGGCGATGAGGTGCTTATTGCCCATGACAATGTGATTATCGCCACCGATGACCATGTCATCCTCTTCATGGTAGATAAGACCCAGGTCGCTGCCGTCGAGCGGTTGTTTCAGGTCAGCATGAACTTTATCTGACCGACCACACCATGCACTTGTCTGTCATCTTTCGCGTTACCGGGACCCTGCTCACAGTCTTTAGCGCGACATTTATGCCGCCCATGTTGGTCGCCCTTTACTTCAACGAGCCCACTCTGGGGACCTTTGGCACCGCCTTGTTAGTGACCTTAGCATGCGGCCTGCTGATGTGGCTGCCGCTGCGGGGTAAGCGTGAGCTCCGCGGTGGTGATGGTTTTTTGATCACTGCGCTGTTTTATCTGGGGCTGGGTTTGTTTGGCGCAATCTCCTTTATGCTGTCTCCGGGCCTAGATCTAGCATTCGTTGATGCGGTATTTGAGTCCATGTCTGGACTGACCACCACAGGTGCCACCGTGCTGGTGAATCTGGACGGCATGCCCAAGTCACTGCTGTTCTACCGTCAGCAGCTGCAGTGGTTTGGTGGCATGGGGATTATCGTTCTCGCAGTAGCGATTTTCCCAGTGCTTGGCATCGGTGGTATGCAGCTTTACCGAACCGAATCACCGGGGCCAGTAAAAGATAACAAACTCACGCCGCGAATCACCGAAACCGCCAAGGCACTTTGGTACATTTATCTGTTTCTCACCGTGGCCTGTGCTGGGGCCTACTGGATCGCTGGCATGTCTGTGTTTGACGCCATCAGCCACAGTTTTGCCACAGTGGCCATTGGCGGGTTCTCAACTCACGACGCCAGTATTGGCTACTTCAACAGTGCAACCATCGAGGCTGTAGCCTGCGTGTTTATGGTGCTGTCTGGCATTAACTTTGGCCTGCATTTTTTGGTCTGGCGACGTAAAAATCCGCTGCTGTATCTGGCGGATTACGAGGTCAGAACCTACTTTTTGGTGCTGCTGTTTGTCGCCATCGCCGTGGTAATCATTTTGCTGAATGCATCCGACGGGCAGCATTGGGCGTTCCGCCAAGGCATTTTCCATGCCGTTTCTTTTGCCACCACGACAGGCTTTGTCACCGCTGAGGTTTCACAATGGCCAGCGGCGGCGCCCACCTTGCTGCTGCTGGCGGCGTTTGCCGGTGGCTGCGCAGGTTCCACTGCCGGCGGCATCAAGCTCGTGCGGGTGCTGATGATTTACCTGCAGGGTATGCGCGAAGTGCGGCGGCTTATTCATCCCAACGGGGTATTCCCCATCAAGCTTGGCACCACCCCAGTATCTGACCGGCTAATCGAATCTGTGTGGAGCTTTTTCAGTGTGTATGCGCTGCTGTTCTTTCTTTCTGTCATGGTCATCATGCTGGCCAGTGAACTCGATTTTCTCACAGCATTTTCTGCCGTTGGCGCAACCCTGAACAATCTTGGCCCTGGACTTGGCGACGTGGCGCTCAATTACTCGGGTCTGGATACTGGGGTCAAATGGGTGCTGATGTTCAACATGATGCTTGGGCGCTTGGAGATATTCACCCTGTTGGTGCTTCTTACCCCTGCCTACTGGCGCCGATAAAGATCCAGCGTTTCCTTCCCAAGGCGGCGAAAACGCTTGTATGACCATTGGTATTGGGCCGGATCGCGACGCACAATTTTCTCAATGGCGGTATTCATAGCCGCTGCATGAGCGCCATCGTCCTCGTCGTAAATCTCTGCTGGGGGGCGCTCGAAACTGAGGCGGTAGCGAATATCGCCGGCTGAGAGATCCCGCCAAGCAGCTGCCATCAACACCTGTGGACTACCCACTTTCAGCAGCCTTTTTGCTAACAGCATCGTTAAGGCCTGGCGTTCAAAGAACGGCGCCACCGTCGCACTGGCCGTACTCGTCGGCACCTGATCGGGCAAAACCACCACCACATTACCGGCCTTAAGACCACGCATCAGACCGCGTAGGCCTGCGGCATTGGTAGGATGCATGGTTGCGCCTTGCCGCTCTCGCATATTCAGCATGCTAGCCTCCAAAGCCGCTACATTGGGCGGATCGTACAGCGCAGAAATCGAATACCCGTGACCCAAATAAACGCTCAGGAATTCCCAGCAGCCAAAATGCGGCATCAGCAAAAGCACCCCATTACCTTCCTGCCAGGCTTCCTTTAACAATTGCTCGCCGTCCACCGCAATGATTTTTGCCAACAATTTGTTTATTGGGCGGTGCTGCAAATAGGCAAGCTCAAATGGCAACAGTGCCGAGTGAAGTAGGGAATCATGCAGCCGCGCTTGTTCGGCCTCGCTATCAAGTTCGGGAAAGCAATGTCGAATATTGATGCGACTGACTCTGGCAATATCCGCGTTGCGCTTGATCAGCGAGGTGGCAGCCAGTGCGGCAATGCGTATGGCAAGAGCATCGGGTAGCCAGTTCAGCAGCCGCAAAAACAGTCCAACAAATGCACTCACCGGGCGTTTAGCGCCCGCGTAACCAAACGCTGACAGGTGTTTAAACGCCAACAGTCGGGGTGGTGGTCGTTGACCATGCCAGCGCTTTGCATGAAGGCATAACAAATGGTCGGCCCGACGAAACGAAACCCAGCTTTTTTCAGCGCCTTAGACATGGCCTGCGACTCGGCGGTCTGTGCTGGCACCTGTGCCGCCGGCTGCCCGGGCGGGGCCGCAAAAGACCAAAGCCAAGCAGCAAAATCTGTGATCTGCAGGGCGCACTGGGCGTTGCTCACTAGCGCCTGCAGTTTGCCCTTGTGTCGAATTAGGCCAGAATCCTGCAGCCACTGGGCAATGGTGGTTGAGGAGGTTTGCGCAAGCGTGCGCCGGTCAAAGTTGGCGAACACCTCATCCATATGTGCACGTTTGTTGAGAATAGTAATCCAGGCTAAGCCCGCCTGTTGGCCTTCAAGCATCAGCAGTCGAAACAGTGCGTCGTCTTCGGTTAGCGGCACACCCCACTCTTTGTCATGATACTCACGATACAGTCCACTGCCCTCACACCAAGAGCAGCGACTACGCATTGATTTCTCAGACATGAGCCATCACCCAGCATCAAACGTCCAGATTGACCACGGAAAGCGCATTTTTTTCAATAAATTCGCGGCGCGGCTCTACATGGTCTCCCATCAGTGTTGTGAACATCCGGTCTGCACCAATGGCGTCGTCAATGGATACTCGCAACAAACGGCGCACGGATTGATCCATGGTCGTTTCCCATAACTGCTCGGGGTTCATTTCACCAAGCCCTTTATAGCGCTGCAGGTCTACGCCGCGACGCGCTTCTTTTTGCAGCCAGTCAAACGCTTGTGCAAAGTGCTCAATATCCTGCTTGCGCTCGCCGCGCTGGATGCTGGCCTCGGCCTCCAAAAGACCGTCTAGCTGGTCGATCATCGCCGCTATGGCACGATATTCCGGGCCGTTGAGGAAATTCAGCGGCAAGGCAATTTTCTCGGCAACCCCCTTAAGCAGCATGGTGACCCGCGGTACATAAACATTAGTTTCCGGGTCTAGCTCCACTGTGATGGCAGGGTTCGAATCAGCGTTTAGCCGCAAAATCTCCACTAGTGCAGCAGCCCATTGTTGCATTGCCACCTCATCTGCCATGAGTTCTGGCGTTAACTTGCGCACCTTTACCAGCGCTTGGGTCAGTTCTTCAGGATATTTGCGGCGCGACTCCGCCAAAGTGTGCATCAGCGATTGATAACTCACAATCAACGCCTCCAGTGCTTCGCCCTGTAGCGCCGGCGCCTGAGGGTTAACAAACAGTTTAGCGTCTTGTAACGACATGGCTAAGAAGTAGGCGTTTAGCTCCTCATCGTCTTTGACATAACGCTCTTGGCGGTTTTTTTTCACCTTGTAGAGAGGGGGCTGAGCTATGTATATGTGACCGCGTTCAAACAGTTCCGGCATCTGGCGGAAAAAGAAGGTAAGCAACAGGGTGCGGATGTGCGAGCCGTCCACATCGGCATCCGTCATTATGACAATGTTGTGGTAACGCAGTTTGTCCGGGTCAAATTCGCCCTTGCCGATTCCGCAACCCAGAGCTGTGACCAGGGTTCCGATTTCCTGAGACGACAGCATTTTGTCGAAGCGGGCTTTTTCCACATTCAATATTTTGCCTTTCAGGGGCAAGATTGCCTGAGTGCGGCGATCTCGGCCTTGTTTAGCCGAGCCCCCAGCAGAATCACCCTCCACCAGAAACAGTTCGGAAAGCGCCGGGTCTTTTTCTTGGCAGTCGGCCAATTTGCCTGGCAAACCAGCGATGTCTAACGCGCCCTTGCGCCGCGTCATGTCCCGGGCCTTACGCGCCGCCTCACGGGCCCGAGCAGCATCAATCATCTTGCCCACCACCGACTTAGCGTCTTGCGGGTGCTCTGCCAGATAGTCGGTGAAAAACTTGCTAAGCTCTTGTTCTACCGCAGTTTTTACTTCGCTGGACACTAATTTGTCCTTGGTTTGCGAAGAAAATTTCGGGTCCGGGACCTTGACCGATACCACGGCAGTAATGCCCTCTCTGGCGTCGTCGCCAGTGGTGCTTACCTGTGCTTTCTTGAGCATGTTTTCATTTTCAATATAGGTATTCAGGGTGCGCGTGAGCGCGCCGCGAAAACCTGCAAGGTGGGTACCGCCGTCGCCTTGGGGGATATTGTTGGTATAGCAGAAAACCTGCTCCTGAAACGTGTCGTTCCACTGCATTGCGACCTCTACCCCGATGCCGTCCTCGCGCTCGGTATTGAAGTGAAAAACCTCGTTCAAGGGTTGCTTGTTCTGGTTCAGGTACTCTACGAACGC
>JAACDW010000066.1 GCA_009936775.1 Pseudomonadota bacterium
GCAAATTCTTTTGCCAGCAAATCCAGCGCAGTAGCCGAGGCGGTGTTGCAGGCCACGACCAAGGCCTTGACGCCGCGCTGCACCAACACGTCGGCGGCCTGCACCGCATAGCGACCCACCGTGGCCGCAGACTTGGTGCCATAGGGCAGGCGCGCAGTGTCGCCCAAATAGATGAAGTCTTCGGCGGGCATGTGTTGGCGCAGCGCGGCCAATACCGTCAGGCCGCCCATGCCAGAGTCGAATACGCCAATGGGCAGGTTTGCATCCCCCACAGCCACAGCTCCGATGCCCCTAGCTTCGGCTCAAACTAAAACAAGCAAGCAGACCAAGACTAAGAATAGTCCCGCCCGCGCTTCGCGCCGAGGCGCAGACGCAGCGCATTCAGTTTAATGGAACCGGCAGCGTCTTTTTGATCGTAAGCCCCTTGATCGTCTTCAAAGGTAACCACATCGGCATCGTACAAACTGTCGCTAGAACTGCGGCCCACCACGCTCACAGACCCTTTATACAGCTTCAGTACTACCGAGCCATTCACCGGGGTTTGCGATTCGTCGATTAACGCCTGCAGAGCCTTGCGCTCTGGTGCCCACCAATAACCGTTGTAAATCATCTGAGCGTAACGCGGCATCAACTCGTCTTTGAGGTGCCCGACCTCTCGGTCTAAGGTCAGCGACTCCATGGCGCGGTGGCCCTTAAGCAAGATGGTGCCTCCCGGAGTTTCATAGCAACCCCGCGACTTCATGCCCACGAAGCGGTTCTCGACAATGTCCGAGCGACCCACGCCGTGCATGCCGCCCAACCGATTCAACTCGGCAAGCATAGCGCCCGGCGTTAACGGCTTACCGTCCAGTGCCACGGGGTCGCCGTGCTGATAAGTCAGCTCAATTTCCAGTGGCTGGTCTGGGGCGACTTCCGGGGCCACAGTCCAGCGCCACATACCCTCATCGGCGGGTTTCGCCGGGTCTTCCAAGCCGCCCCCCTCATAGGAGATATGCAGCAAGTTCGCGTCCATGGAATAAGGCGATTTGCCGCCGCGCTTGTAGTCCACGGGAATTTGGTGCTTTTCGCAGAAATCCATAAGCGCTTCACGGGAGTTCAGATCCCACTCGCGCCAAGGTGCGATGACCTGAATGTCGGGATCTAAGGCGTAGGCGCCAAGTTCAAAACGCACCTGATCGTTACCCTTGCCGGTTGCACCGTGAGCCACAGCAGAGGCGCCGGTTTCACGCGCGATTTCCACCATACGCCGAGTGATCAAAGGGCGCGCAATACTGGTGCCAAGCAAGTACTCGCCCTCGTAAACCGTATTGGCGCGAAACATGGGATATACGTAGTTAGCGACAAAATCCTCGGTCAGGTCTTCTATGTAGATTTCTTGCACACCCATGGCCTTGGCCTTGTCACGGGCAGGCTCAACCTCCTCGCCCTGACCGATGTCAGCGGTAAAGGTCACCACCTCGGCATTATAGGTTTCCTGCAGCCAGCGGCAGATCACCGAGGTATCAAGGCCACCAGAATAGGCGAGAACGATTTTGTTTTTGTCGGACACGAGATTTCCTTTGGGCAGAGCGAGTGCAGAGGCGTGGGATTTTAGGGCAAGGGGGCGCGGGAGGGAAATGGTGCCTGTAACAAGCGTCGTTTTGTTTGCCCAGTCACGGTTGTGGGAACACGCCGACCCGGACCGGCGGCGACGCCCACACCCAGAAGATAATCCTCAGACACAGGTAAGTTGTCGGCCAAAACAAAAGACGAAACCTCGGGATCGAACATTTCGGCACCAAAGCGCTTCAGCCCGTCCCAAGGATCTGGGGCAGGGCTTCTCTTGGGTTTAGCGTCATTTGCCTCGCCGTGAGCAGCTTGAAGCAACCGTCCCTGCGGTGGCGATGGCTCCTCTATTTGTGTCAGCACCACCACGTTGCCCTTGGGGCTAGCGGGCTGAGTCAGGGGACTCCCGATATACGCCTCAATCTCCGCTCGAGAGACGCCCAACAGCTTTTCAAGCCTTTGTTTTTCAGCCAACGAGGCGTTTTCGTATTGGCCAATCAGTTCTGGCGAAATCTCAACGGCAAAGACACCCGATCAAGGCAGTGCCGCAAACAACGCGACCAGAGCTACAGCACTAACACCGTCAATACCAAACTTCATTTCACCGATCCCGCCCCCAGCTGATGGTCTCAGGCAGGTGCCCGATTATTGGGCTCAACCCCTGACAAACGGCAAGTCGCCAATGGCAGGCATAAAGCATTGTTATAGGGGCGAGCTGGCGAGTTTATATGGCCATATCGGCGAGGCTCAGCTGTTTTTATGGATGGAAGGTGTCAAAAACAAGACGCACGGGCGGCATTGCCCGAATCGACAATTAAAGGTGTACCGCCGCAAGGAGTTTTTTGAGCAGGCTAGACTGCAGACGCGGCGCTGGAACGGATATGCGATCGACGTCGACCGGGTCTTGAAAGACTTTTCCAATTTCGGCTCAGATCATCATTACTGTAACCTTTTGGGTTCGCTCCTCGGGGTTTTCAGTTATCGTCTCCGCATGGAAATCTCTGACCGGTTCCGCGGCTATCTGCCTGTCGTGGTTGATTTGGAAACAGGCGGATTCAGCAAGGAAGACAACCCAATACTCGAAGTTGCCTGTTCCTTCGTCGCCATGCGCGACGATCGTCTGTGCCTGAAAGACAGCGCCAGCTGGAGTTTGGAGCCATTTGAGGGCTCCCATATCGAACCTGCCAGCCTAAAGATCACCAAAATCGACTTGGACGACCCCAACCGCAACGCCCTTGACGAGCGCGAGGCCTTGGTGGCGTTTTTTAAGGTCGTGCGGGATGAAATGAAGTTCGCTGGCTGCCACCGCGCCATTATGGTGGCGCACAATGCCTCTTTCGATCAGGGCTTTTTGAATGCCGCCTGCGAGCGACTCAAGCTCAAGCGCAGCCCCTTCCACCCATTCACTGCCTTAGACACGGCCACCATGGGGGCCTTGGCTTTTGGGCATACGGTGCTGAGCGAGGCGTGTCGGCGCGCGGGCATAGATTTCAGCGAGGCCCAGGCGCATAACGCGGCCTACGACGCAGAACGCACGGCGGAGCTGTTTTGTCATATTGTGAATGCATGGCCTTCCAGCCGCATTGGCTGGAAAGGCGCGAAGAAGAAGCCTAGGCCCCTCAGTAGAACGTGAGGTTCGGTGCCGGAACCAACCTTCTACCCTTCGGCAGGATACTTCTCTGAGGTCTCAACAAGCAGGGTTTCAAGCTCACCGGCTTCAAACATTTCGGTGATGATGTCGCAGCCGCCGACCAGTTCCCCATCTACCCAAAGCTGAGGAAACGTTGGCCAATTGGCATAGCCCGGCAGCGCTGCGCGAATTTCTGGGTTACTCAAAATGTCCACGTAGGCAAAGCGTTGCCCGCAGGCCACCATGCACTGCACGGTTTGCGCCGAAAAACCGCACTGCGGCGCTTGGGGCGACCCCTTCATATATAAAATGATCGGGTTCTCGCTGATTTGCTGCTTAATGGAATCTAGTACTTCTTCTGACATAACGTCGTCCTAAACCAGTGTATGTGTGCGCGCTCCTTTGTGTGAGCCCATTTGTGTGAGCCCATTTGTGCGAGCGTCTTTGTGCGAGCCTATTTGTGTCCGCCTCATTGTGCGCGGCTATTTGTCTGAACCTAGTTTTACCCTAGGCGCGGGCCGACATTGTAGCCCTGAAAACTTGTCTGGTGGTAGACATGTGGAGATTGCGTTGTTATCTCGCGCTATCATCTGCGCTGTTTTTTTGTGCCTTATTAGGACTGCTTCATGGCCTACGACTTCGATGCCGTTATTGACCGACGCAATACTAACGCCACCAAGCTGCAAAAATATGCGGAGACGGACATTTTGCCGTTTTGGATCGCCGACATGGACTTCGCCGTGCCAGAGTTCATTTTAGCGCCGCTGCGTCAACGCCTCGAACATCCGATCATCGGTTATACGAAAAAGCCGGATTCGTTGACCCAAGCCTTGCAGCACTGGCTCATGCACCACTACGGCTGGCAGGTGCCAGAAGATTGGGTAGTCTGGCTGCCCGGTGTGGTGCCCGGACTGAACATGGCGGTAAACATGCTCACTCCAGATCAGCAGTTACTGGTGCCTACGCCCATTTACTACCCTTTTCTGGATTTACAGGAAAACACCAAGCGCGAACAGCTCACGGTGCCGCTGGCGCTAAACCACGGCAGGTGGTCGATGGACCTGGCGGCGATGGCCGACGCCGTCACCGCGCAAACCAAAATGGTGTGCATTGCCAACCCGCAAAACCCCACCGGGCGTTGCTACAGCCTTGACGAACTGCGTGCCTTGGCTGACTTTATTGAGCGTCACGATCTGCTGTTGGTGAGTGACGAAATTCACTGCCAGCTTATTCTCGATGACGACAAAGCCCATTTACCCATTGCCCACGCGGTGCCGGAAATTGCGCAGCGCACGGTGTCACTGTTCGCGGCCACCAAGACCTACAACATTCCCGGCCTTGGCTGCGCTGCTGCAGTGGTGCCAGACCCCCACCTACGCGAACGGTTTTTAGCCACCCGAGGTGACTTGGTGCCAGGACCCGGGCCACTGAACTACATTGCGTCGGGAGCGGCCTTCAACGATCGCTCAGATTGGGTGCCGCAGCTGCAGGCCACCCTGCGCCGCAACCGTGCCTTAGTAGAGGCTGTAGCGGGCCATCGAATGAGCAAAATGGAGGCCACCTATTTGGCTTGGATTGATATCGCCGACCTGCAGCTCAACGATGTAGACGGCCACTTTGAGTCGCATGGCTTGGGCTTAAGCAATGGCGCACCCTTTGGTCATGAAGGCTATGTGCGGTTTAACTTCGCCAGCCCCAAGCCGCTACTGGATGAGGGTTTGAAACGCCTCCGCGCTAGCCTGCTAAACGCCTAATGCACAGCAGTTGCAGAACTTGCTAGCCAGTTAGCAAAACGGCTATTGCGGGCGTGGTGTGGCTTTAGTATCTTTCGTCCTTTACAGGCCGCTCGCATCGCGGCCTGTTGCTTTTTAAGCGCCCTACTTCCTTTAAGACGACCGTTTCTCGATTTCTTATCGACATCAATAAGAAGTCGAGTGTTGGGATATTTTGCCACGGTCCGCGAAGAATGGAGTCGGCGCAGGCGAGTGACTTATGCAGAACCATGTAATGAATACTTATGGCCGTATGCCCGTGAATTTTGTCAGCGGCGCCGGCTCCTACCTCACAGACAGTGAGGGCAAGACGTATTTCGACGGCCTCACCGGCATTGCGGTTTGCGGCCTCGGCCATGCCCACCCCCATGTGGCACAGGCGCTGGCAGAACAGGCAAAAACGCTGCTGCATACGTCCAACCTGTATGAAATTCCGCTGCAAACGAAGCTTGCCAACCGCTTGTGCGAACGCTCGGGTATGGACAACGTATTTTTCTGTAATTCCGGCGCGGAAGCCAACGAGGCTGCCATTAAACTGGCCCGGCTCAAGGGCAACAAAGAAGGCATCAAGTCCCCTGCGATCGTCGTTGTCGACGGCAGTTTCCATGGCCGCACCATGGCCACCCTCACCGCCACCGGCAACCGCAAAGTACATGCGGGGTTTGAACCCCTGCTGAGCGGTTTTGTACGTGCACCGTTCAATGACATTGCCGCGGTAGAGGCCATTGCCGCCAACAACTCCAATGTGGTGGCGGTAATGGTGGAACCCATTCTCGGCGAGGGCGGTATCTACATTCCTGACGAAGGCTATTTGGCTGCGTTGCGCGGCATTTGCGACAGCAACAACTGGTTGCTGATTGCAGACGAAGTACAAAGCGGCAATGCGCGCACCGGCAAGTTCTTTGCCTACCAACACACAGATATTTTACCTGATGTGGTCACCACGGCGAAGGGCTTGGGCAATGGCATGCCCATTGGCGCTTGTTTGGCCCGGGGCGCGGCGGCCAACCTGTTTGTGCCAGGCAATCACGGTTCAACGTTTGGCGGTAACCCCATGGCCTGTGCGGCGGCCAATGCCGTTCTCGATGTCATCGACGCGCAAGGCTTGGAAGCCCGAGCCATGGAGCTGGGTGAACGCATTCAACAGGGTCTGCGCGACGCACTGGCAGGGCGCAACGATGTCAAAGACATTCGCGGCGCTGGCCTAATGTTAGCGGTTGAGATGCATCAAGACATTGGCGGCTATGCAGCCAAGGCACTCGAACAGGGTCTGCTGATCAACGTGACCCAAGGCAACATCATTCGCATGCTGCCACCGCTGACCATGACCGACAGCGAAGCTGACGAGTTAGTCGGTCGAGTCGTGACGCTAATCGACAGCTAATTGACCCATCATCTGAACTTGCGGAACGAATCCCGATGATCAAGAGAGATTTTCTGTCGCTATTGGATTTTTCACCGGCCGAGCTTAAGCATGTTATTGAGCGGGCGAAAAGCCTGCGCCAACAGCATGAGCGCGATGAGGTTTACCAGCCTCTTGTGGGTAAAACCGGCGCCTTAATTCTGAACATGAGCAGCACGCGCACACGGGTTGCCTTTGAGGCAGGCTTTGCGCAAATGGGTGCTGGCATTATTTTTCTGAATCCGAGCGACACGCAGATTGGCCGCGGCGAGCCGCTGCAGGATCTGGCGCGAGTGCTGTCTGAGATGGTCGATATCATTATGATTCGCACGGCCAGCCAAGCCGATATCGAAACTCTAGCCCACTACGCCACAGTGCCAGTAATCAACGCCATGAGTTCCCTTTTGCATCCGTGTCAGTTGCTTGCCGACATACAAGCTTTTGAGGAGCATCGCGGCTCCATTGAGGGCAAAACGGTGACCTTTTTAGGTGATGGCTACAATATGTGCCACTCCTACATCAACGCCGCCAAGCAGTGGAATTTTAATCTGCGCTTTAGCTGCCCAGACTCGCACCAGCCCGACGCAGACATTTTGGCTAACGGCAAAAATGTTGAGCGCGTGCTGGATCCCCGCGAGGCCGTAGAAGGCGCGCACTTGGTGGTGACCGATGTCTGGTCGTCCATGGGCCATGAAGGCGAAGAAGGTGAGCGCCAAGCGATATTCGAACCTTATCAGGTCAAC
>JAACDW010000067.1 GCA_009936775.1 Pseudomonadota bacterium
CCGCAGGTCGGATTTGACGATACCGTCTAAAGTAACTAAATAGATACATAAATTCCTAGATGCCCCGGTTTTTTTGTGAGTTTTGGTGCATCTGCACAAGTTTGTCGCGAAAAGATTGTTTTGTGAGTATCTAAATGGTTACATAAGGCATGCGTGATGCCCAAGAAACTCGTCGCCGATTGCTGGTTGTGACCGCCGAAGCGATCGCGGCGGCGGGGTCACAAGGCGTTCGAGTGGATCAAATAGCCGCTCAGGCGCAAATAAATAAGCGCATGATTTACCATTACTTCGGCGACAAAGATGGGCTTTGTGCTGCGGTATTAGATCGCCAGCTGTATTGGTTGGCGGGTAGCTTGTCTGACGCGCACCTTGTCCGGCTGCGCAAACTGCTCGAGCCCCTGTTACCAAGGCGCGGGGCACAAACTGATGCTGACCCGATTGGCCATATGGCGCCTGAGGCGTTGGCTGAGCCACGCACCCATAGCATCCGACAGGCCGCGAGCATCGTAGTGCGCTCGCTACTCGACCTGCAGGGCCAAGGGCAGGTCCGTGAGTCATTCGATTGGAATCTGCTAAAACTACTCTGCCAAATTGCCTTTAATGCAAGAAACACTGCGGACGCAGCGCCTGCAATTGAGTCGTCATCGCCTTCCAAGGTTCGTATTAGCCTAAGTCCCGTTGTCAGTCTCCTTGCGGCGGAAACTTAATGACAACGGCTTAACTTCTAAGTTCTAAGTGCTAGCTAGAGGTTCTTGGTAATGGATCGCATCGATGCAATATCTGCTTGGCTCTGTCGCATCATTGAAACTCAGGATTTTTGTACTGGTTGTGGTTTGCATAATCGGAATCTCATTGCCTTGGCTTTTGCCCAGCAGTGCCCTAGCCATGGGTGAGTCGATGCTGATATAGCTCGGCGCATCGTCGATCTCATCCGGACCTACCAGACGATAGGTCTGGTTGTTGCCGCCATCGACCGGGGTAAGTGTGACCCACGCACCGAAGTACACTTTGCTGGTGTCGCTTGGCAAGCTGTCGACAACTTGCATCACTCGAATGCGTTTATCGAGGTAGCGTATGCGTCGATCGATTTCTGCTAGCTGGCGCTTACCGTAAATGTAATCCGCATTCTCCGAGCGGTCGCCAAGGGCCGCCGCTGCAGCAACCCGAGCGGTCACGTCTGGACGTTTTTCCTTCCAGAGGAAATTCAGCTCTTGCTGCAGGCGTGCGCAACCCGCCGCTGTGATGACTGCGGTTTTTTCCGGCTCAGGTGGTCGGTAGCGTCCCATCAAGCCAGCCTAACGGAAGACTGTGCGTGCTCACTAGGTATTATTGCAGGTGTGTCCCCGCGGTTGCTTGGATACAATCGGCGTTATCGGCTGAAGTAAGCTGCCGCGAATAGTAAGGGGTTGGTGTGCCTACTGCAGTAGAGCAAATTCAGATACAGCGAGCGGCCGGAGCCTTGGGCGCCTTTGTGACGGGAACGTCATTAGCCGATATCGCCGCCAGTGATGCGCTTTACCGCCGCGTACGTGAACTGTTGGTGCGGCACGAAGTGTTGTTTTTTCGAGATCAAGAACGCGCGCCAGAGGTGTTTGCGGCCTTTGCTAAAACCTTTGGCAAGGTGTTAGGGCACCCGGCCTACACTACGGTGCCTGAGGCTCCCGATGTGCAGATTTTAGAGAGTACAGCAGACAATCCATCGAAGATCGAAGTCTGGCACTCCGATATGACCTTTATGCAGTGCCCGCCGAGTTTCACCCTGCTGCAGGGTCAGATTATTCCTCCCGCAGGCGGTGATACGGTGTGGGCCAGCGCTACTGCTGCCTTTGACGCGCTGTCGCCGCAGCTACAGACATTCTTGTTACCGCTGCAAGCAGTAAATGATTTTCGCCATGGGTTTCGCGAAAGTTTGGCAGAGCCCGGTGGTGCCGAGCGGCTGGCACCGGCGATTGCTGAGAACCCCCCAATAGTGCATCCACTGATACGCCGCCACCCGGAAACCGGGCGCAAGGGAATTTATGTTAATGCGCTTTTTACCACCCAGATTGTTGGCTTGCCCGCCAAAGAGAGTGAGGCTGTGCTGACGTTTTTGTATCGACATATCGTTGCTGAGGAACATACCGTGCGGCTATCCTGGCAGCCAGGTACCGTGGCCATTTGGGATAATCGGTCCACACAGCACAAGCCGGTAAACGACTTTTTCCCCCAGCATCGGCTGATGCACCGAGTTACCCTCACCGGCGACAAACCGGTCTAACAGGAGAATCCTATGGCTGCAATCAAGCTGACGCTGGCAAGCTTGTTGGTGACTTTGGCGGCATCGCTGATGGCCGCCCCCCAACAACCTACCCTAGTCCTTTTGCCCGAGTCCGCGTCGGTGCAAGCGCGCGCCGCCGAAGCGGCTGCACTGGAGGTGATGTACGAGTTTATGCGCACATTTAATGACCGCAACGTGCCGGAATTTGCCAGCACCTTGGCGTTTCCCCATGTGCGAGTTGCCAGCGGCGGCGTGCGTATTACCCCCAACCGTCAGAGCATGATCGAGAGCATGGATTTTGAGGCCTTTGCAGAGCGCTTTAACTGGTCTCACAGTCGGTGGGCGCGTATCGCAACCGTTCAGGCCGACGCCGACAAGGTGCACTTCGCGGTACGGTTCACCCGTTTTAACCCCAAGGGCGAGGCCTATGTGTCCTTCAACTCTCTGTATATTGTGCAGCGTACGGCAACAGGTTGGGGTATTCGTGCACGCTCCAGCTTTGCGCCCTAATGACGGTGTCGTCCGCAACAACAGTTCTCGCCAGTGTGGACGA
>JAACDW010000281.1 GCA_009936775.1 Pseudomonadota bacterium
CCTTGCTTGAGTATTTGCAGCAACAACCCCTTGCGCAAAGCACCAAGCCGAAAACGAATGGGCTGGGAGGGCAGTAGAACAAAAACCACGGCGAGACCTGCAGCCACAAGGTAGGACCCGGCCATTGCGAAGGCGGCACCACGAATCGCCTCAAGTGTCGATGCATCCCGCAGGGGAATCAGCAGCCAGGCGAACAAACAGTATGAGCCGAGCAACACTGCCGCCACCAAGGCCGGGCGCACCATGTCACCACTGCCCCGCAGCACCGAGGAAAGCATGTTTATCAGCCAATAAGCTGGCAGCACTGGAAACAACAGCGTTGCGTAATAATGCGCCGAATCAACGACCGTGGGGCTGTCGCTGGCAACCTGATAAATCAGGGGACCAAAGCCAAGCACCAGCAACCACATCAGTATGCCACCAACAATCGATATCAGTGTCGCGCAAACCAGCACACCGCTGGCTTGCTCCATATCCCCCGCACCAATGGCTCTGGCAATAAAACCGCTGACCGCGCCGCCAAATGCGCCGGCCGAAAACATACCGGACAAAATGACGATGGGATACACCAAGGCCACGGCGGCAAGCGCTTGCACACCTGACTCTTTTAGAAAGGCCGCTTCTACTAAACCCGGTGTCGAAGTAAGCAGCGCGCCAAGAACCCCTGGAATCGCTAAGCGCAGCATGGTTGGCCGCAAGGGAGCATCAATTAGTGGTGAGGCGTTGCTTATGATCGTCTCCTGATAAGCCGTGTTGCAAAGACCCAGAACAGGCGCGGCTTAGTGCTGCGCCGACTAATCCGATTCGTCTACATAGCCCAGTTGCTGCACATTGTCCTGATGAGTTTTGCGGTCAATATCGTACATCAGCACCAGCAGGGTAGAGCCAATGGGTAGCAGCAAACTCAACACAACATGCGCGCTGGCAAAGCGGTTTATCACCTCTCCGGTGAGCATTTCTTGAGTGACCCCGGGTTCGTCAAATCCTGACCAAGCGACGATGGCTCCAGCGATGAAAACGCCTCCAGCGCCAACCAGTTTTTGCACAAACGAGTCCACGGTGCCGAGCAAGCCCTCTTCACGTCGCCCGGTGACGCGCTCGACATCCTCAACAATTTCCATGGCCATGGAGGCGACAAAAATAAACCCCAATGACCCAAGCGCGGCGGTGCTGGAGGCATGAATAAGAAGAATCCACCACAAAGCGTCCGTGCCGTTGGCAGGAATCAGCGCAACCCCAAGCACGGGCTCCAACAAACGCAAAATGATAGGGAGCGGGCCGATAATTATGGTGCAAACAAAAATGCCCACCGCGACATTTTTTTTGCTGCGGCCAATGGCGAGCAACGGTCCAACAAGGGCAAAAAAGATCACCGCACTGGCCTGCCCGAGCGGAAAAGAGGCAATTTCGTTGGGCTGCCACTGCCATAGGTAGGCATTGAAATAGGTGCTCGCGCCGGTATCAACGCCCACCAGAAGGGAGTAGATGCAACCGGCCAAGAACAGCACGATCCACGATTTGTTCGACAGGGTTTGCTTAGCCTCACGCAGAAAAATTCGTAAATCGAACGTCCTCGCTGGGGGCACATAAAGGTCGGGGATAAGGTTATGGGTGCCAATAGCCGTGACTGCCAAGCTGATGAAAATGCCAAGCCCGCCCCAAAACGCCAGCAGCTGATAACCCGTGGTGCTGAAAAAACTGTCGCCCAAAAAGAAGTACATGTGGATTGCAGAGATACCGGCTCCACCGAGCCAGCCGAAGGCCATGCCGAGACCAGAGATTTGATTGCGCTGGTCATAGTCCTTGGTCAGTTCCGGAGCCAAGGCCACCCGGGGCACCTCATAAAAGGTCATCGCTATGCGCAGGCAGACCATTAGTCCCAGCAACCGCCAGAATAGCGCGTTATCGGAGATTTCGCCCGGGTCCTGCAGGAGCAGGTAATAACACAGCGCGAAAGGGATAATGGCCACGTACATAAAGGGGTGTCGCCGTCCCCAGCGAGTGCGGGTGCGATCCGAGAGCACACCGACAAGGGGGTCAGAGATCGCGTCGATCACCAAGGCGATAGCGATCGCGGCCGATACCAGCAGTGCATCCAGCCCCAGCACCTGATTGTAGTAAATCAGCAGCCAGGTACCCAGCAGATTGTTTTTGATACCCGTAGCAATGCGGCCAAAGCTATAAACCCAAATGGTGCCTGCCCGGGCACGTTGAGCAAATCCTTGTTCTTGTTGCACATTCATTCCCCTCAATGCGCTTACAGGTTGTCTGTTTCCCGAACAAATGTCACTCAATAGTGCGCTAAAATTCTCGACCAACTCAGGCCTAGAGACCCTTAAATCACTGCGCAGAGCTCTTGTCGTCATCGACGAGCGCGCAGCTACCGGGCCGCGCGAAACTGCTCGGGTTTGCAATGACCCTTTCTATTTGCGTTAGACTTCGCCATCCAGTTTCATTTGCGCCAGCGTTAGCTGACCCGAAAAAGGCTTTTTGTTCTAACCCAGCGGAGACAGCTAATGACCAACTACGTAAATGGCAGGGTAGCCCCGGGTTTTGAATCAGTAAAACAACTGTTCGAAAGTAACCTGTCCCAGTCACGAGACCACAACGCACAGCTGTGCGTCTACCTGGGCGAGGAGTGCGTTGTCGACCTATGGGCTAGCGTCAACGGCGATGAAAACTTTTCCGCCGACTCACTGATCAACGTGTTCAGCAGTGGCAAGAGCTTGGAGTCAATCTTGCTGGCCATGCTTGCCGACCGGGGCTTGCTGGATTTCAATGCCCGAGTAATCGACTACTGGCCTGAATTTCAAGGCAGTGACGAGAACTCAGACAAGCGTGCTATGACGGTTGCTGATGTCATGCGGCACGAGGCCGGCCTTGCCCAGCTCGATCACAGCTTTGCCCCTGCGGACCTGCAGGCCCCCGCGCTACACGAAAACGCGGTAGGCAAAGTGCTAGAGAAGCATCCGCTAAGCTACCCAGAGCAAGGCTCGCCGCGGCAGTACCATGCAATTACCAGAGGCTGGATCGCCAACGAGATTTTTCGTCGCGTAGAGCCTAACGGTCGCACCATGGGCGAATTCTTGCGCCAAGAAGTCGGCGAGCCATTGAACGCCGATGTGCATATCGGATTGTCTGACGAAGAGCTAAATAGGGTCAGCCCCATCAAACCCAGAGGCCTTGTCGCCCAATTATTTGATGGTCTGGTGCCGGGCACCTTTGCGCGCAAAGTTGGCCTCACCTACTTGGAAATGCTGAAACGATTCTGGCTATTTCGCAGCGAACTCCGCATATCCAGAGCGAACGCGAGAGCCCTGCCCATTAATGGCATGGTGGAGTTGGGTGTAGAAATGTTTGACCACCCCGCTGTCACCATGGGCGAAACTCCATCTGCTGGCGCCAAATGCTCGGCCCGAGGCCTCGCCAAACTTGCCGCCGCCATGGCCAACGGGGGCAGCATCCAAGGCCATACTTTGCTCAGCTCCAAGGGACACGAACAACTCCATGCGAATGCCATCAAGCGTAAGATGCTGTTTCTTGATAGCCGATTCACTCAGGGTGGTTTGGCTTTTTTTGATGAGAGCGATGCCACCAAGGGCAGGCTCGATGCTGGCATGAGTCTGGGGCGCGGCGGTTTTTATGGCTGGATGGGCTATGGCGGCTCGGTATTCCAATGGCACCCGAACCAGCGCATCGGTTTCGCCTACGTGCCAACCGCCCTCAATCCTCTGGATTTCTTTAACGAACGAGGTAAGAGCTATCAGCGCGAAGTAGCCAGGTGCGTTGCTGCGATGGCGTCATAGCAAGCGTAAACAGAATTTGCAGCCAAAGCGTCGCCATCTGGTAGATCAAAGCGCCTTTTGATTGACAATTCCCGCCGCCGTGTTGGACTAAGGCCTGAAACTTCCACGGCTGCCGCACAACGCTTCGGTAAGCCTTGCACAAAGGCAATAGGACATGCAAAAACACTTCGACTTCGTCATCTTAGGCGCGGGCATTGCAGGCTTATCCGCTGCCTACTTTTTATCGAAATCTGCTCGGATCGCCGTCGTCGAGCGGGAGCAGGCATGGGGCTACCATTCGTCTGGCCGTTCCGCTGCAGTTTTTATCGAGGCCTATGAAAACCCCACCGTCAGCGATCTATCCCTAGATGCCAGGGACTTTTTCAATCAGCCACCCAGTAACTTCTCCGAGTACCCCTTGGTAAAGCCGTTAGGCGGCCTGATGGTCGTACGCGATGGCGAGCAAGCTGCGGCAGAGGCCTATCTACAACGCTGGTCCCAGCGATGCCCGAAGCTAGAACGAGTTGATGCCCAAGACGCCTTAGCACGAGTGCCGATTTTACGCCGCGAGGGACTGCAGGGGGCCATCTTCGATCCGAACCTGATGTCCATTGATACCAACCAACTGATGCAAAGCTATTTGCGCGGCTTTCGAGCCAACGGCGGTGAGCTGTTTTGCGGGTTTGATTGCTCTGTGCAAAGCCTCTCAAACCAACATTGGCTTATACGCAGCGGCGATCGAACACTGTCAACCCCAGTGCTGGTAAACGCCTCGGGAGCTTGGGCCAACGAAACCGCCGAGCACGCTGGCGTGCAAACACTGCCCATCGCGCCACGACGCCGCACTGCGGCCCTGCTAAGCATGCCTGCAGGCGCCCCGACCTGGCCCATGGTAAGAACCATGGATCAAACCCTGTACTTTAAACCCGAGGACCCAGGCGTGATGATTAGCCCTCAAGACGAGGGGGAGTCTTCGGCCTGCGATGCACAGGCCGAGGAGCTGGATATTGCAGTAGCCGTCGACCGTTTCCAGACTCTTTGCGACTTTGAGGTGTCACGAGTACATAGCCACTGGGCCGGGCTGCGCACGCTTACCCCAGACCGCTGCCCGGTTGTTGGTTTTGCCGAAGACACGGCAAATTTTTTCTGGCTCGCGGGCCAAGGCGGGGCTGGCATTCAAACATCACCAGCTCTGGGTAAGCTCGCTGCAGAATCCTTACTAAGCGGGAGCAACCTAGACCCTCGATTAGACCCCAGCCGTCTCTCAAGCCAAGAGCATGCCGATGTACAGTAGGCTAAAAGGCCTCGTTCTCTGCATTGTCGCATTGCTATTGAGCAGCTGCAGCACACCGACCGTTATCAATCTGCCGTCGCAAAATTTCGATCAGCGGGTCAAATATATCGTCCTGCACTATACCTCGCAAAACCTCGAACAGAGCATTCAAACCCTCACCATGCCCTCTGACTTCTCTGTCAGTTCACACTACCTGCTCACCCCACCCCAGCGACCACAAGGCAGCCAAATCTTGCGGCTAGTGGACGAAGACAAACGGGCATGGCATGCAGGCAGAAGCTACTGGCACGGCGATACCGAGTTGAACTACACCTCCATTGGCATTGAAATTGTCAATCAGTCGGGGTGTAGCGATAACCTGCTTGCACTGGGCAACAGCCCGGCATTCTATTCGGCCTGCCGCTTTGATGACTTTCCCGACCAACAAATGGACGCCGTGGTGAAGCTACTCTAAGACCTCCTGGCCCGGTATCCGCAGATTAAGCCCATCAATATTCTCGGCCATTCCGACATTGCACCTAACCGCAAAATCGACCCCGGCCCAACCTTTCGGTGGCAGATGTTGTATCAACAGGGCATTGGTGCTTGGTACGACCAAGCAGATTACGATGCCTTTCGCGCAGCATTCGCGGCCACACCACCCACGGTGCTGCAGAGCCAAGAGCAACTGCAAAACATTGGCTACAAAATTGCCGCAACCGGCACACAAGACCTGCAATCCCAGCTTGTGGTGCGTGCTTTTCAGGCTCGCTACCACCCGGCCGGCATGACGGGCTTTATCGACCTCGATACTGCTGCAATCATTCACGCCATCGCAAAGAAGTATAGGTAATACCCATGCGCCGCAGACATTTCTTGCACACATCACTGACTGCCGCTAGCGCGGTATTGTTACCACCCCTGGCCATGGCAACCGCCAACACGCCGCCACCACCACTGCTGGCGCGGCGACTTGAAGCAGGCATGAAAATTGGCGTAGTCGCCCCCGCCAGCACCGCCTTCGATCAGCAAGCGGTGAGATTCGGTCTTGAAGTCATTGAATCGTTGGGCTTCGCAGTAGAACCGGGCAGAAACCTATTGCAGCGCCGAGGCTATCTTGCCGGCACGGACAATGAGCGAGCCGCAGACCTGAACGCCATGTTCGAGCGCCCAGACATTGACGCCATTGGTTGTCTGCGCGGTGGCTACGGTGCCATGCGCATTCTGCCCATGCTGAACTTCGACACGATACGCGCGAATCCCAAAGTGTTACTGGGCTACAGCGATATCACAGTCTTGCTCAATGCCATCTACAAGCTCACCGGACTGGTGACCTTTCATGGCCCAATGGCGGTTGAATCCTATACCGACTACAGCTACGAGAGCTTCCGCGCTCTGCTGCTGAACAACACGCCTAATTTGAGCCTTGGCCAACCGCCTCTTTTTGAGAGCGGCCCGGGGCGGGCAGAACGGGAAAACCGGTTACAGAGCCTTGTTTCTGGTACCGCCCAAGGGCATTTAGTCGGCGGTAACCTGACGCTGGTAGCCGCCACCATGGGCACCGTCTACGAGCCACCATTTGATGGCGGCATATTGGTGCTCGAAGATGTTGATGAATCACCCCTGCGCATCGACCGAATGCTGACCCACCTGAAGTTGGCAGGCGTATTCGATCGGGTAACCGGTGTGGTCTTAGGCAAGTTCACTAATGCAGAAATCAGCGGCCCCTCACTGAGTTTGGAAACCATCTTTAACGATCTGCTGCAGGGGTACGACATACCTGTGCTCAGCGGTTTAATGATCGGGCATACCGAAGACCAAGCCACGCTACCAATAGGCGGGCAAGCCATTCTCAATGCAGATAAACACACTTTAACAACAGCAGGCCGCTATCTGCGTTAAGGCCCAATATCGATCTAGACCAGCCCCGACCTTTATCTAGCCCGGACGCAGCGCCCGCAGACCAGAAATATTGGCCTGTTTCAAAGACTCAATAGTCGGTGCCTCAACACTTATGTCGCCGAGTACCCTTAGTGGCACATGCACCTGTTCGTAACCACTGAGGGTTTGCATTCGCTGCAGCCAGTCCATGACGTTGGCGTAGGGTTGAAGATCAAACAGGTTGGTGTACTGGGCGCCTAGCTGACCCACCTCTACGCAGGCAGCTATATCTGCAAGTGTCGGCTGATCCCCGAGCAAGTAAGGGGTGCTCGCCAAATACGCATCGTTGAGCACCTGCAGCACGCTGGCAATGGTTTTACCTGTTTGCTCCTGTGCGCTGACGGAAAACGCCAAATCTTTACGTACCTTAGCTGCAACCAGCATGGAGCACTCGCGGACATTGCGATGATGATAATGCAGGTAGGCGTCCACCCTAGCCTGTGCTTTCGGCTCACTGGGATACAGATCCGTCCAACCATTGGTCCGCGCCAGATAGGGCAAAATCGCGTGTGCCTCACCCAGCGTAAAGCCACTGTCAGTCTCTTCGATGCAGGGAATGGTTCCTGCAG
>JAACDW010000068.1 GCA_009936775.1 Pseudomonadota bacterium
ATGTGCCGCCAGACTCGGGCACGATGCCCCGAGCCGTGAAGGCGGCAGCGAGCTTGGCGCTGTCGGCCATAATGCGCATGTCGCAGCCCAACGCCATATCCATACCGTAGCCTGCAGCCGAGCCGTTAATTGCCGCTATGGTGGGTGTGTCGATGTTGTGCAATACAGTAGGGGGGGTGTTACGCAGGTCGAGAGTTGGCGATACCCGCCGCGACCGGTCAGACAGGCTGTCGGTAATATCGCTGCCGCGCAGATCCAGTCCTGCGCAGAAGAACTTGCCAGTGCCAGTAATGACAATGGCCCGCACCTCTTCGTCGGCATCGGCTTCGAGCAACAGTTCACCGAATCGAGCGAGCATGTCTCGGGAAATGGTATTTTGTTGTTCCGGGCGGTTAAACGTAATGGTCGCGACGTGCTCTGTAACGTCGTAAAGCATGTCATTGTTTTGTTTGTCGCTCATGAAGTCTCCTCTCAATGCGTTGTCGCTGTTCGATGCTTTGCCTAAATGGGGTTGCCTGCCTAATCGTTCTTGGCTAGCGGCGCTCAGGCATTTTTTCTTCGCTGATGGCGTAGCCGGCTTCCGTTGGAATGCACAGATATTGCCCGTCTTCACGTTTCTCCGTCCATGGCAGCACGGGCACCGGCGTGGGCTGCTCTGCGGCCGCGATAGCGGCTTCTGGTGTCGACCAGGTGCCGAGTTTTTCAATGTTGCGCAGGGTAGGAAAAATAATCGTGTACTTGCCGCTGTCTGCGCCAGTGATGGCGTCTGCTGGATCGATCCAAACCGAATCCACCGATTCGTAACCGTCATGAACCGCAATATGATCTGCCGGTGCAATGGCAAGATAAAAGTGGGTATCGAAGCGCTTTGGCATCATGGGCGGCGTAATCCAATGCGCAAAGTGCGTGAGTTGGTCACAGGCAAGCTCCAGTTTTTCATCCTTAAGGAAGTCTACCAGCGCTATCTCACCCTTATTCATCGGCTCGCGAGCGTCCTGTAAGGCAGCGAGTCGCTGGCCGCTTATGATGTCTGACGAGCCGCGCTCCCGAGCCAGTAAAATGCCGCATTCCTCAAAGGCTTCGCGGATGGCACTGACCTGCGCCGCTCGCATATCGGTGTTGGATTGCGCACCGGTTAAATAGGGAATCAGAGCCTCATCAAAATCTTGGGGGTCGGCCTTGCCACCGGGAAACACCAGGGCGCCGGAGGCGAAGTCGATCTGGTGGTGGCGCACAACCATAAAGACTTCAAGGTTCGCATTGCCGGGTCGCAACAACAAAATTGTAGCGGCAGGTTTTGGTGTGGCTGCAGTGTCGGACATGGGCATAACCTTGGTTTTCTGAATGTTTCGGATTGGGTGTCAGGAGGTGGCCATGGTTAGAGCGACCGGCACTGCCAGACAGCTAGTAGCTGGCAATGCTGGCGATGAGCCGCAGTTCTCCCCCAAGAACGCTCTGATGTTCGCTTATGCGAAGGCCTATGGCAAACTGCGCGTTCAGCGTAAATACGCGTTTCGAGGCACCATCATGGGTGTTTTGCTAACCTTGCTTGTGGCTGGGCTGGTAATCCTATACCTGCGCAGTAACCGCAAGGCACGAGTCAAGTGGCTGCAGAATTTAGCCCTGCCGGGTCAGTGGGTGTCGCAACTCAATGGCGCGAGCCTGTCTCTGTCCGGTGGATATGACTCGGGCGAGTATCGCTGGCAGACCGGCGGTACCAGCAGCACCGGGCGCTGGAGCTACCGGGGTGCCATTCTTACTTTGGAAGGCGAACAGTCTCGTGCCTACACAGTGCAGCTCGCTCAGCCCGGCGTTATCAGTTTGCTGCGCGAAGACGGCACGGCTGAACTTTTTCACAAGCAATCAACCAACGTGGTACCTCTTGCCAAACGATAAGCAAACTCCGTCACAGGCGTCATTGCAGGTGTCGTGGCAAACGTCATGGAATGAAGTAGCGCAACGACTGCTGAATATTTTACCGGCCCGGCCTCAAGTAAATTGGGCACACAGCTTGGCGGGCTATTGGCAGCAGGGACGCTTCTCATCCAACATCGTGGGGGTTACTCAGGTGGATGCTGTGGCGCTGGATGATCTGCTCCATGTTGAAACCCAGAAGCAGGCGCTGCTGCAAAATACCCAGCAACTGCTGGCAGGCTTGCCAGCGAATAACGCCTTACTCTGGGGTGCGAGGGGCACCGGTAAATCATCCCTGGTCCATGGCGTGCTCAGCGCACTGGCAGATCAGGGCCTGCGCTTGGTTGAAGTGTCGAAAGACGCGCTTGCAGATGTGGGCGCAGTAATTGAGCAGTTAGCAGAGCAGCCTTATTACTTCATTGTGTTTTGCGACGATTTATCCTTTGAAGCGGACGATGCCTCCTACAAAACTCTGAAAAGTGTGCTGCAGGGAACTGTGTTGGCGCAGGCGTCCAATGTCGTTATTTATGCCACCTCGAATCGCCGTCACCTGCTGGCCGAGCAAGCGTCAGATAACGACGCTAGCAAGCTGGTCAGCAGCGAACTACACCATGGTGAGGCGGTAGAGGAAAAAATTTCGCTCTCCGACCGCTTCGGCCTGTGGTTGTCGTTCTATCCGGTGCGACAGGCAGAGTATCTGGACATGGTCGCGCGTGCCGTAGCGCGGCTCCTATCTCAGTTTGATCCATCTGCTGTTGGTGATACGCCCTTTACGCTAGAGAGTTATCGAGCTGCGGCGCTACGCTGGGCGCTGGCCCGGGGAGTGCGCAACGGTCGCAGTGCCGAGCACTTCGCCCGGCACTGGGTAGGGCAGCAACTGCTGGCTAAGCAAGGCGGTCACTAGCCCGTCAGCGCTGCTCAGGTCGAGGCAAGGCTCTCCCGATTGCGCAGCGCTAAACGAAGTTTCAAAAAAAGTTTAAGAGAAGAGTTCTATGATGCGAGGGTTATCAGCTCTTGTGGTCTTGTTGCTGAGCAACATGACACAGGCCGACACATTGGTAATGGCTAACGGTGATCGGCTGACCGGTCGGCTGGACAGCATTAGCGGCGGTAAGGTGGTTTTTGCAACAACCTATGCCGGTCGTATTGCGGTGAGTCTGGCTCAGGTGCACACGCTGGCGACCCAGGAGCCCTATACAATTGCACTTAAGGACCGCAGGCTCGAAGGGGCGTTCACAGCAAGAGGCGATGCGCAGCAACTGCTGGGGCCAGACGGGGCGGAGTTATTGACTCTGCAAAGCATCCGCAGCGCCAGCCAAAGCCGCAACGCGCTGACTCAATTTGCAGCGGACTGGGGATCGAGGCTGGATCTTGCGCTGTCGCTCACCGAGGGCAACTCGACAACCGAGGCATCCAACGTTCTGTTTGAAATGGACTATGCCGACGAACTCAACGATCACTTAGTGACGGTTCTGCTGGCTCGGGAAGAGGGTGAAGGGCTACTGACCAAGGACCAGCTCGACATCGACTACGGCTACAAGCGATTCATTTCAGAACGCTGGTACGGGGCTGCCAACGCCGAATACTTTCAGGACACGCTCAAAGACGTAGACTTGCGTATTACGCTGGGCGCGGGGGTGGGGGTGCAGTTTATTGATAACAGCCTGCAAAGTCTCGCCTCAGACCTGAGTCTCAGTGCGGTCCAAGAAGACGTAGCTGGCGCTAGCGAACTGCAGCCAGCTCTGCGCTGGGGGCTGAACTACGAACGCTTTTTGCTTGGCAAGGCGGTAGAAGTGTTTCACCGCCAGTCTGTGCTGCAGCTCTTGGGTGATGAGCAAAGTCAGGTCTTTTCTTCCTCAACAGGCGCGCGCTATGCCTTAAACGAGCGCATAGACACCACGTTTCGTATCGATTTGGCCTACGAGAGCGACCCGCCGCAAGGCAACGAAAAAACCGATACCACCTACAGTTTGGGAGTCGGCGTTAAATTCTAATCAGTGCAGCGGGTACCGTGAATGGCTCCCGCAAAACCTTGACTGCATCGCAGTGCGCTCATAGAATGCGCCGCTTCGTTGAGGCAGGGCTGTGGCGTTTACGCAGGCTGGTCGCAACGTTCTTAGTCCCCATCGTCTAGAGGCCTAGGACTCCGGGTTTTCATCCCGGCAACAGGGGTTCGACTCCCCTTGGGGACGCCACTATTAACCACCGCTTGAGGTTCCGCCTCAGGCGGTTTTTTTTGTCTGCTCGATGCGCATTTTACCGCATCCGCTAGGGCTGGATGCCAGACCCTATTCCTCTGACACATGCATTGGGCGGTTTTTTGTGCTGCAATGACGAGTCGGGTTGAAGCAAATTGGAGAGCAATCATGGCTGATACATCACCCTCAAATACATTCGATGTCGTTGTCGTCGGCGCAGGGTTTGCGGGTATGTACGCATTGCACAAATTCCGCGAGCTGGGGCTCAGCATTTGCGTATTGGAAGCTGGCAATGACGTCGGCGGCACGTGGTATTGGAACCGCTACCCTGGTGCGCGCTGCGACGTACCAAGCGTTGAATATTCCTATAGCTTCGACCGCGAGCTTGAACAGGATTGGAACTGGACCGAAATCATGGCTGCCCAGCCGGAAATTTTGGACTATGCCAACCATGTAGCCGACCGCTTCGATTTGCGCAAAGACATTCAGTTTCAGACCCGTGTCGAAAGCACCGTATTCGATCAGACAACAAACCGTTGGGATATCGTTACCCAAGCCGGAGAAAGCTTCAGCGCTCGCTTTTGCGTGATGGCCACCGGCTGCTTGTCGGTACCCAATACCCCAAACATTGAGGGCCAAGACAACTTCGCAGGCGAGGTTTATCACACCGGTAACTGGCCTGAGGCAGGGGTCGATTTTAGCGGCAAGCGTGTCGGTATTATCGGTACCGGCTCCTCTGGTATTCAGTCGATTCCGGTAATTGCCGAGCAAGCGGCTCATCTCACAGTGTTTCAGCGCACACCGAATTACACCATGCCAGCTGCCAATGCGCCGCTACAGGCCGATTTTTTGCGTCGGGCAAAGGACAATTATCCCAACATTCGTGCCGAACAGCGGGCTTCCCAAGTGGGGATTGTGGGCTATGGATTCGGCTTTGGTGGTGCAGAAAATGTTGAACCAACGGAAGAAATTCGCAGTACTACCGCAGAAGAACGCCAGCGCTTGGTTGAAGAGGAGGGCTTTCTTGCCATTCGACGGTATGCCGACATCGCCTTAGACGAAGAAGCCAACGAACTGGCCTGCGAGATGTACCGCGCTCAGGTTGGCCGCATGATCGATGATCCCGCTACCGCCGAAGCACTGATGCCTCGGGATTACCCGATGGGCTGCAAGCGGCCGGTAATTGATACCCACTATTACGAGACCTTTAACCGCGACAATGTGACCTTGGTAGATTTACGTCGCGGCGGTATTGAGTCCATTACCGATACAGGCGTTAGTACTGCACAAGGCGATTACACCTTTGATGTGCTGGTTTACGCCACAGGCTTCGACGCCATGACCGGTGCGCTTGGCAAGATTGATATTCGCGGCCGCGACAACCAAGCGTTAACAGAATACTGGGAGGCCGGGCCGCGCACTTATTTAGGCCTGCAGGTGGCGGGCTTTCCGAACCTCTTCACAGTAACCGGTCCCGGTTCGCCATCGGTGCTCAGTAACATGTTGGTATCCATTGAACAGCATATTGATTGGATCGCGCGCTGCGTTGCTGACCTCGACCAAAGAGGCATGCGAACAATTGAGGCCACAACAGCGGCAGAAGACGAGTGGATAGCGCATGTAAACGAGGTAGCGCAGAACACCATGTTCACTGCGCAGTCGTGTAACTCGTGGTATCTGGGGGCAAACATTCCCGGTAAGCCCAGAATTTTTATGCCCTATGTAGGGGGGGTTGGCGTCTATCGAGAAAAGTGCGACGAGGTAGCCAGTAATGATTACCAAGGCTTTTTGCTTAGGGCCTGAGACACTATTTGAGTCCCAAACAAACCTACTTGGTTGCGATATCGACGTGGTATGCCGCCTTTGGCATGCAGTCGGTGGTGTTTGCATGGCTGGTAACCATGTTGTTACGCGAACCCGCCGAGCGAGTTGGGCTGGCGCAGATGACCATCTTGTTGCCGGGGATGCTGCTGATTTTGCTCGCAGGCGCCATTGCCGATAGGGTCGGTCTGCGTCGGCAGGCGCTTTGGTCCCAACTATTTGCCGCGCTGACACCATTGCTGCTGATCTACTTTCTTTTTCACCAAGCGCTGAGCTTTGCTGTGATGATCTGCTACGCCCTGCTAATGGGTCTAGCGCAAGCCTTTCTCACCCCAGCCCGTGATGGACTGTTCAACCATGTGGCAGGCGATAACGTACAGCGCATGGTCGTGCTGGCGAGCCTGTGTCAGTTTGGTTTCCAAATTATTGGCTATTCGCTAGCGGGTTTCGCCGACACCGTGGGACCAATATACATTTTGTCTTTTCAGAGATTTTTGCTTTTTATGGGCTGCTGGGCGCTGGTCGCGCTCAAAGAAGTTGGCGCGCCGACTGTTGCCGGCGAGGACAAAGTGTCGGTGCTCAAGGATCTTCGGGAAGGCGCTGCAGCAGTAATGAGCAATCGGCTGCTGCGCGCAGTAATGGTGCAGAACGTGGCCATGGGGATATTCTTTATGGGGAGTTTTATTGTTGCCTTCCCGCTAGTGCTCCGCGAGGTATTTAACGGCAGTTCTGCGGACCTTGCCTCGCTTAACGCGTGTAATTCGCTGGGACTGGTTTTGACCATTGCGATGCTACTGCGGATCGGCCATATCGCTCGCGCGGGAAGGGCGCTGATTCTCGCCCAGTTCATTGGCTCCATCGTGCTGCTGTTTTCTGGTTTGGTAGAACAACAAGCGGTCTTTAGTTTCACTATTTTTCTTTGGGGCGTATGCGGCGGCATGGCCATGCCAATGTCCCGCACCATTATGCAGCAGACGGCTCCGCCGGCCTTGCGCGCGCGGGGGATGAGTTTTTATTCCTTTTCTTTTATGGGCGCAGGCCCAATTGGGGCGCTGTGGGCAGGCTATATGGCGGACCTTTTTGGTCCGCAGCTAGCCATTGTGATTTCTGCACTGGCCATGGCGTCGTTGGTGTTGCTCATGGCCTTTATCAGTCCGCTGTGGCGCAGCACTTTGGCGCAAAAACCTCAGTAGATTTGCCCGGTGCCGGTAAGGTGTTCCAAGAGTAAAGCGACCAGCAAAATACACAGGCAAAAAAAAGGCCAGCGCGTTGCTGGCCTTTTCTGCTCGTATGGAGGAGCAACTCTCTAAGAAGGCTGGCCCTCAAAACTTGCAATAGATAACACTGATCACCTCCTTATAAGTTATTTAGGGACCTTGATTATGTCGCAGCCGGTTGCGATTGCAAGACAGAACTGCGTTTTTCTGCCAATCCTTGCCTAGACAAAGCTGCAACACGAAAAGGGTATTGAAGTCGGGCAAATGGAGGCGTCCTTGGCTGTGCGAGCGATAGCAATTGACAGCCCAGCAGCGTGAGCTAGAATGCTCGACTTGGCTGCGAAAGGCACCAAAAATGCGGGAATAGCTCAGTTGGTAGAGCACCACCTTGCCAAGGTGGAAGTCGCGAGTTCGAGTCTCGTTTCCCGCTCCAATTTCCCCTCCCTGTCTGAATACAGTTTGTTACGAGCAGCGATGGTTTGGCGTGCCTAGACGGAAACGAGACTGCCGTTACTGATCTTGTCCGAGAGCACGCGGCCAAGGCAACGGCACCGCCGGAGCGATGCTCCGCCGTGTTTCCTGCCCCATTGCTATAGGTAAGGGCGCTCGACCCTTACCTTGTTTAAGACGCTAGACCTCAACCCTGCATCACAGAGCTTAGGTTGTGTGCG
>JAACDW010000069.1 GCA_009936775.1 Pseudomonadota bacterium
AGAACAGCCCCATAGAACAGCCCCATAGAACAGCCCCATAGAACAGCCCTAGACGAACAGTCCTGCAGCGAAATCTGCAAGGGCCTGTTTGCGCTCGTCGGCAGGCAGGTGGAAGCGCTCAATGGTGGAAGGCCAATCCAACTCTGCGAATTCGTCCCGATAGGCTGCGAATTCTGGCGCGCTGGTTGGATCCTCGGCAAGGGCTTTGAGGCTATACATTAAGAACAGCCAAGAGCGCGGGTCATGACTCTTGACCTGTCTCGCATGGTCTACGCAGGCCTGAAAATCTTCCGCACAGTACATGCCCAGTACAATGTCTCGATAGCGATTGTCTGAGTTCGATTGGCCCATGGGTACCGGATCCAGCAGTAGAGCTTTTTGCAGCATATCCAGCCCCTCGGCAGCGTCACCGATTCTCACCAAAATAGTGCCCGCGTCAGACAATACGCGCGGGTCATTGGGGTTGAGTTGGAAGGCCTTACGCCCGTGTTCCTCTGCCTTGGCGTAGTTGTGGTTCGACAGGTAGACGTTGGCAAGCATGCGGTGAACTTCAAAGTCATTCTCGTTCAGGTCATGGGCCTTAGAAAGATGATCTAAGGCAGCCTTTTGCACAGGTTCCAGATCGCCCTCAATGTACCCTCGGGCCATGCCTTGCGCCAGCGTGCAGGTTTTCCACGCGTGGGCTTGGGCATTACCGGCATCCAGTTCAATGGCCTTATCAAAGAACTCCAGAGCCAGCGCATTCGCTTGCTTACTGAACACATGATGCTGCTCCTTGCCGCGCAGCAACAGTTCGTAAGAGCTGAAGTTTTCCGTCGGTTTACGTTTGGAGCGTTGCAGGCTTGTGATCTCAATTTCGCCCAGCAGCTGGATGGTGATGGTGCGCACGATCTCGTCTTGAATCTCGAAAATATCATCGAGCACGCGGTCGTACTTGTTGCTCCACACCACGTTGCCGTTGCTCGCATCGGTCAGTTCAATGTTCAGGCGAATACGGCTGCCCGATGAGCGGATACCGCCACCCACAAGAAAGTTAACCCCAAACTCCTGACCAAAGGAGAGCGCGTCGTCTTCACCGGTCTTAAACTCGGCTACGGTGGCCCGAGATAGAATTTCAAATTCGCGCATCATAGAAAATTCGGTAATCAAGTCTTCTACGATGCCGTCGATTAAGAAGCCGCTTTCGTCATCACGGCTGGCATTACTGAAGGGTAAAATAGCGAGCTTGGGTTTTGTCTGATCGGCTGCGCTGGTACTGCCCTCGAGCGCCGGGCGGGCCGCTGTCGGCGCTTTGCTCGCCGCCTGTGACGATGAAGTGGCGACGCTAAAGACCTCAAAGTCTTCAGCGATATTCTTTAGCGAGCGCGAGCCAGCAGAGTCGATTGAGAAGCTAACCCGCTTGGCGACCTGTTCCCTGACCACTCTGGAAACCAAAATTTCCCCCGGCTCACAGTGGCTCTCAAGCCGCGCGGCAATGTTTACCCCGCTGCCGTAGACGTTGTCACCCTCAATGATGATGTCATCCACATGTACCCCGACGCGCCAGAGCAGGGCGGGCTGCACCTCTGCCTCCCGATTGCGCGCAAATAGGGCTTCTTGGAATTTCAGCGCAGCATTAACACATTCCACAGGGCTATCGAATTCGGCAATCACCGAATCACCGGCGGTATAAAAGATGCGCCCACCGTGGTCGTTAATATGCGAGTCGATAATAGTGCGGCAGGCATTCAAGCTCGCCAGCGTGCTTTCTTCGTCGGCTTCCATATGTTTACTGAAGCCCACGCAGTCAGTGGCTAAAATGGTGGCCAGCTTTCGTTTGACCTTTGTCATGGTCTGCTTCCTTGGTCGATAGTCTTGTTATTTCGACGCAAAAACACCGAGAATTGTGCTCTCAATACAGGCCCCATGGCCGCCTTCAGGCGCTTTTGTGCTTATGTCTCGATCATAAGGGCTTGGCAGGTAGTGTGCTAGGCAAATCCAGTTCGCAGTGCCAAAAGAACCCTCATCCGACCGCGAATTTTGCGCGCTTTCGGTTGGCTAGAGCAGACTGCCGAAGACTCCCGGCACTGACTCAGCTAGTCTATGTCATACGGACTAGGCCATGCAGTGCCTCTAGCCAAGTGCTGCTGTAAGGGCGACTACGGCGACAAAAAAAGGTAGGTACGATATGACTAAATCTGTTCTCGCGTTGTTGCTTTGCTTGCCACCCATGGCACTGGCCGGGCCCCACGCCATTGTCATTCATGGCGGCGCTGGCACCATTTTGCGCGACCACATGAGCGCTGAGGTAGAGGCAGAGTATCGCCGCACGCTGACCAAGGCAGTAACCGCCGGACACCAAGTTCTGGCAGGGGGCGGTAATAGCAGTGATGCAGTTATTCAGGCGGTTTTAATCCTCGAAGATTCGCCGCTCTTTAACGCAGGTCGCGGCGCGGTGTTTACCAACGCAGGGCAAGTGGAACTGGACGCTTCGATTATGCGCGGCGACGACCTCAACGCTGGAGCAGTAACCGGCGTTAAGCGGGTGCGCAGTCCCATACTGTTAGCTGAGCAGGTAATGCTCAATTCTCCCCATGTCATGCTTATGGGCAGTGGTGCGGAAAGCTTCGCCGCAGCACAAAAGCTGGAAATGGTGGATAACGACTATTTCCACACCAAGCGCCGGCGGGATCAGCTGCAGCAGGCAATTGCCCGCGAACAAAACGTGTCAATCCCAGTGCCAAACGACGCATACGAGGTGCGCAAATTCAGCACGGTAGGCGCTGTCGCATTGGACGCGAACGGCACCATTGCTGCGGCAACCTCAACCGGTGGTATGACCAATAAACGCTACGGCCGTATTGGTGATTCACCAATTATTGGCGCGGGCACTTACGCCGACAACAGCGCCTGCGGCATCAGTGCCACGGGCCATGGTGAGTATTTTATTCGCGCTGCCGTTGCCTACGACATTTGCGCGAGGGTCAAATATCAGGGCATCGACCTGGCAGCGGCCAGCGAGGCGGTCATTAACGGCACCCTGCAAGCCATGGGTGGCAGCGGTGGAGTGATCGGCATCGACCCAGCAGGAGAGGTTGTGTATTCCTTCAACACGCCGGGCATGTACCGCGCCAGTATTGATACAAGCGGCCAACTCGACGTGCGCATATTCCGCGAGCGGTAGCGTTTTTGGCCTAGTCGACCGCGCCGCAGGGTATGCGAAATAGCGGTGCAGGACGCAATTATGCAGGGGGTTTCTGAGCAGTAACCCTATTGCTGTGAACACCTGCGTATTTGGCGGCGACGCGAAAAAGGTTCGCTGAGGATCAGCTGCGGTTTTGGCTGAAAAACGGCCGCGGTGATTTGGTACAGATGCGTGTGGCGTCAAACCATCCTTGTTATGGGGAGCCCCAAAACAAGTCATCTTATACCCTTCCTTTTGGATCGGGTCTATTTCGCCGTTGGGTAAGCTCAGACGCCGCGATTCTGCGCGGCACGCCATCGATTGTTGTGCCGCCTAACGATAATGCCTGGCTTAGCAACGAACTCATAGAGACGTTAGTCGAAAAGGGTCGTTATCACCCGAATCCGGCGCCTCGATATCTTTGCGCGCAGCGACCCGCACTGAACCCCTTCACCGTCGTGTTTGCTGCCGACGCGCATAACTTTCGAGTGGAAGTGCCCGTCGCAGTGCGTCGCAACGGCTACAACCTGGGAATGATCGCCCCCTAGGCCGTCAATCTCTCGGAGCGTAGGATTATGAGACATCGTGTAGGGTGTAAATTTGCGGCGTGCGCCTTGCTTATTGGCGGCAGCTTGAGCTACCGCGCAATCCGGGTAGAGGACGGCTACGGTCTAGCCCTGCAGGGTGACTGGCCCGAGCAGTGCACTGGCACGGCTCGTCTAGACTGGGATGATCGCCACTTTCACGGATGGTTTGTGCAGCTTATGAGCGCTCTTTGGGCGATTTTATACTGCACGCGGAGGTACCCAATTATGAGGGTGGCGTGTTGGCTAGAAGACCAGCAGGGTGTGCTGCAAGGCCGAACCTTCTCCTAGAATCAAGCCTGCGATGGTGTGGATCCAAGGCCATTGCACACCTGCTATGTTGATGACACAGACGATAGCACTGCGCAAAGGGTCGGTGTTCGATTCAACAGTGCTTTTTGGCCAACCTACTTCAATCAAGGGCTAAAG
>JAACDW010000070.1 GCA_009936775.1 Pseudomonadota bacterium
GCCACCCAGTTCCTCGGCGACTTTGGCGCCGAGGTTATTAAGGTTGAACCATTTGCCGGTGATGGTTTTCGCGCTGTGCGTCCCGGCCCCAGTGCGGATATCGGCGCTGGTTTTGCCGCATTCAATCGCAACAAGCGCAGTATCGTTCTCGACCTGAAACAGCCCGCAGGCCAGGAGGTGCTCGGCCGCTTGGTCAAAGAGGCTGACGTCGTCGTGCACAATATGCGTGGTATGTCTGCCTTGGCGCTGGGTATTGCCTATGACCAGTTGCAGCTGCTCAAGTCAGACTTGGTCTATTGCTGGTCGCCGGGATTTGCCAGCCATGGTCCAGACGCCGATAGCCCAGCCTACGACGATATAATTCAGGCTCGCTCAGGCGTCGCAGCCTTAAACGCCGATGCCGACCATGCGCCACAGTTCATGCGTAGTGTGGCCTGCGACAAAGTTGTCGGCCTGCACTTAGCGCTGGCAATAGCCGCGGCCATAGTTCACCGGTTGCGCACTGGCGAGGGGCAGAGTATTGAAGTACCGATGCTGGAGAATATGACCAGCTTTTTGCTGGCCGAGCATCTTGCGGGTCATAGCATGGAACCCGCTCAGGGCGAGATGGGTTACGAGCGGATGATGACAGCCAACCGCAGGCCATTTAAAACCGCTGACGGCTATATGGCGATCATGCCCTATAGCACCAAACAGTGGATTCGCTTTCTGCAGTTGGTCGGTGAAGGGTCGCTGGCGGAAGCGCACTGGGTTCGCGATGCAGCCGCTCGATCGAACCGCATTGACGAGCTGTATCAACTGATCGCCGAAGTCGCACCGCGCAAGAGCAACACTCAGTGGCAGCAGCAGTTCCGCGCTAACGACATACCATGTGCTGTGGTGAATGCGCTCGGCGACGTTCTCGCCGACCCCCAGCTTGTGGCGAGCGGTGCGCTTCAAACCATGCAAGATGAGGATTTGGGCACTTTGCGCTACCTGCAGCCGGGCTTTTTTGCAGATCGGGCAGATGCTGATACGACCCATGATCCAGCACCGCGCCGTGCTCCGCATTTGGGTGAGCACGGTCGAGAAATTCTTGCTGAGTTAGGGTTTGAGACCCAAGCGATTGAAGCGCTAATTGACGCTCAGGTGGTCGGCGACTACTAGGCGCTGGTTGCACCAGCGCGAGCTGATAGTCAGCACTGGTAGCGGGCAGACTAGGCGTCGTGTAAGTACCAGCGCGTGCCGCAAATCATCACTTGACTGTCGTCAACGTAGGCATCGCGTGCCTTGGCTTCACGCAGTACATGCGCGCGGTCAGCTACTTTGATGTCGAGGCCGCCCAGCCCGGGGCCACGGCCGTCGGTTACGGGCACAAAGCGCAGCACCGCATTGTTAAACGCTATGCTCGGTCGGCCGGCACTATCGGCTGTTACGGGCAAGTCAGCGCACTGTCCCCACAGGGTTGCCAAAGCCTCTGGATCATCGCCCTGTAGCTCCACGCCAGCGAAGTCTACGGTAATGTCTTGTTTCACCTTGTCTTCCCAGCCAGTACCGCCCACCGGGAACCAACGGCCATTAAAGTCCTCTTGTTTGTCGTACTCCAATTCTAGAAAGGCAGCTTTGAGGTCGCCGGGGTGTAATTGGGTTAGTGTCCACTGCTCGCCAGAGTGCTCGTGGGCAACGCGCACGCCAGCGTCCATGGCACGTTGGCGCAGCCGCTGGTGTTCGGCAAAGGTGTCGATTTGGGTAATTACCATATAGCCGCCATCGCCGTTTCTCCGCTCCAGGTAGCGGCCGCCGGCTGTGTTTTCTTGAATGGGTGCGACTACTTCCAGAAAGTTGCGGCCTACTGCCATGAGATTATTTTCTAGGCCAAATTTCTGCACACCGGGATCGACGTAACAACTGTTTACACCGAGGATACTGCACAGATCGTCGACAACCGGTTCAATGTCCTGGGCAACAAGACAGATTTGTCGTAGCTGAATCGTCATTTGGTTGCCTCCTGCTTTGCAGCTTAGTTTGAGCCGAAGCTTTTTTGTCGTGTGGGCAGTGCAACAAAGTCAGCAGGTCGCTTCTCGGCATTGGCCATCATGGCTTCCTGCATTTCTTGGCTTTGCAAAAACGATGCGTTCCAAATGGCAATGTAGTCCAGCGTATCCGCGGTCGAATGATCCTTCGAGTAATTGATTACGCGCTTGCAGCCATACACTGCCAGTGGTGCCTTAGTTGCGATCTCTTGCGCAATTGCCATGACGCCAGCAAGCATTTCTTCATGGCTGGCGAAAACGCGATTGACCAAGCCCGTGCTAAGCGCCTCATCTGCTGCCATACGTCGCCCGGTGTAGGCCAGTTCGCGGACCAAGCCTTCGGGCATTTGCTGTACCAAGCGAGGGAAGGTGCCGACATCGGCGGTCATGCCAATGTTGATCTCAAAAATGGTGAAGAATGCGTCTTGGGTGCAGTAGCGCATATCGCAGGCAGTCACCATATCCAGACCACCGCCAACGCACCCGCCTTGAATAGCGGCAAGTACCGGCACGCGGCAAGCTTCTAATGCGTTAAAGGCGTCTTGGGTCTTGCGTGCCGTATCGTAGAACGCAGCGCCGTGGCGAATGCGTGCACGCTTGACCTCGTCTGCACTGCTGTGGTCCTTGGGTGCGAAGGCATTGAGGTCCATGCCGGCAGTGAATACCGGGCCGCTAGAAGAGATAACAATGACTCGGGCCTTGGCGTTGTCGTCGATATCGCGTACCACCGTTGGCAGGTCCTCCCAAAAAGAAGGAATCATACTGTTGCGCTTTGCTGGTCGATTCAGACAGACATGGGCAATGTCGTTTTCGATGGTGAGGTCAAAGGTCTCAAAGTGTTGCTGGCTCATCGCTTCCCCGCGCTGCAAATAAAAATAAGGCGACGAGTATAAGCGCAGTGCCTAGCCTTGGTCAGCTAAACAACAACTGATTGAGGAAGCGCCCTGGGGCGAGTGTGAAGGCGCCAGCAACTAAAATTCCCCCAAAATAGACGCCCATCATCGCGGCTTTATGAGCCCTGATGTTGTGCGCTCGCGCCGCGAAATAGGCTCTGGGTACGCAGTAAATGACGACGAGTGACAGCAGGTGGATGGCACCAAGGTGAGCAATAAACTGCGGCCCAACGGCGGCCGGAATAAACAGACTGATGACCGCTGTTGTAAGCATTAGGGCCATATAAAGCCTCCCCAGCAGGCGGTGGCTGCGAGTGCCTTTGCCGCCAAGCATCAAGAATGTGCCAAGCACCGCGGCAGGGGCGACTGTCAATAGGTGCATGGTCATGGTGAGGGTCAGGGCCGCGGACAACGACTGCATAGTTGGCCTCTTTGGGCGGGATTTGCAAAAAGAGACTCAGCCAAGTTTTCTTTGAGGTCAAGCACTGCGGCTGGATCGATTTAGTGGCCTTTGCATTTTTTTGTGTCTTGGTAAGCTCCTTGGGCAACTAATAGGAGGAGCACACAGTGAACACAAACATCGACACCGGAACCCAAGATTTACTGGCCGATTTGCAGGACGGCGTTCTCACGCTGACTTTGAACCGACCGGAAGCACGCAACGCGATGAGCGGCGACATGACCGCAGCTCTGAGCACTCAGTTGGCTGCAGCCGAGCTGAACACTGATGTGCGCTGTGTTGTGCTTACCGGCGCAGGCAAGGGCTTTTGCGCGGGTGGCGACGTTAAAGGCATGGCGGCCAGCGGCGACGGCACGGTAGGCAACAATACGATCGATGCCGCCATTCACCGGCAACGGGTCAATCAACGCGCTACCGCCGGGCGGCTCTACAACATGCCAAAGCCAACGATTGCTGCACTGCCCGGGGCGGCTGCAGGGGCAGGTTTGTCCTTGGCCCTGGCCTGCGACATGCGAGTTATGGCCAGCAATGCCATTATGACGACTGCGTTTGCGCGCGTGGGTTTTTCCGGCGATTACGGCGGCACCTTCTTCATGTCCCAACTGATCGGCACGGCCAAGGCGCGTCAGCTGTATTTTCTTTCCGAGCGTTTGAGCGCGGAACAGGCGCTAGAACTGGGGCTGACCAACTGGGTTTGTGAAGCCGACGAACTTGCGACCAAGACCCGGGAAATTGCCGACCAGCTGGCGGCGGGGCCGGCAGTAGCCTTTCGCTATATGAAGGAAAATTTTGCTCGGGCCATGTCTTCAGGTGATCTGAACGACTGTCTTGATCTGGAAGCTACGCACCACGTGCACTGCGGTCAGACTGAAGATCATCGCAACGCGACAAAGGCCTTCGTTGAGAAGCGCGAGCCGGTTTTCAACGGTAGCTAGACTGCGCTGCCCGAGCTAGCGCTCCGTGAGAAAAAAGGCCAGAAAATCCTCGGCTTGGTCCGGTTGCTTGCCGGTTTTCAGTGCCACCACATGCTGCGCAATGGGGGCGTGCATGGCAGCGGGTATGCGTGTGTAGGCTGCGGCAGCAATTGCACTTTGTTGCACTTGAGACAGTGCCACGAAGCCTACGCTTGCATTGCCGCTGGCCACCATGGCGTAGCTCTGGCCGACGTTTTCAGCTTTTACCAATTGGGCCGCTAGCTCTTGGCGTAAGCCCAAGTTCCTGAGGGTTTGCTCGGCCGCCAGTCCGTAGGGTGCCAGCGCTGGGTTTGGCATGGCGATTCGCCCTGCGCCGTGCAGGCGCTCTGTCAGACTGGCGGCGTGCAGGCTGTGCGGATGCCACAGTACCAGCGCACCCAAGGTATAGCGTTGATTGGCGCCAATGCTCAGTCCTTCTTTGTGCAGGCGTAGTGGGCGCGCTTCGTCGGCGGCAAAAAACAAATCAAAGGGCGCACCCTGACGGATCTGTGCAAACAGTTTGCCAGTGGAGCCGACGCTTATCGTAACTTCTGCGGCGTCTGGATTTTGTTGGCGATAGTCGGCTACAGCCTGCTTCATAGGCATAAAAAAATTGCTCGCTACTGCGATACGCATGGGCGTGTCTGCCGCTGTAACAGGCAGCAGCAGCGCGAGCAGTGTCGCCAGCAAAAATTTCAGTCCTGCCATGGCCGTGGATGTTCTCGGTTTGGCTCGTCATCTGCGAGCAATGCGTTATCATGGCGCAACAGCAAGGCGGAGGGGAATCCATTTGCTCAATTACCTGTTTGCGTGCTGTGCCGTGCGAATGCAAAGCACACCTACCGGAATGAGTTGTGGGCGCATCGCGGGCGAAAGACGGCCCCGAGACCTCATTCAAGACGATCTAAGGATTGATGCACAATGACCGACCAGCACAATAGTCAGCCTGAGTCTGCTTCTGGTGAACCAACTGCCCGCTCCATGCGTACCGTCGCCATGACTGCCCTTGGCGGCACCAGTATTGAGTGGTACGACTTCTTTATTTATGGCACCGCTGCGGCGCTGGTGTTTCCAACTCTGTTCTTTGCCGAAGACATGCCGCGCTATGTCAGTTTAATTGCCTCCTTCAGCACATTTGCGGTGGGTTTCCTTGCGCGCCCCATTGGCGGGGTACTGTTCGGCCACTTTGGTGACCGGGTTGGCCGCAAGGCTGCGTTGGTGACCGCACTGATGATGATGGGTGTGGCGACTACGCTCATCGGCTTGCTGCCGGGTTATGCCCAGATTGGCCCGTTGGCACCCTTGCTGCTGATTTTTTTGCGCTTTGTGCAAGGCCTCGCGGTAGGCGGCCAATGGGGTGGTGCCATGCTGCTGGTGACCGAAAATGCTCCGGCGAATCAACGCGGCTTTTACGGTGCTTTCGCCCAAGCGGGTGCCCCCGCTGGCTTGGTGCTGGCGAATTTGGCCTTTCTCGCTGTGAGCGGCAGCCTTTCCGACGAGGCCTTTATGGATTGGGGATGGCGGGTACCGTTTATTTCCAGTGTCTTACTTATTGGTCTGAGTCTCTACGTACAGCTAAAGCTCGAAGATACTGAGGCTTTTAAGGAACTTGCAGCAGCCTCCCAGCCCGCCGAGGCGAAGCCGCGCTCCCCAGTGCTGCAGGCGCTGAAAACCTATCCGCGGGAAATTTCCCTTGCAGCAGGTTCTTTCCTTGGTGTTCAGGTTACCTTCTATGTCTGTGTCGCTTGGATTATTTCCTATGGTACCGACCCCGAGGGTTTGAATATCGCCCGTTCCGATATGCTCACCGCGGTACTGATCAGTACTATGTTTTCGGTACCCGCGAATTTTATTTTCGGCGCTTGGTCCGACCGTCATGGTCGCCGCGGCATCTACAAGCTTGGGGCCATTCTCACCGGGCTATGGGGCTTCGTCATGTTCGCCATGATTGATACCGGCAATTGGTGGCTTATCACCGCAGGTCTCGCCATAAGTCACATCTGTCTGTCGATGATGTACGGCCCTCAGGCGGCACTGTTGGCAGAGCTATTCAGTACTCAGGTCAGATATTCTGGCGCTTCGCTCGGCTACCAATTGGGTGCCATTCTGGGTGGCGGGTTTGCGCCGATAATTGCTACCAGTCTGCTTCTAGCGTTTGGTAGTTCAATGTGGATTGCAGGCTATATCGCGCTGGCCAACGTGCTGACTTGGCTGTCGATTAACGCGCTGAAGGAAAATCATGTCAAAGACTTGGATTCGGTTGCCTAAGTCGGTTCCCGAGTAATTGCTAACGCTTTTGCTCAAGCCCCTGCCCAGGCACAGAGATCTTTGCAAGCATAGGCGAGCATAGGCAAGCGTCCAAGCGAATCATCAGTCAGGGCTATCGATACACCACAAAGCCCTGACTGATGGCCTCTTGGCCCTCGGCGTTTAAGACCCGATAGGCGATACGCCCACCCTCTAACTCGCTGATTTGCAGTTCGATTTGGCTTGGCATTAAAACCATGGCTGCGAACCGACCGCCAAGCCGGGTGACGCGGGCGGCGTTACCGCCAAGACATGCGTCTACGATCGCACTAACAGCAACAGCAAGGGTCGCCGTGCCATGCAGAATAATATCCGGCAAACCGGCAGCTAGGGCGACCTGCCGGTCGGTATGAATCGGGTTGAAGATATGTGCGCATTCGGTATAGGTGTGGGCTAGGTGGCCTGCTATCGGCAGAGTCAGGGTCTTATCAACCGCCAAGTTCAGGGTTGGTTCGGGTATGGCGGGAGCAGGCACAGGAGTGCGGTCCTTGCGCTACAGATCCGATTCAACCTCAACACCGCGGTAAATACTGGTCTGATAGGTTTGGCAAACCAACTCGTTGCGTTCATCCCAAGTATCCAATCGCATCACACAAGCGGCGCCGGGACGAATACCCTGCACATCAATGATGGTGGCCTGTGTGCGCAAACATTCATCAGGTTCAATGGGCCGGTAAATGTGTAGGTCGTGGGTGGCGTGCACGCCTTTGGCTGTTTCGGCATCGCTCATGCCAGCACGACGCGTCGCCTCGCGAGTCGCCAAAATAGCCGGCCATTCCAGGCATACTGGGAAAACGGGGTGGGCCACAATGGCCTTGGTGGTGTCCATAAACCTTGGGTTCAGGTCGTTTAAGCTGGCGGCATAGGCCATCAGCCAACGGGCATCGACGGTGTGCTCCACCATTTCGGTCTGTGCACCTTGGGTGCTAGTGCGTAACGGCATGTTCACCTCCAAGAACAAATGTTGGAATAGTCTACCCTGATGCTCAAGGTTCTGGCGCAGCGATTCATGCTGCAAGTTTGGGCGTGCTTTAACAGCGCAAATTGCGCCGTGTTGTGGTTAAGTAAAGAGCAACGGTTTGCTAGGGTAAGCAATGCGAGTACGACAAATGTCTGCCCCCTTGGGTGCGATTATCGAAGACATAGATATTAGCAATGTAGATGCAGCGGCTGTCGCCGAATTGAATAAGCTGTTCTGTCAGTACCACGTTTTGGTTTTTCCCAAGCAGCAGTTGACCCCAGATCAGCAGGTTGCCTTTGCCCAATATTGGGGTGAACTTGTGCCCTTCCCCTACGGCAGTCTGCCGGGCCAGCCTAATATCATCGAGCTGCGCAATAAGGGTAAAAAACGCGATGTAAATCAACATTGGCATTCGGATATGACTTACGATCCGAACCCACCCAAACTCACCATGCTGTATGCCCTGCAAGCCCCTGCGCTGGGCGGCGAGACAGCCTTTGCCAATCAAATTCACGCCTATGAGGAGCTAAGCGACGGCATGAAGGCCCTGGTTGATTCATTAACGGCCAAACATTCGGCCAAGGATCTGGCTCGACTTTATGGGCAGGATCCAGATCAGGCGTCGGAAGCCGAGCATCCGGTAGTGCGCACCCACGACGAGACCGGAGCGCGGGCACTGTATGTGTGCCAGGCCTTTACCAGAGAATTTAAGGATTGGTCTCGACAGGAGAGTAAGGTTTTATTGGACTATCTCTACGCGCACTGCGTACGCCCGGAGTATCAGGCACGGCATCAGTGGCAGGCGGGGGACCTGGTGATGTGGGATAACCGATGCCTATTGCACTACGCAGTCCACGATCATGGCGACGATCCACGGCTGATTCATCGCCTGCAGGTGCGCGGCGGAGCGCCGCGCTAATGCTGGGCTATGCCGTAGCATTGGCAGAGCATCGGGCGACACAGGTGGCCGATGAGCAAACTTTCAGCGCGCTTTGGTCAGATCAGCTGGCTCACCTGCCGACGTTAACGGAACAAGCGGTAAGGGGCGGGCTGTTGGCTGACCGTATGGCTTGGGTATTTATTGCCGGCTATCAGTCTGCGCTGCGACATACCTTTAGCGAGCTACCGACCTACGGCTTGGCGGCTTTTGCAGTATCGGAAGATCGCAAAGGACAGCCGCCCTTGCCCGGCGTTACCGCTGCGGTAACGGGCGGTACAGTACAGGTAAGCGGATACAAAACTTGGGTAGCCTGTAGCGCAACACTTGCACATTTGGTCATCAAGTCCGACCGTGGCCCGCAAGCCGCCTATTATTGTATTGCTCGCCAGACCACCGGCCTGACCCTGACCAATAAATATGGTGGTTTTTTGGCGGAGATGAGTCAGGGGGTCGCCCAGCTAGAAAACACCCCAGTGCAGAGCCCGCTTGATGCACAACAGGTAGGGTATTTCGGTATCCGCGAGACCCTTTACATATATATGGCGTTCTGTGCGTGGGCAGGCAAGCACGCATCATCAGCGACACAGTGCCAGGAGCTGATAACCAGGCTTGGGCAATTAGTACAAACACCACCCGAGGACGAGGCGGCGCTGGCGGAGCTGAGAGCCGTAGACGATGCGGTACAGGCGCTGCGTGCCAATGTGCCTGACACTGCCACGGCAAATTGGCAGCAGGATCAGCGTCTCATCAGCATGTATTCACCGAGTCTACAAAAACGTCAGGCCTAGATGCAGTTTTGGTCTTGAGCGTGCGACTTAGGAAACGACCGAGCCGCCGTCGCAGGTAATTACGTCGCCCACCGTGAAACCGCCTGCCCGTGAGCTCAGAAATATGGCCAAACCCGCAATATCCTGTGGGGTACCAACGCGGCCACGAGGGTTAGATTGGCCTAAGGCGTCCCAGTCGGTGTTTTCTGTATCGCCACCTCCGCCGACCCCAGCGCTGAGCATATAGGTAGGGAAGGGTCCCGGCGCGATACCGTTGACGATTATGTGGCGCTTGATTAAGTGCGCTGCCAATACCCGGGTCAAATGATGGACTGCCGCCTTCGAGGGGCCGTAAGAAAAATTGTCGAAAATTGGCGTCTTGATGCCGTCTACCGAGCCTACGTTAATCACATGGGCGGGTGCGTCGTGAGCGGCATTAGCCTGCAGTAGCGGTAACAGTTTCTGGGTCAGAAAAAATACGCCCTTCACATTGGTGTCCATTACCTTATCCCAGCCCACCTCGGGAAATTCCTCCAACGGTGCACCCCAAGCAACACCGGCATTGTTTACCAATACGTCCACATGAGATTCGCGCTCGCGCAGTGCGCTAACGAAACCCTCAATGCCTTCTAGGGTTGCCATATCCGCAGGAATAGAAATACATTCGCCGCTGTAATCGGCGGCTAGACGGTCTGCGGTGGCATCGCAAACTGCCGCCTTCCGCGAGGTGATATAAACCTTGGCGCCGTTGGCCAGATAACCTGCCGCGATCATTTCGCCAATGCCGCGCGAGCCGCCGGTCACCACGACTACCTTACCCTTTACCGAAAATAAGTCCTGCATCTGTTGCACTTGGGTTGTCTCCCTAAAAAATGGTTGTTGCGAGTTTGTCTATGTGGACGGGTCGCAGACGCTGCTTATCATGTCCTCGCGGTTAGCCGCGCGCTCAATTCGTGCGGCTGCGTTGCGTTTGCGACCGCGCAACATGTAGCGCAGTACCGTGTTGCGAATTTTTTTGTCCTCTAAAAACATACCGGGTTTCTCAACTAAGTTAACCGTGCGCATGATGCCGCGGTGCACATGTAACTGGTATTTCGCTGCAGCGACCAGTGCATCGCCAAAGGCCAGAGCAAACCATTGTTTCAGCGAACTGGCGGTCTCGACCCCGCGACCCTCTCTGATGGCTGCAGCTTTCTTTATACCGCGTTTGTCCTCACTCAAGCTGGCGCTAAAGATCGGGCGAATTTCCGCCTCGGTTTGTGCTCTGAAGACATTTGCTCGCTGCCATGGATCCGCTTCGCTGCTGAGCACCTCGCTGAGCAAATGGGCGTGCAGAGTACCGGTACTGCAGCCGCGTCCGTACAGCGGGTTAGTGCGCGCAGCAGCATCGCCAACAGCGAAGTAGTTAAGCAAACGAGGTGCGCTGGCGTTGGGAATGTAATCTCGCCAAACTGCATGGATCTCACCGATACCAAAAGGGCTGGTGGTGGGCCTTGCTTGTTCTGGGCTGATCCAAGGCACCAAGCCCGGGATGTTCATGCAAATTTGGTCAAATTTGTCGCCGTCTTTTACTGCCGCGCGCAGTTCACTCTCCTCGTTGGGCAAGCAGACGATAATGGCGAAGTGGCCGTTATCGCCGGGAAACACGCCGTACTTGAGATAGCCCAAATCGCCTGCGGACGGATTGTCGCTGTCGCGCTCCGGCTCGCTGACGCCCTCGCGTAACTCATAGTGTCTGGTGTAGTAGACAATTTCGGCGTCGTCGCGCTGCTCTTCGATGTGCGCGCCCTTGTTTTGCAGCCACTGATAAAATTTATCGGCTCGGCCTGAGGCGTTAACGATCACATCAGCACTGTGTATCGATTTACTGTTCTGGTTTTGTCGATCGGTAAGTTCAAGGCCAGTAACCGTCAGCGTGGTCTGCCCCGTCGAAGCCGCTCCTTGCTCGACGATGACATCGGTGACAAAGGTTTGGCTATGAATGCGTAGATTGGCCTCTCGCGCAACATAGCGGCGCAGTACGGTTTCGATGGTGGCGCGCCGGCACAGCAGCATCCATAATTTTTCGTCACCTGCCTCGGGCTGGTACTGATCAGCCATATGCTTGGGCACCATATCCGCACAGGTCATTTTGCGTGCCCCAGCTTCGAGCAATTCTTCCAGCAGATCCGGGTAGTTCTCGCCAAGCACACTGCACATAAGACCCAAGAAGGCATGGGGGTGACGAAACTGGGCTGCGCCGCGTCGTTGCCAATTGAACAAGGCCTCCTCGGCATCGCCGTCGGGTGGTGGCACATCGCGCTCGAATACTGTGACATCGAAACCCTTGCGGGCGAGGGATAGGCCGGTAAACAGGCCGCAAATACCAGCGCCGACTACAGCGATTGATTGACTCATGACAACTCTCGTTATTCTTCAACCGTCCACGTTAACAAAGCTGGTGGGCTGGTGGGAATAGACGCATGCATTGTCTTTGTGATGCGCGAATGGGTGCAAGGCGGCGGACCACCCGAGTCGGACCACATGTTGGTTTTTTTGCTGTGCCTGTTGCCAAATCTACGGCCGCGCTTCGAAGGAAATTTCTGCTATAAAAGGCAATCAGTAAGTGACTTATAGGCAGAGGGGCAAACAATGTTGAAAGCGGTACAACTGGGTAAAAGTGGGCTGCGGGTATCTGAACTGTGCTTGGGCACGATGAATTTTGGTATTCCTGGACGCGGCCACCAAGGTGATTGGACGCTGACGCAAGACGAAGCCCGGCCCATTGTTAAGGCCGCCATTGACCACGGGTTATTTTATTTCGACTGTGCCGATATTTACGGTCTTGGTGCCTCAGAAGAGGTGGTAGGGGCGCTGCTGCGGGAACTGTTGCCTCGTGACGAATACGTGCTGGCAACGAAAATCGCCATGCCCATGGGGCGCGGCGCTAATCAGGGTGGACTGTCGCGCAAGCATGTTCGCGAAGGCATTGATGCTTGCTTACAGCGCACGGGCCATGACTATATCGATCATCTGGTGATTCATCGGCATCCCCATGGTATTCCCGGCTCCGCCCAAGCGCCCATCGAAGAAACTCTGGAAGCGCTGCACGATGCAGTAAAGGCGGGCAAGGTGCTTTATCTGGGCGGCTCTTCCATGTTCTCTTGGCAGTTTGCCGAGCTACAGCTAACGGCCAAGATGAATAACTGGACGCAGTTTGTCTCCATGCAAAACCACCACCATTTGGTCTATCGCGAAGAAGAGCGTGAAATGAATCCTTACTGTGCAAGCACTGGGGTGGCGCTTACGCCTTGGTCACCACTGGCCCGGGGTATTCTCGCAGGTTCTTATCAGGGTGGCTTTGGCGGTGACAGCACCAATCGGTCTCAGGGCAAGGACCGAGCGCGCACGGAAAGCCTTTACCATGGCGATCATGTCTTTCCCATAGCTGAACGGGTCATCGAAGTGGCGAGCAAATACGAGTGCACGCCTGCGCAAATTGCGGTGGCATGGTTGATGAACAAGCCGGAAGTGACCGCGCCCATTGTTGGTGTGTCCAAGGTCAGTCAGTTGGACAACCTTGTAGCAGCGGCGGCCATCGATTTGGCAGCAGACGATGTGACCTATCTTGAGGAACTGTATCAGCCAGTGGAAAATCTGCTGTCTATTGGTACAAGCTAACGCCAACGGGCGATCAGCCTAAAGAATAGAGCCAAGGCTTAGGGGGTGCTGTGAAAGTAGAGGCGATAACGGAAAGTCACTTTGGGGCCAAAGTCACCGGGGTAAACCTTAATACCCTGAACGATGCACAGTGGCGCGATATAGAGGCTGCGTGGTACGAGTACGCGGTGCTGGTATTTCCGGGGCAACATATCGACGAAGCTGCGCACATCGCCATGGGCGAGCGTGTTGGTGACCTAGAGCGACTTGTTGCGGACAAAAAGTCTGTTCCCATCAGCAATCGCAAAGCCGATGGCAGCCGTGTCGATGAAGCGAGCGACCACTTTCAAATTCTAAAAGGTAATGAGGGATGGCATACAGACAGTACCTATATGCCCCTATCTGCTCGGGCCTCCATTTTGGCGGCCCAAGTAGTACCAGATCAGGGCGGCCAAACCGAATGGGCCGATATGCGTGCAGCCTATGACGCCTTGGATCAGGCCACCCGGGAGCAAATCGCCGACCTTGCCGCCTATCACTCGCTTTTTTACAGCCAGTCCAAGGTCGGTCATAGCGTTAACAGTGGCGCGTCCTATGGTCTCGGTAACCAGCAAATCCCTCTGCGACCGCTGGTACAGGTGCATCCGGTGACAGGCCGCGAAGCGCTGTTCATCGGCCGCCATGCCTTTGGTATTCCGGGTATGAGCGAGGCGGATTCAGAAGCCTTGCTCAGTCGTCTGGTGGAGTTCGCCTGCCAGCCGCCAAGGGTTTTTGCGCATACCTGGCGGCCGGGGGATTTGGTGCTTTGGGATAATCGCTGCGTACTGCACCGGGCGCGGCCATACGATTACTCGCTACCGCGCATTATGCGGCATGTCAGAGTTGCCGGGGACCCAGTCACTGAAGCCGGTGTGAATGCCTAGAGTGTGGGCGGCCGGATGCTCCTTGAGAGGTGGCAGCAGAGGTGGGCGCAAGTGCTTCCTCAGTCCTTTGCCCGAACCGATGAATACCAAGAAACAGCGTAAGGGACACAAAAAGTTAGCGCTACCTTGAGCCAAGCGCTTGTGGTCATCTGGTTGGCTGCAATACTATCGCCGTGATTGATCGCGGCCAATACGCAGCCCACGACGGCTGCGATTTTGACGGCCCTGAAATGAATCTTAGAACTAAACAGCGCTAAGTTCGCCACGGCGATATGGCTTTGCTGGCGTCGCTGCGCTGCTGGCCCCTTGCTCTAGCTCAGTGTAGCCAGCACGAACAAACCGCCAACCGAGCCGGCAACGCCCGCTTGGCGAAAGGTTTCAGCCGACAGTTGGCCCAAGGTCTCGGCCGGGTCGGCTCCGCCCATGGTTTGGCGCAAAATACCGGTTTCAATAACCGTGGCATAGATTACGAAACCGAAGACCGAAGCGGCCAGTGCTACTTGGCCGATGGTGTCGAAAGGCAGTGCGAGAATCAAAATGGCTAGCAGTCCCCAGTGGAAGACCCAACCACCAAAACTCATCCAGTGAAATTGGCGCTGGGTGTTCGTTGTCATATCAAAATTGAAGCGAAACAGTGATGTGCCCTTAGGCTTGACCCGGGGGGCGCTGGCTCCCGAAACCTTTGCGCCAGTGTAATGGCCCCATTCATGAAACAGTGCGCCCAGCACGTAACCGACGAAAATGGCATCGATAACGCTCACGGCCAGGGCCAGTCCGATACCCGAGATGAGATACCAAGTATCCGCTGCAGCCCACAGCGAGATCGCCGCTGCTGCTAGCGCTGTATCTCTGGTCAATAGTGAAAACCGTGTGGGTCCTGGTTTGGTGCTTTGCTCTGCCACGAGTCCGCCTTTTGTTATGTAATTTGGGTGCCCATCCTGTCTTCGATAATAGCTCAACCGTCAAAGGTTGAATACGATCTTGACCCATGCAGAGCCGTCAGTTTGCAGTAAGCTGCAGTTCGACCCGGCCGATGCCGAGGCTGAAATCGCCTGCGAAAGCGCCCGCTGCGAACGGTGTTTTGCCGTAGGCGCCGGTAATCACTCGTTGGCCCGGCTCCAGCGAGTGGCCATAGTCGGCGAGCCGCTGGGCCAAAATAGCCAAGGAGTCATAGTGTGGGTCCATATGGCCCGCGCTGCTGACCTGTTCAATAATCGTGTCGCCGGTTGCAGTTTGCTCGGTCAACGTCACAACCAGTTCGGCAAGGTCGGCGCTGAGTTGCTCGTCCAATATGGGCGTGCCAGACACGATGCCCCAATTCGATAAATTGTCGGCGATGCGCAGGCCAGCCGGCGCGCCGGGCGGTAGCCGCTTTTGATTGATCTCGAAACCTGGAGCCAAGCCAGCCATGGCGGTCTTCGCGCTGGCAGCGGTGGCACCGTTGCCAAGGCTGCTGCCAACAACAAAGCACAGTTCGTTTTCGACGCCGCCAGTGAATAATTCTGCCCGAGGCACCTTGGCACCGCTGGTGAACATGCGGCTTTTCAGCACAAAGCCTGAAGGTCGCACACCAAATCCCAGCGCGTCTCTGGATTCTCCCGAGGTCATGCCGATCTTCCAGCCGCCCAGTTCTTCGCCCTCATTAAGCCACCGCTCCAGCAGCTGAAACTGCAGCGTTTGACCCTCGTCAGCGCTGATCTCGTGCTGGAACAGCATGCCGGGATCGCTGTCGGGTTGTTGATGAAGCTGCCAAAGAATGTCCAGAAGTGTGGGCATGATAAAACCTTGTTCTTGTGACGTGGGTGGTAGGCGGGTGGTAGCCGATGCTAACCAGCCTAGGTTGCCGAGCGCATAATGGCGCACTGACTATAAGTTGTCCGCCAGTAATCTGCGAGAGCAGGCCTGTTTCGACTGTTTAGCCGCGCTGACGATTGAGGTATGTTTAACGCCTACTTATCAGGGGGAACATCATGGCTTACGCATCTGCAGACCGGGCGTACTACGACGCCGACAGTCATATCATGGAATTGCCGGATTTTCTGAAGGCTTATGCCGATCCGGCGCTGCGGGATGACATTCCCAATGTCAGTTATTCAGCCTCGGTGGTTACCGATGCAGAAGTCGACCAGATCATGAATCAAGGTGGCCGCCATTCCCAAGAGCATGTGGCTGCCCAGCTGGCCATGGGCGACGCCCTGATAGAGAATTCGAAGGAAATTCAGGCGTTGGGGGCATTCAATGGCGAGGACCGCTCTGCTGCCATGGACCTTTTGGGGTTCAAAAAACAGCTGGTGTTCGCCACTCACTCGGTTGCCTTCCCCTTCCATCCCAGCAGTAAGAAAGATCCATTGCTGCGCTACGGGGCCACCCGAGCGCATAACCGGCATATGCTGGATTTCTGCGCTGCCGATGATCGGTTGATGGGGGTAGGTATTGTCCCTCTAGATGATCCGGCTCGGGCCATCGAAGAGGTTGATTGGGCGATTAAACAGGGTCTGCAGGCAATTTGGGTTCCGCACCGGGCACCACTAGATCGCTCGCCGGGACATGTGGAGCTTGAAGGTTTTTGGGCACTGCTGGCTGAAGCCGGTGTGCCCTTCGTCTTGCACGTTGGCGGTGCGCCTCTGCAGGTATCGAAAACTTGGGGCAACAACGGCCGCGCTCCGGTGAAGGACTGGCTTGGCGGTGGTGAGAATGTGCGCACCAAGGATGCGGCCGTACTGCATCAGACCCCGGAAATGTTTCTGAGCGTACTGCTGCTCGATGGGGTATTTGAGCGTCATCCGGGTTTGCGCGGTGCTGCGGTGGAACTGGGTGCCGGGTGGGTTCCAGAGTTGTGTCGGCGGCTTGATTGGGTGACACGAATCTACGGTCGTTCTGATGAGTCGGTGCGCTTTGAGCGTGCTCCATCTCAACAGCTGATTGAGCAAATGGCGTTCACCCCCTTCTCCCATGAAGACGTCGCCTATTTGATGCAGGACTCGCACCCGGACCTGTATCTTTTCTCAAGCGATTACCCTCACCTTGAGGGCACCAAGGATCCTATCGGCCGCTTTGAACGCTTTTTGGCGAACTCCGAGCCTGCCGTTCGCGATGCCTTTTATAGCGAAAACTTTTTGCGTCTGTGGCCTGAGGCACGAGTCTGATCTATGCGTAAGCTTGCCAGTCGAACTGGATCAGTGAACGTAAAAACGCTACTCGGCGCGCTGTTTGCTATTGCGCTACTGGCCGTGCTGATGACCTTTGTGGTGCGCTGCCCCTGCGAGCGCATTCCCGGCACGGTGCTGTCCGGCAATACGGTTACGGCACCGGTTGGAGACTGGGCTTTTGCGAACGACGAACGGCTCTGCCAAATTGAGGTACAGGGGATTATCCCATGGTCGGTTAATCTTAACTGCATGGCGGATGCAGGCGGCGCCATGTACCTGAGCTGCGCGCGCTGCGACGGCAAGTACTGGTCGGGTCGGGCGCTGGTCAATGCAGACGCTAGAATTCGGATTGGGCGTGACATATACCCGGTGCGCCTCTCTCGGGTGCTACAGCCCGAAACCCTTGATCGTGCTTGGCGTGCCCGTGCGGCGAAAACCGGCATGGGCGTCGATCAGCCGCGTCCAGAGCATTGGTGGTCTTTTGCTGCAACCAGCCGCTAGCACGAGCGGCTGGTAGGCTGTAGAAGGGCCTAACTAGGCTCGTGGAACATCGACGTGCGGCCGCCGTCTACCACCAAATCGTGGCAGGTAACAAAGCGGCCAGCATCGCTGGCCAGATACAGCGCAGCCTCGGCGATGTCATCGGCGACGCCAGTTTTTTGAAGCGGTACGGATCGCGCCAAGCTCTGTTGCAGTTTGTTCATTTTGCGTTCGTTCTCTTCGTCGCTCAGGGTATTCGCTCGAGCCGAGCCGCCCCAAAAAATTGGCGTGGCGATGGCGCCGGGAGAAATCGAGTTGACACGAATGTTGTGCTCACCGAGTTCTATACCTGCCATGCGGGTATAGTGGGTGAGTGCCGCTTTGAGCGCCGAGTAAAGTAAATCACCTTGACGGTAGCGCAGGCCGGCAATGCTTGAATTGTTGATGATGCAGCCACCGCCACTGGCCTGCATTGGCGCCACGGCGTATCTGGTGCCTAAAATTGCGCTGGATAGCAGCAGTTTTACACCGTAGTCGATGTGTTCTTGGCTCAGTTTCTCCAGCGGCGCGCCGACGGGTCCTCCGGCATTGTTGAACAGCACATCAAGTCGGCCGTGGGTCCCTGCGGTTTGTTCAATAGAGTCGCGAATTGCCTCCTCTTGGGTGATGTCTGCCTCAAAGTAACTCGCATGTTCACCCAGCGCTGTGGCTAAGGCTTGGCCTTTCTCTACGGACCGTCCGGTGATCACCACCGTGGCGCCCTCTTTGACAAAAAGCTCAGCGGTTGCGGCGCCAATGCCACTGGTGCCGCCAGTAATTAACGCCACCTTTCCCTTTAGCCGATCAGACATAGTCCCTCCCATAGCAAATAAAAATTACGAAACCGACATGCCCTGCCAGCGCTAGCGGGTAGGACGCTTAAGATATTTTTCTGACTGCGCGCCTCTATTGCTGTGTGACGCCCTGATTCAGCCGTGCCGCGAAAGGATCGCTAGCGGCGTCCCGGTGCCATTGATACTCGGTGTAGTTCATTACCTGCTCGGCCAGCTCACTGCCAAATACCCGCTCGATAACAGCCAGTGCCATATCGGTGCCCGCAGAAACCCCGGAAGACGTTACGTATTGGCCTGCGTCCACCCAGCGCGCCGCTTCCTGCCATTGCACAAGGTCACTCTGGCTGCGCGCCAGTTCGAAGAACATCTTGTTGGTCGTGGCCGCCAGACCGTTTAGCAAACCGGCCTTGGCCAGCAGCGCGGACCCGGTACACACGCTCATGGTTACCTGGCTTTGTGGACAGCGTTGCTTGAGGAAGTCCAGCAAAGCCTCGTTCTGCAGTTCGGCAATGGTGCCGATGCCGCCAGGTATCAAGATTAGATCCAGCTCCGGCGCGTCAGCATAGCGATAGTCGGCAACCGTTTTCGGACCCGCTGAGGACGCGACATTGCCGACCTGTTCGGCGATGGTGACCAGTTCGATTTTGTCGCCGAGTGCGCCGAACATTTGCAGTGGCCCATAAGCATCAAGCATTTCAAAGTCGGTATAGAAGATGGTGCCCAATCGCATATTGGTGATCTCTTGCCGGGTTAGTGAGGTTAGGTTAGCGCGTTGCCCGTATTAGGCCCACGCCTTCGCTTCGCGCTGTATTAGGTCAGTGGCCTCCTCTAGGGCAGAGGTCCGATCCTGCCAGCTCTCGCCGCCAGTGGCTAAGCGAAATGTGTTCACACCCGCATCGCGGAAAGCACGCAGTCGCTCACGGATCATGTCTTCAGTACCAATCAGATTGGTCAGCAAGACCATTTCATCGGGCACCCGAGCCACGGCCTGATCACGCTTGCCGTCGATCCACAGGCTTTGTACGGCCTTGGCGTCGTCTTCGTAACCCGCGCGGCAGTAGGCGTCGTTATAGAAATTAGTTTTCGCAGACCCCATGCCGCCCAAGGTAAAGGCCATGGCAGGCTTACGTGCGGCAATTAAACGCTCGACATCATCGCTGACTTCGAAGTAGCCGCCGGTTTGAATATCAATATCCGCCAGACTGCGGCCTGCCGCAGCCGCGCCTGCCCGCAAGTCATCCAAGAACACATGCCCTTGCTCCGGTAAAAAACAGGTACCCAACCAGCCGTCAGCCAATTCGCCAGTCATCTGCAGTGACTTAGGACCCAGTGTGGCCAGATATATGGGCAGGTTGGGTCGTGGTGGCTGCGACAGTCGAATTGGCTTGCCTTCACCGCCGGGTTTCGGCAACACGTAGTGTTCGCCATCGTACTGCAGCTTCTCGCCGTTCAGGGCCATACGTAAAATTGCCATGCATTCACGAAGTCGGGACAGGGGTTTGGCGAAAGATGCACCGTGCAGCCCCTCGACTACCTGCGGACCACTGACACCAAGACCCATGTTGAATCGGCCGTTAGATACCGTGTCAAGGCTTTGCGCTGTCATCGCCATCATGGAAGGCACGCGAGAACTGATTTGCATGATGCCAGTACCTAGGCGGATGTTTTCGGTCTTCGCTGCCAAATAAGCTAAGGGGACAATGGCGTCCATGCCCCAGGCTTCTGCGGACCAAGCTTCGTTAACTCCCATACGATCTGCGGCGACAGTGTAGTCCACCAAACTATCCCACTCTTCACCGTTGTAATATGCCGAGCCGATGGATATGGAAATGCGCATAGTCTCTCTTCCTTGGGTATGCTTTCGTTGCTGAATCGCAAGTTCGTATGACCGAGACACTTTGTCAAGGAACCCGACAAGTCCTAGAATTAGCCATCTTAAAATTTTAGGGAGAAAACATGCCTACGCTAAAAACCGGTGGTCGTTTAAAGAGCGCAGTATGCGCCGGTGAAATTATGGTGGTAGCAGCATCTGATGCTGATGTAGAACTGACCTGTGGCGGAGTTGCCATGATCGATCCAAGCGGCGAAGGCGAAGCGGGCGCAGCAGTCCACCCGGATCACGCGGTGGGTATTGCCATGGGCAAACGCTATATCACCGAGGATGAGTCTCTCGAAGTGCTGTGTGTCAAAGCAGGCGATGGCAGCTTGGCCGTGAATGGCCAACTGATGCTGCAAAAAGATACCAAGCAGTTACCAAAAACAGACTAGGCGACAGCAATGAATGTCATGATGCTGCTGGAAATGGCCAGCGGAGCTTTCCCCGATCGCCCGGCGTTTACCGACGGTGAACGCGGTTTGACCTACACCTACAGTGAGCTGTTCGAAGCCGCCCGGCTGCGAGCCGGCTCTATTGCCGCTCAAGGTTCAAGCCGCATGGCTAAGCTCGATGTCAGCAATCTGGGGACACCCCTAGGTCTGTTTGCCAGCGCGTGGGCCGGAGTGCCCTACGTGCCGCTGAACTATCGCCTCACCGATGAGGAAATAGCGGCACTCTTGAAGCGGGTGACTCCTGCCTATCTTGTGACCTCGACTGACCGAGTTGATGCCTTCGGCGGGCTGGATGGCGTGCATGCGGTGAGCACCGATGCATTCCTTGACGCTGCCCAGAACGCAGCGCCAGTGGCTGGTGAGTGGGCCATGGATCCAGACGAGATAGCTGTACTTCTTTTCACCAGCGGTACTACGGGCGAACCCAAGGCGGCAGTGCTGCGGCATAAGCATTTAGTGAGCTACATTCTTGGTTCGGTAGAATTTGCCAGCGCGCCAGAGAGTGACGCTTCTCTAGTTTGTGTGCCGCCGTACCATATTGCCGGTATTGCGGCGATTATGAGTTCGGTTTATTCAGGTCGTCATGTGATTCAGCTGCCGAACTTTAGCGCAGAGCGTTGGATCGAACTGGCGCGGCAGCATAAAGTGACCACGGCCTTTGTCGTACCCACTATGCTGGCGCGTATTGTGCAAACCCTAGAAGCTCAAGGTGTCGCTCAGGCAGATATGCCGTATTTGAATAGCCTTGCCTACGGGGGCGGTAAAATGCCGCTTAGCGTAATTGAAAAAGCGATGACACTGTTCCCGACAACAGATTTCTCCAATGCTTACGGCCTGACCGAAACCAGTTCGACCATTTGCGTGCTCGGTCCAGCTGCCCATCGAGAGGCGGTGGCGAGTACTACCGCAGCCGGTCGGCGGCGCTTAGTGTCGGTGGGCCAAGCATTACCCGGTGTGGAAATCGAGATCCGTGACGAGGAGGGCCGGGTATTGAACGCCGGTGAGCGTGGCGAAATTTATGTGCGCGGTGAGCAGGTATCTGGTGAGTACGAGGGCAAGGGCTCGGTAGTAGACGCCGACGGCTGGTTCGCGACCCGAGATGCCGGCAGCATGGATGATGAGGGCTATCTGTTCTTAGAGGGGCGCGCTGACGATGTCATCGTGCGTGGCGGTGAAAACCTTTCACCTGGAGAAATCGAGGATGTCTTGCTTACGCATCCGGCGGTTGCGGATGCTGCCGTTGTCGGTGTGCCGGACGAACAGTGGGGTGAGGCGGTAGCCGCGGCAGTAGTGCCAAAGGCTGGGGCCAGCATTGATGAGCAGCAGCTCAAAGATCTGGTGCAGTCACAATTGCGCAGTTCCCGGGTGCCCGCACATGTGAAGATATGGGACGAGCTTCCCTACAACGAAACCGGCAAGCTGCTGCGCCGGGTGGTCAAGGCCGCCTTCGTGGAGCAGTCGCAGTAACGTTATTGTGTCGCGACCGCGCTATGCAATGGCGTCGATTAAGCCCCACGCCAGGGCCGTGGGCGCATCGATGCGCTGACCGCTGAGGGCGAGGGCCGCCGCTCGGTGTCGACCAATCCGGCGGGGTACGCTTACCGTGCCCCCAGCGCCCGGCACCAATCCAAAGCCCACCTCGGGTAGGGCAAAAAACGCCTCTGAGGTCGCAACAACGTGCGCGGCGAAAGCCGTCATCTCAATGCCAGCACCTATGCAGGCCCCATGCAGCTGAGCGCTGACTCGATGCCGAATGCTATGGATCAAAAGCGCGGGAGAGCGAGTGGTGCGGGTGAGATGAGCTTGGGCCGCGTCGCGGGCTAAGCCGAATTCGTCGAGGTCGCCACCGGCGCAAAAAGAGCGGCCGTTACCCGCTAGGACGACCTCCTCAATAGAGGTGTCAGCCTCGGCCAACAGCAGCGCGGTATGCAATTCATCGCGCATCGCGGCAGAGAAGGCATTGTGTTTTGCGGGCCGATTTAGCGTTACCCGCAGGCGTTGGGCGTCGTCCCGATTACAAAGCACGACGGGCTGCTTGGCGTTGTGAGTATCAATGGTATTGGCGGATAGGCCGATTTTCAGCGCACTGTCCTTGGGGCCTTGCTGGCTCAGCCATGCCTCGAATTCAGTCCCGTGCTGTAGCGTTGAATAGGTCAACGACTCCATCTGTAATGCTTGCTCAACGGATAAGGTGTCACCTTGGCGCAGCAGCTGGACTAGGGCTGCGCTGGCCATTGGCTGAGCGCCAATGTTGTTTAGCGCGCGGTCGAGTACGTGCGCTGGCAAAGTGGTATCGGCGATCATGTCGAACAGAGGCAACAACTCTTGTATTGGCGCTGGCAGCGCAGCCGCGGGCTGGCTGGCGAAGCCGATGACTACGGTTGTTGGTCGCCAAGCCGTCGCGAGGGTCGGTGGGTGAGCGACTGTGGTGCCACTTTCTAATGCCACTGCCAAGTAAGGACAAGCGCTGACAACGCTGCGTTCTTCAGCCAACATGGGGCTATGCAATAAGCGGCAGTACTGTTCTAGCGTTATGACCTTTCCAGAGGCAAATTTGTGTGGGTTTGACATGGCCATAAGTATACCCGCCGATGACCTGTCTGCCTGTGTCGATCAGGGCCTAAATGGCCTGTCGCATTTCTATCCGCAAGCGTCCCTACCAGCGGCCAGCTGGGTCTTGGGTGCTAGGGCCAAGGAGCTTGGCATCGCACCAGTTGGGCAGCAATCGGCCAACGCAAGCTGTCGACTGCTGCGCTGCGTCGATGGCTGGCTGGCGTTGAATCTAGCTCGGGACAGCGACTGGCAATTGCTTTGTGCTTGGCTGCAATACGACAGTCCGCTGGGTCACTGGGGCGCTCTGCAAGCGGCCCTCAAACAGCAGTTGGGCCAGCTACTGCAAGCCCGTGGCCGCGAAATGGGCCTAGCGCTGGCCTTTGTTGGCGGCCCCGAGCCTGTCGCAGCCAGCACTCCCAAACTCGATCACCTATGTACTGACGACCCGCATGCTGCGGCTGCGCGCTCGCTGGCGGGTGCAAGGGTAGTTGACTTATCGGCGCTTTGGGCAGGCCCACTGTGCGCCCATTTGCTGCATGCCTGTGGCGCGGCTGTGACTACGGTCAGCAGCACCCAACGACCCGACGGTGCGCGTCAGGGCAGCCCGCTTTTGTATGACCAACTGCATACAGGTCATGAGCATCTGGTTCTAGACTTCGAGGATGCCCAGCAGCGTCAGCAACTGGCTCGTCTGCTTGCCAACGCTGACGTAGTAATTGCAGCTTCGCGGCCGCGGGCCTTGCTGGGACTAGGTTTGAACCGCGAGGCGCTAGTGGTCACTCGGCCCCAAATTTGGCTTGCCATTACTGCCTATGGGCGCATTGAGCCTGCTGGGCATTGGATTGGCTTTGGCGATGATGTTGCTGCGGCGGCCAAGCTCCTGCAGTGGGATGAGCTGTCCCAGCCCAGCTTTGTTGGTGATGCAGTCGCTGATCCGCTTACCGGAACATTTGCAGCACTGGCCGTGGCCAATGCTCTCGCTCAGGGGCGCAGCGGCAGGTTGGACCTGTCGATGCATAGCGTGGCAGCGGCATGCCGATACAAGATTCAGCAAACTGGGCTAAAGCTTGCCTGTCCTGTTGCTTACAACCACGATCCAAGGCGACAGTAGACTGATGTTGATCCAAAATGCGTGGCTGCAAGGTAGTTTGGTTGATGTGCGCGTTGACGCGATCGTTCAGGCCATAGCCCCGCGGTTAAACGCGATGCCCAATGAGACCGTCCTTGATGCAGGCGGCGGTGAAATACTGCCCGGGCTGCACGATCATCATATTCATCTATTTGCGGCGGCGGCGGCCCAAGGCTCGGTCAGCTGCAATGTGAGCGCGGGATCGTTGGCGAAATGCCGTGAGGCCTTGGTTGAGCGTTTGGCAAACGTTCCGGGGAGCGGCTGGATTCGCGGCGTGGACTATCACGAACAACAGCTTGGTGTGCTGGATCGCTGGCAGCTCGACGAGCTATGCCCTCATCGACCCTTGCGGATTCAGCATCGCAGCGGCAAGTTGTGGGTATGCAACTCCATGGCAGTGCAGGCTCTAGACCTTGGCGCGTTTGCGCACTTAGATAGTGTGCAGGGCGATGCTTGCGGCCAACCGACGGGCTGCATTGTTCGCGACGATGCACTGATGGCCCGGCAGTTAGATGCAATTGGTGCCAGCACGACACCTGATATGGCTGCATTTTCGCGGCAGCTCGCAAGCCTTGGCATTGTCGCAGTTACTGACACGTCGGCAACGAATACCCAGCAAAGCGCAGCCGACCTGCAGCGGCTGCACCAAGACGGTGTGCTGTTGCAGCAGGTTAGCCTTATGGGCGACGACAGCCTAGAAGAGGGGTATTTGAAAGTTCTACTGGACGAGGACCGACTGCCAGCGCTGGAAAAATTGGTCGCGCGGATCAATGCGGCCCGCAGCCGCGGTCGCAACATTGCCTTTCATTGCGTCACACATTTGGAGCTGGTTTTCGCGCTCGCGGCGTTGACGGAGGCCGCGCCTATTGAGCAAGGGTTTGATCGCATCGAGCATGGTGCGGTGATCGAAGATGCGATGGCGGATGAGCTGGCAGCGAGAAACTTACCGGTTATCACCCAGCCTGGGTTTCTCTACAGCAAGGGCGATCAATATCGGGCAGATCTGCAGCAGCGCGAGCTGCAGTGCCTGTATCGTTATGCCGGTTTAAGCGCTCGTGGGGTTACAGTTGTCGCAAGCAGCGATGCGCCCTATGGACCGGTGAGCCCTTGGCAAAATATCGCGACCGCAGCGTGTCGGTGCAGCGCTGGAGGAGTTTTGCTGGGTGCCCATGAGCGAGTGAGTTCTGATCAGGCGTTGACGGGATATCTTACCCCGTCTGCCATGCTTGACCAGTCGCGCACGCTGATGCAGGCGCGCAAGGTGCGCTTGGGGATGCGAGGGGATCTGTGTATTTTGCAAAAGCGCTGGGCACAAGGCAGGGATCGACCAGAGACAGTGGGCGTCAGAGCCACCCTAATTGGCGGCTCTGTGGCCTTCGACAGCGCGCACTAAGGCTCAGTCGGGCAGGCCGAGAACGCGCTTGGCAATGATGTTCTGTTGAACCTCGTTGGTGCCGCCATAAATGGTGACCGCTCTATCGCGCAGCCAACTGCGGGTAGACTCCAATTCCTCAGCCGAGAACTCATTACTTTGCCAAACCAGTCCCGCAGTGCCGCGCAGTCTGGACTTTAGCTCAGAACCGGATTTCGACAGTGATGAGCCGACCATTTTGAAGATTGAAGTCGCAGCACCGGGTGCACCGGAAGATCGGCTTTCTTCAACCACGCGCGCAGTAGTCAGCGCCAGCGCACGCTCGCTCATCACCTGCGCTAGCACGTCGCCGCGCAAATCGGCATCGGCAATGCGGCCTTGGCTCTCTTCGCCAGCGTATTGCTTGGCAGTGCTGGCATAGACGTTGAGTACCGGTTTGGTCGTAGCTTTTTTCTTTGGCTTAGCGCGAGTGGTGGCATTGCGTTCGTACTGCAGCAGGCGCTTACCCACACTCCAGCCTTTGTTCATCTCGCCGATCAGGTCCTCGCGCTTGGCAATGGCATTGTCGAAGAAGGTTTCGCAAAACGGTGAGCTGCCTGAAATGAGTTTGATGGGTTTCACCGTTACACCGGGCTGATCCATTGGTAACACGACGAAACTAATGCCTTCGTGCTTTGGTGCACTTGGATCGGTCCGCACCAAGGCGAACATCCAGTTAGCGTATTGCGCGCCACTGGTCCAGATCTTCTGGCCATTGATCACGAACTGATCGCCATCCAAGACCGCCTTGGTTTGCAGGCCGGCCAGGTCAGACCCAGCCCCCGGCTCCGAATAACCCTGACACCACTGGGCTTCGCCAGTGATGATTTTTGGAATGTGACGCTGGCGCTGTTCTTCGGTGCCCAGCTCAAGGATAGTCGGACCAATCATTGCTAAGCCCATACCCGTCGCGGCTGGCAGTGCCTTGATGCGCGCCATTTCCTCGGCCAGAACTTTTTGCTCCGCAGCATTGAGACCGCCACCACCGTACTGGGCTGGCCATGATGGAGCCGTCCAGCCCCGCGTGACCGCGCGATCGCGCCACTCAATGGCCGTATCCGTTTGGTAAAGCGCGTAAGCGTCCTCGAAGTGAATGGCGCCGAGACGCATCTCCTGAGGGCAGTTTGTTTCCAGCCAGTCTCGCGTTTCTTCGCGGAATGTATCGAGTTCCATAATGTGCTTTCTCTCGTTGTTTAAGCCTACCGGGTTGGTGCAGATCCGATGCAAGGTTAGGGCGTCAGTATGCTGGCGGCTAACAGCGCTGCCAACAGGTGGTATTTCAGCTTGATTGGTGCGGCATTGCCACGTAGGTCTACGAAATGTCGAGGACGTTGTCTGCGCCGCTCAGGCCAGCACATTGGCCCTGGACATAAATGTCAGTATCGAATTTTCCAATCGCCGCACTTTGGCCTCGATATGTAGGGTCTCGGGCAAGTAGGTAGGCGGGTCGGAGACTAAGTTACGTATGCGCAGGCTGCAGTCAAGGTTACGGCAAATGTGATTACCGATACTGCGGCGACCGTCTGAGCCTGCCACATAGACACTGAACAAAGCCGTGCCTCGGCTGCGATACACATGATGGCACCAAGAGCACATGCGAGTGCGTGGCCGGGCGCTGGCATTGTGTGCTCGGCGCAGGCGCAGACCGCGAAGATCCCCGGCCACCGGCATTACGACGCAAGCAGTGCTACCAGAGGGGTGAATCCAGCCAAGATAGTCGAGGATGCCCCAGTCTACTGGCGCAAGATCAGGTAGCGCTAACTCCGCGCTGCTGGCTTGGCGAAACAGAGCCTTAATGTCGTTAATGGTTAGAGCGTCCACAGATCAAAGTCTATGAGTTCTGCACGGATTGGTACAGGTGCCGCACCCGAGAGTTAGAGACGGAGCAGACAGCTGCAAGCAGATCTTTTATGCTTCCGTGTCCATTTTACGGAGAGAGACGATGAGTGAACTGCCCGCAACAAGCCGACAACTGCTGTCCTGTGTAACCTCGAGCGGTAAGCTGCAACTGACGATCGGCGAAACGCCCACTGTCGCACCCGGCGACGCCGAAGTCGTTGTGCGCATCGAGGCATCACCTATCAACCCATCCGACTTAGGCCTGCTGCTGGGCATGGCGGATATTGGCAATGCGCAAACGGTGGGTGCTAATCATGTCGAGGCAGACGTGCCAGAAAATATTCTGCCGATGCTCAAAGCCCGTTTCGACGAGGCCATGCCCGTCGGTAACGAAGGGGCTGGGGTGGTGGTCGCCGCTGGCGCCAGCGCCGAGGCTCAGGCGCTGCTCGGTAAGACGGTAGGTGTGCTCGGTGGAGCCATGTACTCGGAGTATCGGACTCTGCATTTGAGTCAGTGTCTGGTAATGAACGATGGCGTCAGCCCGCGCGAAAGTGCCTCGTGCTTCGTTAATCCGCTGACTGCGCTGGGCATGGTGGAAACCATGCGCCGCGAGGGTTTCTCTGCGCTGATTCATACCGCCGCCGCATCCAATCTAGGCCAAATGCTACAAAAAATATGCATCGCTGACGGCGTTGATCTGGTCAACATCGTGCGCAAGCCGGAGCAGGCGCAACTGCTGCGCGATTTGGGAGCAAGCCATGTTTGTGATTCCAGCCAGCCAACCTTCGCCGAGGACCTGAAAAATGCTGTGGTCGCCACTGGCGCGTATCTGGCCTTCGATGCCACCGGTGGCGGTGAACTGGCGAACCAAATTTTGGTGGCCATGGAAGCTGCGGCCAATGAAACCGCAACCGAATACAGTCGCTACGGTTCTACCCAAGACAAGCAGGTCTATATTTACGGCGGCTTGGAGCGCCGCACCACCACGCTGACCCGTAGCTATGGTATGCAGTGGGGGGTTGGCGGCTGGCTGCTAACACCCTTCCTGCAAAAGGTCGGGCGCGAACGTGCCGGTGAGTTGCGACAGCGTGTGGCGGATGAAATCAAGACCACATTTGCCAGCAGTTACGCACAGGAGATATCCCTTGATCAGGCCCTGGAGTTGAACGTGCTAAAAGCCTACGCGCTGCAGGCGACAGGGCAGAAATTCTTGGTCAATCCAAGCTTGTAAAAAGGTCTTGTAAAGAGGGGCTTATAAAGAGGGTTGGTATCGAGCGCTTACAACCAAAGCCAGTAACCCAAATTTGCACCGAGGGCCTGTTTTTTCGGGTCTGGCGGGCCTACAGCCCAGCACAGGCCTCAAACGCAATAGTGTAGCTTTTGCAGCGCGCTTCGTGGTCGTGAATCTGCGATACCACGATGAGTTCGTCGGCCTCGGTGCGCTGCAGAAACGCCAGTACCTCAGTGCGTACGGTGGTCATGGTGCCCACCGCCGAGGCCGGACTCACCTGCTGCAGCAAAGCATGATCCGTTGCTGTGAGCTTGTTATCAAAGTCAGGGTCGGGTTTGGGTAATGGTCCGGGCTTGCCCTGACGCAGATTCAGAAAGGCCTGTAGGCCCGACGAGCGCAGCAGTGCGGCTTCTTCCTCGGTTGCGGCGGCGCAGACGTTATAGCCCAAAATCACATGCGGTTTTTCCAACTGCTCTGATGGCTCAAATTCCGTCCGATAGAGGTCGATGGCTCGCATCATTGCATCTGGCGCAAAGTGCGAGGCGAAGGCGAAGGGCAGGCCGAGAATCGCGGCAAGCTGTGCGCCGAATAGGCTAGAACCCAAGATATACAAAGGCACCTTGGAACCGAATCCCGGCACAGCAGTAACGCGCTGGCTGGGGTGGCAGGTGTTGCCCAAATAACCCTTGAGCTCTACTACATCCTGCGGACACTGATTCGGATCACTGTGCAGTGTGCGCCTCAGCGCATGCGCGGTGACGCCGTCGGTGCCCGGCGCGCGCCCAAGGCCGAGGTCGATGCGGCCCGGATAGAGGGCTTCCAAAGTGCCAAACTGCTCGGCCACCATCAGTGGTGCGTGATTGGGCAGCATAATGCCCCCTGATCCGACACGGATTGAGCGAGCGCCCGCTGCAATATGGGCGATTACCACCGATGTCGCCGCACTGGCGATACCTTGCATGTTGTGATGTTCGGCAACCCAGTAGCGGTGGTAGCCGGTGCGCTCACAGTGTTGTGCAAGGGCGCGAGAATTGTTCAGTGCGTCGGTAGCATTACCGCCCTCGCAAATAGGCGAAAGATCCAGTACGGACAGTGTAGGCATGGGTTCCCCTCCAAAAGCCGATGCCAGTTTGCCAGATTCCTCTTGCAGTTGCGCAGGGGTGTGTTAAGAACTTGGCGCCAACGCCTGCCTGTTAGCGGGTCCAGCGCACCGGAATCATGCCTTCCAACAAACCGTTAATGCTGAATGCGCTGATATCTTTTTCGTCAGCAACAGAACTGGCGAAGCGCGACTGGCCGTTAGAGCGGGCGAATACATGTGACTTGGGGTACTTTTGCTTCAGCCATAGGGCCGTACGTAAGTTGTCGCGGCCGCTGCCGGTACCAAGAATGAATACGGTGTTGTCATTCTCTAAATCGACCTTGCTGGCAACCCGTCGCCAGACGTCTGGATTGGATATGTCACCGCGCAAAATGGACCGTTCGTAGTTGGACTGCAGTTGCTGTTGTTCCTCGACCACGAGCATGCGCCGCTCTGCGTCCTGGTCGATAATCACGACATGAGCCAGTTCTTGTTGTTGAATACGTCTGAGCTGTTCGACTACAGACTGTCCGAAACGCCCAAAACCGGCAATAACCACATTGTCCAAACCCTCGGTGCGGGCAAACTGCGGGCGTAAACTGCGCCGCACAAAGGCCATGCCGGCCATGTTGTAGCGGTTGAAGATGACGCAGTGACGCCCCAACGAGGTTTGCAGTAGCGTGCGCATAAAGCGCAAATTCTGGCAGTGAATGACCACCCGAAATTTCAGGTTCGGCGCAGTTTCCAGCACCCGTGTGGCAGCCTCAAAGGCTTGAAAGTCGTTGTTGCCCAGCAGCAAGACGCGTTTGGCGCGAGTGAGCTTCAACTGCTTGCGCAGGAAGCCTAGAGTCAAATCTCCCACTACGGTGGCGACGCCGTACTTTTGCTGTAGCTCTTGCTCGCGGATGGATTCAAATTCTGTGTCCACTACAATGACTCGGCAGTTGCGGTTTTCGCGCCGCAGTAGGCGCAGGTAACTGATGGTGAGTTCGC